>NZ_JADPMR010000003.1:0-300000 GCF_015686695.1 Vibrio nitrifigilis | reverse complement strand
GCTACCTATTTTGATGCTGACGGCGAAAGGCGATGAAATCGACCGTATCGTTGGCTTAGAGGTTGGGGCAGATGATTATCTACCGAAGCCTTTCAATCCTCGCGAGTTGCTTGCTCGCATCAAAGCGGTGTTACGTCGCCAAGTGATGGAGGCGCCAGGAGCGCCAAGTTCAGAGGAGTCTGTGGTTGAATTCGGCGAGTTTCGCCTGAATTTGGGAACGCGTGAAATGTACCGCGGCAACGAACCTATGCCACTCACTTCCGGAGAGTTTGCAGTATTGAAAGCATTAGTACTGAATGCGAGAGAACCTCTATCGCGTGACAAACTAATGAATATGGCTCGAGGCCGTGAATACTCTGCGATGGAGCGGTCTATAGACGTGCAAATTTCTCGCTTGCGTCGCATGTTAGAAGTTGATCCTAGTAAGCCACGCTATATTCAAACTGTTTGGGGACTTGGTTATGTATTTGTCCCTGATGGTAAGCTTAAATAGTCTTTCAATAGGTGCCCACGCGGCACCTTTTCTCATTTCTTCCTAGGCACAGTCTATGCGAATTAACATCCGTAGCTCGATTACTCAATCCATCTTTTTATTTCTCAGTTTATTGATAGCGAGCCAAATCTACTCTTATTACGCGGTATTCAATTACGCATTGATGCCGAGTTTACAGCAATTCAACAAAATCTTAGGTCATGAGATAAATTTAATGTTGGATGGCTCGGTTAAAGATAATCATTTGTCACTCGATGCACCGCAGCGTCAGCGTGTACTCGAACAGCTCGGTGTTACCATTCACAGTGAAGATAGCCCAGAAGCTGAAGGGTATCAGCATGGCGTGAGTATTGACCTGATGAGCGAAGAAATGAGCGAGGATTTAGGGACTCCAACTGAGGTTCGTATGGCCTTGGGCAAAGATAGCTATGTATTGTGGGTAAAAATTGAAAATTTACCTGGGCAACTGATTCGTATCCCATTATCTGAATTGCATGAAGGGGATTTTGCTCCTTTGTTTCGTAACAGCATCATCATGGCGTTTGTGATTGTTGTTGGGGGATGGGTCTTTATTCGTTGGCAGAACCGGCCATTAACGGCGTTAGAAAAAGCCGCAAAACAGGTTGGGCACGGTGAGTTCCCTCCAGCTCTTCCCGAACGAGGAGCGACAGAAATTCGCTCAGTGACTCGCTCCTTTAACCAGATGGCACAAGGTATTCAAGCGTTAGAAGAAGATCGAGCTCTATTGATGGCAGGGATCAGTCATGATTTGAGAACGCCGTTAACTCGAATCCGATTGGCAACGGAAATGATGTCGCCTGAAGACAGTTATCTTGCAGAAGGTATTATCAGTGATACTGAAGAATGTAATGAGATCATTAGCCAATTTATGGATTATTTGAAGCCTGTCAATTTAGATAGCTTTGAAGCGGTTGACCTTAATAGTATTGCAGAGGATGTTGGATCGGCTGAAGCAATGGCGATTGAAGGCGATGTCATCTGTGATTTAACCCCGAATTTGGTGTCTGCTAAGGGAAGCCCTATAGCCATTAAACGAGCGTTGACTAACCTAGTGGTGAATGCGGTTCGTTATGGTAACGGTTGGGTCAAAATTTCATCTGGAGTAACGGCTGATCGTAAAATGGTATGGTTGAGCGTAGAAGACAACGGTCCAGGCATTCCAGCGAGTGAAGTTAATAAGGGTGTTTGAACCTTTTACGCGCGGAGATCAAGCTCGGGGTAGTGAGGGAACAGGGTTAGGTTTAGCCATTGTTAAACGCATTGTCAGTCAGCACCATGGAGCGGTGGCAGCCACAAACCGCAGTGAGGGTGGTTTAAAAATGCAGATCAGTTTCCCATCTGTTCCAAAAAAGAAAGGGAGCTAACTTAGCTCCCTCACATCTATTACCAGCGGTAGTTACGCATTCTCAACGTCATCTTTTTCCGCCATATGTTCTGGCAATATGATATTTAAGATGATGGCCGTGATACCGCCTGCTGCAATACCAGTCGAGAACAGGTTCTTAATAAACTCAGGCATGAATTGAAGTATCTCCGGTTTTTGTGAGATGCCAAGACCCATTGAGAATGATAGTGCCATGATCAGTACTGCGCGGCGATCCAATTCAACACGTGAAATAATCCGGACACCCGCTGCTGCAATCGTACCAAACATAACGATAGTTGCACCGCCTAATACTGGTTCAGGAATCATTTGTACAAAGCTTGCAACGCCTGGGAATAACCCAAGAAGAACCAGCATACCTGCGATAAAGTAACCCACATAACGGCTTGCTACACCAGTTAACATGATGATGCCGTTGTTTTGACTGAAGGTTGAGTTTGGAAAACTGTTGAAGAAAGCTGCTAATGCCGAGTTAAAACCATCTGCCAAAACACCACCTTTGAGGCGTTTCATGTAAATAGGGCCTTTTACTGGCTCTCCGGATACTTCTGAGGTTGCAGTAATATCACCGATTGCTTCCAGTGCTGTAATCAGAAAGATGAGCACGAGAGGAATAAACAGCGACCAATCAAAGCTCAAACCAAACTGCATTGGAATCGGCAGGGCGAATAAATCATTTTGGTGTTGTTTAGAAAAATCGATCATACCCATAAAGTAAGCCATGATGTATCCCACTAGCATGGCAATGACGATTGAGGATACGCGAATATATGGATTGCGCGAACGGTTTAAAATCACAATCATTGCTAACACTGTGCCTGCTAGGGCCAAGTTATGCAGACTGCCAAAAGTGTGATTTCCCATTGCTGAGTAGCCACCACCCATAGAGATAAGACCCACATTAATCAGAGTTAGGCCAATCAGTGTAACTACGATGCCAGAGACCAGCGGTGTGATAATGCGTTGTGCAAACTCTAATACGCGAGACAGCAAAATTTCTGCCAAAGAGGCGAATAAGATGGTGCCAAAAATGGCTGACATCATGGTTGGCACATCAGCACCACCCTGCTTTAAAGATAATCCTGCACCAATAATTGGACCTAAAAAGTTAAAGCTGGTGCCTTGAATTGAAAGTAGGCCAGAACCGATAGGACCGATGGTTCTGATTTGAATAAAGGATGAAACACCTGAGGCAAAAAGCGACATACTGATAATCGTATTGGTCTGCTCTGGGGAGACGCCGAGAGTTTGACAAATGATCAGTGAAGGGGTGATCACAGCAACGAACATAGCGAGCAGGTGCTGTAATGCCGCAAAGATGGTTTGAGGTAATGGCGGTCTGTCATTAAGTTGGTAAACCAATTCGGATTTACGTCCGGCGTTGTTGGTAGTCATAGTGTTTTCCTAGTTTTCAAATCTAAGCTTTTACCGCGCTGAATGGGCGATAAAAGTCGAGCAGATAATCTATCTGTGATTGCTGTTAATCAGAACCTGCCCTAGATTGGGGATCAATATTGATCTTGGTTAGTCCATCATGATCGTAAAGATAGTGGAGTGAAGCAAGGATCAAAATATTGAAAATAGGCGGCGATTATAGAGGCTTGCGATCAAAAAGCAAACGTTTGCTAGTTGGTTTTAATGACTTTTTTGACCAGGTGGACAAGTATGCATTAGGAAAGAGTAACTTAGTGGCATTGCGAAGAGAGTTATATACCCCAATGGCCATTTGATACAGGGGGTAGAGCATAGGCTAAGCCCAAAGAAAGGAAGGTATGGTCACTCCCTTTCAATGGTATCGATGTGATTGCTTGGGAAGTTAATCGAATTGGTATTCTTGCTGACTATTTTTTTTCACCATGCCAAACCATGAAATAGCGGGGAATAGTAGTGAACGAACATAGCCACAATAGACAATCAGGGCGATGGCTAAACCTAGAGACACAAGAATTGTTGGTGTCATTGTCATCGCATGCTGGTGGAGGGCAACCACTGCGAGCACGACAAACACTAACCCTGTTGTCATAAAGTTGGTATAGGCTGGAAATCGGTGACGCAGCATACCAAGCGCATTAAGTAAGGGGAAGGCCACGCCAATGGCTAAGGTAAATAGCCATTCCAAAGCCCCACGCTGATACTCGACTTGAGTGACAAAATAATGAGCAAAAAAGGTGAGGGGAAGGGTCAATAGCGCAACAAGCGTGATCAAAATAGTACGTAGCTGGCGCGTTTTGAGTATGTTTTCTGGTGTCGCTGTGGAAGCAATAAGAAAGGCAACATGGCTCTCTTTTGGGACTTTTTTACGAAATTGTTCAAACAGTGCTGCTTTGTTTTCCCCATTAGCAACGCGATTTTTAATTTCGTCGATCAGTTCTCGGGTATTCATGCATTTGCCTTAGTCTTTACTCATAACATGTTTGGCATTCTAGCGATTTAAACGCGTAAACAACAGTCGGAACTCGTACAGTGTGGTTGGAACATAAGCCAAAAGATTTACGCTTTGGAGTACATATCTCGATTGCCTAACCAACGATCAATAATTGCTTGAGCATGTTGTGGGAAATTATCGTGAATGTGACGAGAAATACGTTGCACCTCAGGAATTAATCGCTGATCACGCATAAGGTCGGCAATCTTAAAATCGGCCATCCCTGTTTGTTTCGTCCCCAGCAATTCTCCCGGACCACGAATTTCTAAATCACGTTGAGCGATGACAAACCCATCGTTACTTTCGCGTAGTACCCCCAAGCGTTTTTGGGCCGTTTTAGATAGTGGTGCGTGATAGAGCAAAACACAGTGACTGGCAACCGAACCTCGTCCAACGCGTCCACGCAACTGGTGTAATTGAGCAAGGCCAAGACGCTCTGGGTTTTCGATGATCATTAAGCTCGCATTGGGTACATCCACACCAACTTCGATAACGGTGGTCGCAACCAGCAAGTGCAGCTCATTGGCTTTAAAGGAACGCATCACTTCCTGCTTTTCAGCAGCTTTCATACGTCCATGTACCAGACCGATTTTTACATCAGGCAGAGTTCGTTGTAGTTCTTCGGCAATATCTGCTGCCGCTTGTGCTTCTAATACTTCAGATTCATCAATTAAAGTACATACCCAATAGGCTTGTTTACCTTCAGTTAAGCAGGCGTGGCGTACTCGCTCAATAATGGTGTCTCGTTTAGTATCTGGAATCGCCACGGTCTGAATGGGCGTTCGTCCTGGCGGTAGTTCGTCGATCACTGAGGTTTCTAAATCCGCGTAAGCGGTCATCGCTAATGTACGTGGAATGGGCGTTGCCGTCATGATCAATTGATGCGGTACAGCGCCTTGCTTAACCCCTTTTTCGCGTAGCTCTAAACGCTGATGCACACCAAAGCGATGCTGTTCATCAATAATGACTAGCGCCAGATTTTTAAAGTTCACATGTTCTTGGAAAAGAGCATGGGTACCCACCACCATTTGTGCTTCACCACTTTCGATACGAGCAAGCTCAGTGTCTTTTGCTTTCCCTTTTAATTTGCCGGCTAACCAGCCGACTTGAATCCCCAATTGTTCAAACCAACCCGCAAAGTTAATGGCGTGCTGCTCGGCTAATAGTTCCGTGGGAGCCATTAGAACAACCTGATAACCATGGGCGATAGATCTTACCGCAGCAAGTGCTGCGACTAGGGTTTTACCTGAACCAACATCACCCTGTACTAGACGCATCATGGGGTGAGGTTTGACTAAATCTTGCTCAATCTCTTTAACAACACGAGCCTGTGCATTGGTCGGGCTAAATGGCAGTTGGCTTAGAAGTTTCTGCTTTAGCTCGTTGGCTTCAGGCAACGGGAATGACTGTTCCAATTGTCCTTGGCTGCGTACAGAGAGCATTGATAGGTTCTGTGCCAGCAGTTCTTCCATAATTAAACGAATTTGAGCTGGATGGCGCCCTTCATCAAATAAAGAGAGGTCGATATCGGCTGGTGGACGGTGAATAATGTGTAGAGCCTGTCCCATGGTCATCTGATGGTCATAAAGCCCTGATGGTAATAATTCCTGAACGGCGGCTTTATCGAGTAATTCAAGCGCTTGGTCGGTAAGGTTACGTAGAGTGATTTGGCGTAATCCATCTGTCGTAGGATAGACAGGGGTGAGGTTGGGCTCAACATCGGGCTTCTGTGCTGGTGCGTAAAATTTGTAGTCTGGATGAATAATTTCCAAGCCACCATTACCGCGTTTAATTTCGCCATAGGCATGTACCAACTTACCTTCAGTAAAATTGTTCTTCATCCCTGCGGTGAAATTAAAAAAGCGTAGTGTTAGCGTACCGTTACCATCACTGATTCGCACTGTCAGCATTTTACGTCGACCAAAAATGGTATCGACTGCCATCACCTTGCCTTGTACCGCAGCCCAAATTCCAGGATGCAGTTTTATGATGGGATAGATACGGGTGCGATCTTCGTAACGAAGAGGCAAGTGAAACAGGAGATCCTGTACAGAGACTAAACCAATTTTTTCCAGTTTTTCCGCGACTTTTGCTCCTACACCAGAGAGTGACGTCAGTGGAACAGCGGAAAGCAATTGGGACATAGATAAGCTCTTCGTTACCGATAAAATAGATAAGTTTATTCAAACACTGGACTGTGTTTTTGTACAGGGAAAAGTTTGGGAAGTTGGAACTGTATGCCGGAGAACCCTACTTTTTTGCTGCTCCGGCTGATGAGATGAGACCTATTTACGTTGCATCTCTTGCCACCAAGAAGGGTCCGCGACAATTTGGCCTTCGTCATCAAGGGGTGGATAAGGGAGCTTTTTACGTTTAGCCACTTTCGCTAATACCGGATGACCACGCTCAAATAGGATACGCTGAATCGTTTCTTCATCTAACGCACTTTTATCACGGTCATATAGTCCAGCTAATTGGCGCTGGCGTTGTGCCTCATACAGAATCAAAGCACTGGCTACCGATACATTCAATGATTGAACCATGCCGACCATAGGGATCACAATATCCTGGTCTGCCAGTTCGAGTGCTTGTTGTGAAATTCCGGTTTTTTCACTCCCCAAAATGATTGCTGTCGGCTTGGTATAATCGATGTCTCTAAAATCAACTGCAGTGTCTGATAGGTTGGTGATCAGTACTTGCATACCTTCGCTTTTTAGAGTGGTCACCGCTTCTTCAATGGTGTCGTGGGTTTCTACTTCAACCCAGTTACGAGCGCCTGCAGAGGTATGCGAAAGAGTGCGCATACTGTCGTTTGGCCATACTGCGTGGATTTTATGAAGACCTGTAGCATCGGCGGTGCGAATGACCGCAGAAACGTTATTAGGCTTGTGAACTTGCTCTAAGCAGAGCGTGAGATCAGGTTGACGTGCTTTTAGCACTTGTTGAATACGAGCGTAGCGTTCGGAATTCATTAACGGCGTTCCTTAATATTCGTTCCTGATTCCTGAGCGTATCAGGAGCCAGGAACAGGAACGGGGACGGAGTTAGTATTTTTTGCGTCTGACTTTTAGCGCATCGTGCATACCACGAATCTTACGCATAATGCCAGCTAAGTGAACACGGTCCTTCGTCGTAAGAAGGACAGTAACGGTGTAAAGCCTACCGTCGCGTTCTTCTGTTGAAAGTCCTTGAATGTTCGAACCCGTTTGCGAAATAACATTGGTTAATTCAGCAAGCGCACCTTGGCGATTAAGAATATCAACACGCAGTTCAGCAATGAAATCTTGGTCGTAGTCATCGGTCCATTCAACTGCCATGTATTTCTCAGGTTCTTTTTGGTAACCGCGTACATTCGGACATGTTTCGCAGTGTACCACCAAGCCACGGCCAGGGGAGACATGAGCAATAATGGAATCATCAGGAATCGGATGACAACAGTTCGCAAACGTCAGCAAAATACCTTCGGCGCCGCGAATCGGCATTTTACGTTTATTGCTAGTGGATGCTGATTGTTCTTTTTGCTCTTGAGAGAAGTCATCACCATCACCAAGTAAGCGACGGGCAATGACAATACTCATTAATTCACCCAGACCGATTGCCGCTAACATATCATCAACAGAGGCGACTTTAAGATCGACCAGCACTTGATTAACCACATCTCCGCTGATGTCATTAAGTGATAGTTCACCTAAAGCATGGTTAAGCAAACGGCGCCCCAACATGACTGAATCTTCACGGCGCATTGTTTTCAACACTTGGCGAATCTTAGTTCGAGCTCGTGATGTCACCACGTAGTTAAGCCATGCCGCGTTTGGTCTTGCACCCGGTGCACTGATAATTTCTACGGTTTGGCCGTTTTTCAGTGGTTTACTTAATGGGTAAGGGGTTCGATCTACACGCGCACCAACACAGGAGTTACCAATGTCAGTGTGCACTGCGTAAGCGAAGTCGACGGCTGTTGCGCCTACCGGCATTTCAACGATACGGCCTTTTGGTGTGAAGACGTAGATCTCATCTGGGAACAGATCCGATTTAACGTTTTCGATAAACTCAAACGAGTTACCTGCGCTTTGTTGCAGTTCAAGTAAGCTTTGCATCCAGCGTTGCGCTTTGATTTGGGCTGTAGTGCCTGCACGCTCACCATTGGATTTATATGACCAGTGTGCTGCCACACCCTTGTCTGCCATTTGGTCCATATCTTCAGTACGAATTTGTACTTCAACAGGAACACCGTGTGGGCCGACCATAGAGGTATGCAGAGATTGGTATCCGTTGGCTTTTGGTACCGCGATATAGTCTTTCATACGGCCAGGACGAGGCTTATACAAGCTGTGAACTTGGCCAAGAACGCGGTAACAAGTGTCTGGAGTATCGACGATGACGCGAAAAGCGTAAATGTCCATAATTGTATGGAAACGCTGTTCTTTGGTCTTCATCTTGTTATAGATCGAATAGAGGTTTTTCTCACGACCAACAACGCGAGATTTCAAGCCAGCATCTTGCAAACGGCCTTCTATTTCGTTGTGGATACGCTGAATCATCTCTTTACGGTTACCGCGAGCAGCTTTGACTACTTCTTTAAGAACGCGATACCGGTTTGGATATAGGGCTTCAAAACCCAACTCTTCGAGTTCGGTTTTTATATTATGAATACCTAGGCGATGGGCTAGGGGGGCATAAATTTCGAGGGTTTCGCGAGCAATACGGCGACGCTTATCCGGGCGTAAAGCACCCAATGTGCGCATGTTGTGCGTGCGGTCCGATAGCTTGATAAGAATGACACGGATGTCTTGCACCATTGCAAGAACCATCTTACGGAAGTTTTCCGCTTGCGCTTCTTTTCTATCTCGGAATTTCAGCTTATCCAGTTTTGACACGCCATCAACCAGTTCGGCAACGGCATGACCAAATTGGTCTTCCAGCTCTTCTTTAGACACGGCGGTATCTTCAATAACATCGTGCAAAAGAGCGGCTTGCAGGGTTTCTAAATCGAGGCGCATTTCAGCCAAGATTCGAGCTACTGCAACAGGGTGGATAATGTATGGTTCCCCGCTAGAGCGGGTTTGCCCTTCGTGGGCATCTCTTGCTACCACATAAGATCGACGTAGAGCCTCTAGTTGAGGCTCTGTCAAATACTCTTGGGCAACGTCCTTGAGGCTATCGAATAGATACAAATTTCAGGCCCGAGTGTTAATTTATGCCGATGCAGAATTAACGGTTGTGTACGATGCTGCTTACTGCTGCCAATTCTGCTGCTTCTTGCTCTTGCTGCTCTTGGCGTTCGCGTGCATCTAGCACTTCTTTAGTGATAAGACCTTCTTCGATTTCGCGTAGAGCGATAACCGTTGGCTTATCGTTCTCTTCCGGCACTAGTGCATCTTTACCGCCAGTTTGCATTTGACGAGCGCGGCGAGCCGCAATCAGAACTAAGTCGAAACGGTTGCCAACTTTTTCAACAGCGTCTTGAACAGTTACGCGTGCCATGAGAACTCCAAATAGTTAACTAAAATGTTGAATGACGAGAAAGTATACAGTCTAATGCGTCGATATACTAGCAACAGACTGTGGATAAAATTGTTTAAGGTGAACCCAGCTTACGCTTTGTCCGCCAAAAGTGCAGAGAGCATACTGCTATATTTAGCAGTTTGCTTATCTTGCTTCAATCTTTCTGCGCGAATGATTGCTTTAAAATCCATGATCGCAACATCAAAATCATCATTGATGATGACGTAATCGTACTCATCATAATGAGAGATTTCAGCTTGAGCCTCGTTCATGCGTTTGGCAATCACCGCTTCGCTATCTTGACCACGTGCCGTTAAACGGCGTTCCAATTCTTCGCGAGAAGGTGGCAGGATAAAGATGCTTTGAGCTTGAGGCATTTGTTTGCGAATTTGACGCGCGCCTTGCCAATCAATATCAAGAAAGACATCTATCCCTTTTTCTAAGGTCTGCTCAATCCAAACGCGAGACGTGCCGTAGTAGTTACCGAACACTTCGGCATACTCCAAAAACTCGCCTTTTTCGATCAGCTCTTCAAAGTGCTCTTTTTGTACAAAATGGTAATGACTACCATCTTGCTCTCCCGGTCTCATTCCTCGCGTTGTATGCGAGACAGAAACTTTCATTGCGTATGTTGGGTTACGTTCAAGCAATGCTGAAATTAAGCTGGATTTACCAGCGCCACTCGGTGCTGAAACGATATAAAGAGTACCTTTGCCCATCTGTTCGGTTCCACGTTTGGTTGGGATCGCGTACAAAAAAATCGCTTTTTCTGTACCCTAAAGATAGCACTGACCTAAAGTCTTCACAGTAGATTATGAAGTTGAAGTCAGAAAAATGGAGGCGAAGATTACCATGATCCTAGGGATCTTCTCAAGAAAAAGCTTACCTGTTCGTCAACACTATGATTCTTTTGATCAAAAAGGAAAGCGTCGATCATGACTATCGTTTGCGCACAAGATAATGATTTTTTGTGTCTTGCTGCTAGGTTTAAGGCGCGTATAATCTGCCTTCATTCATCATAATGATGACCCTTTTTGTAATTCATATTTCGGTGGATTACAAATTACGACTATTGTTAGGAAATTTTTCCGTTTGGGTTCCCTCGCCCCCAAATCAAACTAAAAAGGTAATCTATGAGTTCGTTTACCCCTGCGCAGCAGCGCAAAGCCCTTTCTTTCCTCGTTGTGTTTCACCTGCTGATCATCGCATCGAGTAACTATTTGGTTCAAATCCCTTTTACTATTTTTTCTTTTCATACCACTTGGGGTGCATTTACGTTTCCGTTTATCTTCTTAGCAACGGATTTAACTGTGCGGATCTTTGGTGCGTCAATGGCAAGAAAAATCATTTTCTTAGTCATGATTCCAGCCTTAGCATTTTCGTATCTGCTTTCAGTGTTGTTTTTTAAGGGTAGCTATCAAGGATTGGAAACATTAAGTCACTTAAATCTCTTTGTCGCACGTATTGCGACTGCCAGTTTTATGGCTTATTTGTTAGGGCAGATTATGGATGTGTCGGTATTTAACCGCTTACGTCAGATGAAACAGTGGTGGATAGCTCCAACCGCTTCCACTTTGTTTGGTAATGCGCTCGATACCATCGCCTTTTTCGGTATCGCTTTTTATCAAAGTCCCGATCCTTTTATGGCGCAGCATTGGACAGAAATTGCGACGGTTGATTACAGTTTTAAACTGATTATTAGCTTAGGCCTTTTTGTGCCGTTGTATGGGGTGTTATTAAATTATCTGGTGAAAAAACTCACTACGCTAAATCCAGCATTTAAAGCAAATTATATGAAGGCCCGATAGTGGCTTAACACTGTCTTGATAGAATTGGCGAGAAAAAGCCCAACCAGTTGATAAAGTGGTTGGGCTTTTATATGCGTATGGCTTTCACAACCGATTAATGGTCTTGAGCTGCTCCCGCACCTTTTGGATAACGAATAGACTCAACCATCTCTTGTACATCCTCAGGTACTTCTGCGGTGAATTTATTGACGACGATGGACACCATAAAGTTCACACACATACCTAATGTACCAATACCTTCAGGGCTGATACCAAACCACCAATTATCAGGGGTGTTAGCCGCAGGATTGATGAATTTAAAGTAGATGATATAAGCCGCGGTAAACGCGATACCTGAAAGCATGCCACAAATCGCACCTTCCTTGTTCATCTTCTTATAGAAGATGCCCAAAATAATGGCAGGGAAGAACGAAGAGGCCGCTAATCCAAAGGCAAAGGCGACCACCTGCGCCACAAAACCGGGTGGATTGATACCGAGATAGCCTGCACCAACAATCGCTAAGACGGCAGCAAGCCTTGCGGCAAGGAGCTCTTGCTTATCCGTCATGTTCGGCCTGAAGCCTTTTTTGAGTAAGTCATGAGATATTGAGGTGGAGATAACGAGCAATAGCCCTGCAGCAGTTGATAATGCCGCTGCCAGACCACCTGCCGCTAAAAGTGCAACGACCCAGTTAGGAAGTTTTGCCAGCTCTGGTGATGCGAGTACGATAATATCGCGGTTAATGGTCATTTCATTACGGGCGTCGCCAGCGTAGAACATACGACCATCGCCGTTTTTATCTTCCCATTTCACCAGCCCAGTGCTTTCCCAGTTTTTGTACCAACTTGGCGCTTCAGCAGCCACAACGCCGCGCATATCTTTACCGTTGATAGTCTCAATCATATTCACACGTGCAAAGGAGGCAACCGCTGGTGCAGTGGTGTACAAAATAGCAATAAACACCAATGCCCAACCTGCTGAAATACGTGCATCAGAGACTTTCGGTACGGTGAAAAAGCGAATAATAACGTGTGGTAAACCAGCCGTTCCTACCATCAAAGCTGCACAAATAAAGAAGACATCCACCATACTCTTTGAGCCATCGGTATAGGCGGTAAATCCAAGTTCTTGAGTTAAGCCATCGAGCTTATCAAGTAAATAGGTGTCGCTTCCTACCGTTGTAGAACCAAAGCCGATTTGGGGGATAGGATTACCCGTCATCATTAGTGAGGTAAATATGGCTGGCACCATAAATGCAAAAATAAGTACGCAGTATTGAGCAACTTGAGTGTAAGTAATGCCTTTCATTCCGCCCATTACGGCGTAGAAGAACACGATTGCCATCCCAATAATGATGCCCATGTTGATATCTACTTCGAGAAAACGAGCAAATACCACTCCCACCCCACGCATTTGGCCGGCAACATAAGTGAAAGAGACAAAAATGGCACAGAATACGGCGACCATGCGCGCTGTTTTAGAGTAATAACGATCACCGATAAAATCGGGTACGGTGAATTTACCAAATTTACGCAAGTAAGGGGCTAGGCACAGAGCTAACAGAACGTAGCCTCCTGTCCATCCCATAAGATACACGCCACCATCGTAGCCAATAAACGAGATGATCCCCGCCATTGATATAAATGAGGCCGCTGACATCCAATCGGCCGCGGTTGCCATCCCGTTTGCTACAGGGTGAACACCACCGCCAGCGACATAGAATTCGCTGGTTGATCCTGCGCGAGCCCAAATGGCGATGCCGATATACAGTGCGAACGTCAGTCCGACCAAAATAAATGTCCAAGTTTGAATATCCATAACAAACTCCCTTTAGTCTTCGTGTACGTTGTACTTCTTATCGAGTGCATTCATGCGCGCGACATAAACAAAGATCAAAGCCACGAAAGTGTAGATCGAACCTTGTTGTGCGAACCAAAAGCCCAATTTGAAGCCACCAAATTGAATGGTGTTAAGGGTATCAACAAACAAAATACCCGCCCCGTAGGACACGGCAAACCATACAAATAGTAGACCGCCCATTAAGGCGAGGTTTTCTTTCCAGTAGGCTTGTGCATGTTCGTTAGATTCAAATGCCATGGCCATCTCCTTCTGCAATGTCTGAAAGCATTGTTTTGTTTAATAACTAATGTTAATACAATGTTACAGGTATGAGATTAGCAGTAGAGACAGGGGCTCTCCTTGCAACTTTAGTCTTGGGGGAGGTGGGCGACGAAATGGTTAGAGGGACAAGAGAACGAAAAGTGAGAGTTTGATCTTGTTTAAGAGGGCCGTTTTAATCCTAAATCTATGTAAATTCATAGAATTAGACTAATAAAATTATTGACTATGACGATTATGTTCAATTTAAGGTAATGATTTAAATCGATATTTAATTAATATAGCCAAAGGTATAACAAGTTATTGTCGCTCAATGAGAAAATACTGGGCTTAATTCGCGGCTAATGACACAAATTAAGATACACTAAGTTTACATGATATTGTTGCATATACCCAAGTAACAGCTGGGTGTGGCTCGTTATGTACCAACCAGTGGATAAAAATATAATTTCAAAAGGAGATTACGTTGGACGCTATTACGATTAATAGCTTTTTTCTTATCGGGGCGGCGTTGATTGCGATGAGTGTGCTGTTAAGCCCTGTCTCATCAAAATTAGGTATCCCAATTTTATTGGTGTTTTTGTTTGTTGGCATGCTGGCTGGCGAAGATGGTCCGGGCGGAATTCAATTCGACAATTACTCGACAGCCTATCTAGTGAGTAACCTAGCACTTGCGGTGATTTTGCTTGATGGTGGGATGCGTACGCGGGTCGCAAGTTTTCGGGTCGCATTTTGGCCTTCGGTTGCGCTAGCGACTATCGGTGTAGCATTAACAACAGTGATCACTGGATTGCTCGCGGCATGGTTGTTTCATTTATCGTTATTACAAGGTTTTTTAGTTGGGGCAATCGTAGGGTCTACGGATGCCGCATCTGTTTTCTCGCTACTAAAAGGGCGAAGCTTGAATGAACGTGTCGGTGCAACATTAGAGATTGAATCTGGTACCAATGATCCGATGGCGGTCTTTTTAACGGTAACGCTGATAGCGGTGCTTGGTCAGGCTCAAGCGGATATGGGGATTAGCTTCTTTGCGATCAGTTTTATCAAGCAATTTGGTGTTGGTGCCGTATTAGGTCTCGCTGGTGGCTGGGCGCTATGGATGATTATTAACCGCAGCACGTTACCTGAGGGCTTATATTCTATTCTGACATTGAGTGGTGGTTTGGTTATTTTTGCGCTATCAAACTATTTGGGTGGGAGCGGGATCTTATCTATCTATTTGGTTGGAGTATTTATTGGTAATCAACCAACTCGTAGTCGTCACTCGATCCTAAACATACTCGATGGTATGACATGGCTTAGCCAAATAGGCATGTTCTTAGTTCTCGGCCTATTGGTGGTCCCAAGCCATCTATTGGAAATCGCCGTACCTGGTTTAGCTCTTGCCATTGGTATGATTTTATTAGCAAGACCGCTTTCCGTTTGGGTGAGTTTAATTCCTTTTCGTAGCTTTAGCGCTCGTGAAAAATGGTTTATTTCTTGGGTTGGTTTACGCGGGGCTGTACCGATTATTTTGGCGGTATTCCCAATGATGGCTGGATTACCTAACTCGCAACTTTACTTCAACTTAGCTTTCTTCGTTGTTATGGTTTCGTTGATTGTGCAAGGTGGTTCGTTGACCAAAGCGATGAGTATCGCAAAAGTTGAATTACCGCCTAAACCTGAGCCTATTTCGCGCGCCGGGGTGGAAATTTATCCCACCAGTGAATGGGAGTTGTTTATCTATCGCTTGAAAGCGGATAAATGGTGTATTGGCGCTCCGATTCGTAACCTATTTATGCCGGAAGGAACACGTATTGCAGCCGTGTTTCGCGATCAAAACTTGATGCACCCATCGGGTAGTACCACGTTACAAGAAGGTGATACCTTGTGTGTTTTGGCGCAAGAAAAAGATCTAGAAGCGCTGAGTCAGTTATTTAGTGAAGCTCCTGAAAAATCGTCATTAGCCCGTTTCTTTGGTGACTTCTTCCTAGATATCAACGCGAAATTGACGGATGTTGCTTTGATTTATGGCTTAGATCTGGGCGAATTTAATGTGGATATGACGTTGCATGATCTGGTTATGCAGCATTTAGGTGCGACGCCAGTTCTTGGTGACCATTTCGAATGGCAGGGCTTACAGTGGATTGTAGCTGACGTGCTGGATTGGAAAGTAACGCGTATTGGCCTGCGTCTTCCCGATGAGGAAGACAATCAAGAAGAACGAGAAGAAGAGAGTGAAAGTACAGTGGTTAGCTAGTGGCTAACCACCCCATCTAAAGATGTAGATCCTGTAGCAAAATGACCGCCTGAGTGCGGTTTTTCACGCCTAACTTACGAAAGATAGCCGTCATATGAGCTTTAATGGTCGCTTCAGATACATGAAGCTCATAGGCTATCTGTTTGTTCAGTAGTCCATCTGACAACATCCCCAATACCTTATATTGTTGAGGTGTTAACGCTGCAATACGTTCAGCAAGATCATTCGTTGGTGAGTTTTCATTAACTAGTCCTTCAGGGAAGTAAGGATCCCCCGCTAAAACTTGATTCAATGCTGCAATTAAGCTTCGCATATCACTTGATTTAGGAATAAAGCCAAATGCGCCATGGTGTTTTACCTGTGTGACAACAGAGGATTCTTCACTAGCAGAAATGACGACTATTGGTAAATCAGGGTAGTCGTTACGCAGTTGTACTAGGCCTGACATACCATTAGCTCCAGGCATTTTTAGATCGAGGAGTAACAGATCTACATCAGGCTCTTTCTCTAGTAATTGTGTGAGGGCATCATGTGAATCTGCTTCTAAAAGGTTAGCGCCGCTTACTGCCATATGCACAGATTGAAATAGGGCATTACGAAACAGAGGATGGTCGTCAGCAATAATAATGGTGTAAGTTTCATCCATAACGTTAAACACTTTTAACAATTAGGTTAAAAGAAGTATGTTCACATTTTGTAACTTGAACAATATTTAGCCGTTAAAAGTCTGAACTATATCCGGTTTTGCTGATGTTCGTTGTTGAATATGCTGGGGGAGATCTCATTGAGATAAGGTGATTTTTTGTTAAAAAACACCTTATATACCCAAGTAACCTCAAGATGGTGTTTCAGTGAGAATTAAAGCTGATTGTTATTTAAGTGATGAAGAAAATCATCGGCACTGAGAAAACCGCTCACTCGAGCTTGAGTACGATGATTCCCCTCTGTATCCCAAAAGTCGATAGTCGGTAAACCAAGTACCTTAAGATGCTTAAGTAATTTAATGTCTTGGGGCTGATTTTTGGTAACGTCAGCTTGAAGCAACATAAATTGGCTTAGATGTTGACGTACTTGTGGATCACTAAACGTATATTTTTCAAACTCTTTGCAAGCGACACACCAGTCCGCGTAAAAATCGAACATGACGGGTTTACCTTGCGCTTTTGCTTGTGCAAGTGCATCGGTTAACTCTGCCACATTATGGATACGCGTAAACTCTAAGTGAGAGGTTATCTCGCCTACTGGAGTTTTGGTTGGTATGGCATTCGTTGATTGTTGCCATACTCCCCAAAGGGGTTGGATTGAAACCACTAACCCAATAATAGCGATAATCCCGATTAAACTGGTGCGCCAGCTTGAGGACTGCGCTTGGTGTTTCACATGATAGAGCCAACCAAATCCAACTAAACCTAGCGCTGACCACAACACAGTTATCCAAATATCGGGCAAAATACGCTCTAAGAGAAAAATAGGAGCGGCAAGTAAAATAAAACCGAACAGAGTCTTAACATGGTTCATCCAGTTACCTGTTTTAGGCAACAGACGCTGACCAAACATCGCGGCAAGAATTAATGGAATTCCCATGCCGATTGAGAGAGCGTACAAGGTTACTGCACCAGTGGTGAGATCACCACTTTGTGCGACGTAGAGCAAGGCTCCGGAAAGTGGAGCTGTGGTACAAGGAGAGCAAACCAAGCCAGAAATCGCCCCCATGATCAGCACGCCAAGGCTATTGCCCCCTTTTTGGCTATTACTTAATTTGTTTAACCAAGTTTGCGCGCTACTTGGTAATTGCAAGGTATATAGGCCAAACATGGATGCGGCGAGTAAGATAAATAAGACACTCAAGGCAATCAACACCGCGGGCTGCTGCAGCGCCGCTTGAAACTGTATTCCTGCTGACGCGACCACGAGGCCTAATAAGGTATAAGTGATCGCCATACCCTGCACATAAATAACACTTAGCATTAATGCTCGGCGTAGAGATAGCTTGCCACTGCCTAACACGATACTGGTTAAAATTGGATACATAGGCAGCACACAAGGCGTAAACGCTAAACCGATACCGAGCAATAAAAATAGGAGTGGTGTCCACCAATGTTCAGCAAGATTTTGCGCCAAAGACGTCGATGTTCCCGATTCTGGTGCTCCATTGATCTTATTCCGTTGAGTAACACCTGTTTCTGTCTTGGTCGTTGATTGCGTATTGTTAGTGGCACTAAATGATTCGATATCAATGGTTCTTGTTTCTGGCGGATAACAAAACCCAGCTTTAGCACACCCTTGGTAACTGACGGTAACTTGACTGCCAGCGGTAAAATCCTTTAACGGTAGGATGATAGATAACGGCTGGGTGTAAATATGAACTTGACCAAAAAACTCATCATTATGCGGAGTCGCGTGGGGGAGTGTGTAATCGCCTAGAGTGACACCTTGCGCGGAGATGTGAATCCTTTCTTGGTAAAGATAATAATCGGGTTTGATTTGCCAATCTAAATAGAGCTGGGTTCCTTGCTGATAAGAACTAAACGCAAAGGCTTGATCAACAGTAACAAATTGCTGTTGTTGATTAGGTAATTTGAATTCACTGCTATCGCCGAAAGCCGCTAATGTGCTAGGCACATAAAGAGTGAAAATCAATAAGAATGCAAAAACACGGAGCATAAATGATGGTATTCCCGACGTTGTAGCCATTGCTAATGGGTTGAATCGTAGCGCATCTCGGAGAGTTTGGATATGGTCACGCTAATGCGGCATCGCAAATTATGACCTGCATGGCAGTCTGATGTTCCCATCAAGTTGGGGAATAGATGATAAAAAGGCTTCCAGTTGGAAGCCTTTACTCATTATTGGATAACGTTAGACGTAACGTTGCCCTTTATACTGAGGACGCATTAAGTTTTCTGTGGCGAAAATATCATCCAGTTGCTCAGTGGTAAGCAAACCACGTTCGAGCACTACTTCACGGACACTCTTACCTGTTTCAGCACAGATTTTACCCACGATATCACCTTCGTGATGTCCGATGTATGGGTTGAGGTACGTGACGATACCAATGGAGTTATGTACATAACCTTCACAGATCTCTTTGTTAACTGTAATACCGTCAACACATTTATCACGTAGGTTTACACACGCATTAGAAAGCAGTGAGATAGATTCAAACATGCTTTGCGCGATTACCGGCTCCATAACGTTGAGCTGTAGCTGGCCACCTTCTGCGGCAAAAGATACTGTGTTGTCGTTACCTAATACTTTGAAGCAGACTTGGTTTACCACTTCAGGTACAACTGGGTTTACTTTCGCAGGCATGATAGAAGAACCTGCTTGTAGTTCTGGCAAGTTCAGTTCGTTAAGACCAGCACGAGGGCCAGAAGAGAGTAGACGTAAATCGTTACAGATTTTAGAGAGTTTAACGGCAAGACGTTTAAGTGCGCCGTGAGACATCACGTAAGCACCACAGTCTGATGTTGCTTCAATCAAGTCTTCAGCAGGCACAACTTCAAGTCCAGTTACTTCGGCAAGGTGTTTAACCGCAAGTTGCTGGTAACCATCTGCCGTGTTCAAACCTGTGCCGATTGCTGTCGCGCCTAAGTTTACTTCGAGAAGCAGTTTTGACGTGTACTGAAGTGCGCGGATTTCTTCGTTTAGAGTGATAGCCCAAGCGTGGAACTCTTGACCAACGGTCATTGGCACTGCATCTTGAAGCTGGGTACGACCCATTTTTAGAATGCTAGAGAACTCTTGGCTTTTGAGTTCAAAAGCTGCTTTTAAGTATTCAATCGAATCAATAAGAGTTTGAATGCTGTTGTAAACAGCAATACGGAAACCTGTTGGGTAAGCACAGTTAGTAGATTGGCTACGGTTAACGTGATCATTTGGGTTAATGAACTCGTATTGACCTTTTTCTTTACCCATGAGTTCTAAAGCAAGGTTAGCAATCACCTCATTGGTGTTCATGTTAACCGATGTACCAGCACCACCTTGGAAAACATCTGATGGAAATTGGTCCATACATTTGCCAGTTTCTAAAATCACGTCACATGCTTTGATGATGTAATCAGCAACTTGCTTTGGCAATACACCTAGCTCTTTGTTCGCTAGTGCCGCTGCTTTTTTCGTCATGACCATGCCACGGACGAACTCTGGTACGTCGGATATGGTGACGTTAGAGATATTGAAGTTTTCAATAGCGCGTAAGGTATGGATACCATAATAGGCGTTAGTGGGTACTTCACGTTGACCGAGCAAGTCTTCTTCTAGACGTACGGTCGGTGTTACGGCTTCAGGGGCACTGTTTTGAGTTGCCATAAAGAGTCCTTAAGAAAGATGCTGATAAAATCCGTACTGATAGTCAGAAATCCATTAAAGCGAGATTTAGTAATATAAAATATGGCCTGACTGGTTTTTTCAGAGAGAATCATACTTGAACTTTTGGCGTAAAATAAGTGGGTAAAGTATTTTTTAGTAACGAAAAATGTATATATGGATCACATTCATAGAATGTGACTCAATGGCATAGAAAACACTATAAGAATCAGGATTCACAGAGTATTTCTGGGGGTGAAATAATACTGGTGCAATGTGACTTTTTAGGGCCCCAAATAAGTGCAAAAACGCCGAATAAACGGCGTTTTCCCATATTTGGAAAATACTAGAATTAATCTTAAATTAAGGGTTATTCACTTGGGTTTCACTGTCACTTTCAACCAAGCTTAGCCTCTCAATACCATGAATAGAAACACAATTTTTCCCTTTGCGTTTTGAACGGTACAGCGCTTGGTCGGCATAACTAAAGGTTTGTTGCGGATCTTCAGACACTAAAGCAATGCCTGCGCTGATACTGACATTATGTTTTGGCCAACTAGCGATCGAAATCCGAATACGATTCATTAAATTTGCGGCATGCTTTAGATCGCTATGTTGCACAATAACGGCAAACTCATCACCTCCAATTCTTGCGATAAAGTCAGTATCGCGAAGTAACGATTTGAGTTGAACAGCAACAAACATAATGACTTCATCTCCTACCGCATGCCCTTGATGATCGTTAATAGATTTAAATGAATCGATATCAATAATGGCTAAGCAGCTATCCGTCTGCTCGGGGTAGCGCTGTTTAAGTCGAGAGTAGTATTCCAGATTTTGATCAAATTTCTTTTTGTTCCATAGCGATGTGGTCGGGTCGAGCTCGCTTTTTTCTTTCAAATCCATAATGGCTTGGTGATGAGCAGAGATATCAGCAAAAGAGTAAACATAGAAGTCGACATGATTACGTTTGCTTTTCAATGCTTTTACCGATGTTTGGCACACGACCATTTCACCGTTAGGCGATTTTAAGACAAACTCTCCTTGCCACTCGCCAAGTCCTTCAAGTGCATTAAGCATCTCTGCTTGAGTTTCTTTGGTTGGTTGAAAATAAAGTAAATTCTGTCCTGATAAGCGTGACGAGCTGATTCCAACCAAATCACTAAATTGATTGTTCGTGCGCAAAATTTTGTGCCGGTTATCAGTGAGAGCGATCGCCATACCATTTTCCATGACGAACTCAGCGTAGGTTCGGTCCATTTTGTTCTGACGATAGGTTTCCCACAATTGAGCCCAAAGCACTGAGAATAAGCCACAAGCAAACCAAATAAGTACGGAATCTGACTGAATCACTCTATCTCGTGCTGCGTAAACTTGCGCGAGTTGTTGTGGTGAATAATGCGTGATGATGCTCATAGGGCCAGAATTGGCAAACAACGCATTCGCAAAAGGTTGGAATACATAAAGGCCATTGTCAGTATAAATCGAACCCTGCCGATTGGGTCGATCACTGATGGCTTGCCAAACATCAGGTTGTTCAGCGGGTAAATTAAACGATGCTCGCTCTAATATCAGATCGCCAAATAACTTATGGTTGTCACTACTGATAATGTAGAACCCGCTCTTATCGACAAAATCGATACTGAGATTTTGCGAATTTTCTGTGACGTTGTGGATTAGCGCAAGTACATCGAGGTTAGCAATAAAATAACCTAAACGCTGCTTGGGTGCATCGATTGGGAAGATCAAACGCAGTCCAGGTTTGTAAGGAATCACTGGCTTTTGATGTTCATACTCTAAATCAATCCCGAATGCTCCTTCTTCTCCTGGTTTTAGCTGTTGTGCATAGTGAAAGTAGTCGCGATGGCCTTTACTTTGAAGCATGGCCGTTGGGACCACATAGGGAAACTCTTTATCTGGCGTATAATCGATACGAATATTTTCATTGCCGGATTTATCTAAATAGCGCAGTTGATAAAAAAGTTTGGAATTAAATGAAGTGAGATACCACTGGCTAGTTAGGTAGTGTTTCAGTTTTTCACTGGGGTGCTCAGCATAGTCGTACAATAGTGCAGACCGACTCAGTTCATCAAAGGTTTGCTGAATTTGTGTTGATGTTCGGTTCGTACGCGTGCTGACGTAGGAGAGAAATTGAAATCCTTGTTTCTCAACTTGTTGGCGCAAAAATTCGTGAGCAGTCGATGTCTGATAAAAATAGTATGCAATAGGAATCAGAGATGCGACTAGCCAAAGTAACGCTGCTTTGTGAAGAGTTCTCTTAAATCGTTTCATTATGGTATTTGTTGATTAAGAAGATGACTCTTTGAAAGTTAGACCAGCCAGCGTGCTTTTTCCATATATCGACTTAATTTTAGGTTGCCGACGAAAATTCAATGTCATGTTTGATCACATTTTTGTGTTCTAGGGACTCCTTGTAACAAAAGTTATGACAAGCTATTGTGGTCAGCCAACCCAAGGAGGCTTTGTGTTCCCGATTATTTTACTGTTGTTTATTGCTGTTCCAGTGATTGAAATTAGCTTGTTTATCCAAGTCGGAGGTCTGATTGGCCTGTGGCCGACCATTGCTTTAGTGCTCGTGACTGCTGTAGTCGGGGCGTCATTGGTTCGCAGTCAGGGAATTCAGACCTTAATGACAGTGCAGCAACGTCTGCAACAAGGGGAATTGCCAGCACAGCAAATTTTTGAAGGCATTATCCTTGCTGTTGCGGGGATATTACTACTAACGCCTGGATTTCTAACGGATATCACCGGAATGGTTTTGCTCTTGCCGCATCCTCGTCGTATTGCTGCAAAATACTTGATGGGGAAAATGGTCTTAACCAATATGGGAGGTGGCTCTTTTCAATCGGGTTACCATGATCCATTCGGTCGTTCCCAACAAGATGGGCATACTTTTGATGGTGAATTTGAGCGTAAAGACGATGATGATGAACAGCATCGATTGAAATAATACAATGAAGGAGCGAGTTGCGTTGTGAGGAACTCGCTCAGAATGTTTGATTAGAGCCCGCCTTCGAACCCCATCTGACGCCATGCTTCATAAGCAATAATGGCGACTGAGTTAGATAAATTTAAACTGCGTGCATCAGGCATCATTGGAATACGAACGCGCTGTTCCATTGGTAAGCTGTCAATCACGTCTTTTGGTAAGCCACGTGTTTCTGGACCAAACATCAAAATGTCACCAGGTTGATACGCCGGTGTTGTGTGGTGTCCTGTGGTTTTTGTTGTACAGGCAAATAAACGGTAGTCGTCACGTTCTTTAGCCAGAAAGTCCAAAAAAGC
The DNA here is from genome assembly GCF_015686695.1 of Vibrio nitrifigilis. Lineage (NCBI taxonomy): Bacteria > Pseudomonadati > Pseudomonadota > Gammaproteobacteria > Vibrionales > Vibrionaceae > Vibrio > Vibrio nitrifigilis. The sequence goes on along the minus strand of NZ_JADPMR010000003.1, from coordinate 276,413 downwards.
TTGGTAGTTTTTATGACGAGTAACGCGCGTTAAATCATGATAATCCAAACCCGCTCGACGAACCTTTTTCTCTTCCAGATCGAATCCCAGTGGTTCAATCAGATGCAACGTAGCGCCGCAGTTAGCGCATAAACGGATGATATTACCAGTATTCGGGGCAATCTCTGGTTCATAGAGAGCAATTTCAAACATGATGGACTTCCTTTAAAAAACAGGTGGGAAAGTATACCTCTAAATCATTGGGATGCCACGGAAAGGCAAAGATAAAAAAGGCCACAGGTGAGCGACTGTGGCCGGAGTCTAGCATGCATGCGTGCAATGCGTAGTCATTTTTTATTGGCGATTAAGCGCTAAGTGCAGCTTGATAGTTTGCAGCAACAGCGTCCCAGTTCACCACGTTCCACCAAGCTTCAATGTATTCAGGGCGGCGGTTTTGGTAACTGATATAATAAGCGTGTTCCCATACATCCAGTGCTAGGATTGGTTCACCTTTTACGGCAGCTAAATCCATCAGTGGATTGTCTTGGTTACTGGTGGAAGTAATGGCCAATTCACCGTCTTTTACGATGAGCCAAGCAAAGCCAGACCCAAATGTGGCAATAGCAGCTTGAGCAAATTCATCTTTGAATTTCTCGAAGCTACCAAATGTCTTTTCAATAGCAGTTGCTAAGTCACCTGTTGGCTCACCACCGCCATTTGGGCTCATGCTGTTCCAGTACAGTATGTGGTTGTAATACCCACCGCCATTATTACGTACAGCAGGGGAGAGTTCGGAAATCTTACCGAAAATATCTTCGATGGAAGTATTCTCATATTCCGTGTCTTTAACCGCGGAGATGAATTTATCGTAGTAAGTGCGGTGGTGCTTACTGTAGTGGACTTCCATGGTCTTAGCATCGATGTAAGGTTCTAATGCATCGTAAGCATAAGGTAATTCTGGGAATGTATGAGACATGATGTATCCTCCTTTTGAATTATTACATCGTATTGCTAATCATTCTCATTATCAACTTGATCTTTGTGTGGTTTTTATACTTTTTGCGCAATACAGAAAAAAGCCCTCGAGTACTCATGAGTATCAAGGGCTTGGTGTTGGCGGTATGAAGTTACATAACAGGTAGAGTAAAGGTCACTAATAATCCACCGAGTTTGCTACGTGATGCTGAGATCGTTCCACTATGTTGCCGGATGGCACTTTCAGTGATCGCTAATCCTAGCCCTGTACCTCCACTGTCTCTATCGCGTGCAGTCGATACTCGATAGAAAGGACGAAAGATTTGGCTGAGCTCGCTATCTGGGACTCCGGCTCCATTATCTTCAACGGTTACCGTGAGTTGACCATCTTGTGTTTTAAACGTTACTTTAATGACGTTATTACCGTATTTGATCGCGTTACGAACGATATTTTCCAATGCGCTCATCAACAGGTTTGGACTGCCAGAAATAGAGACATTTGGAATATCATTAAATTGCAGTGATTTGTTGAGTTGCTCTGCTTCAAACTGTGCATCACTTAAAATTTCTTCCCACAAACTGCTCAATGGCTGTATTTCTCGGCTCATATGGCTGTCGGTTTGCATGCGCGATAGTTCCAGCAGTTCCCCAATCATCTGCTCAAGGCGTTGAGTTTCGGTATCAATTCGCTCCAGTTCAGCACTTTGTCCTTGTTTGCGCACTGCTAAACTGGTTGCCATACGCAAACGAGTTAAAGGTGAACGTAACTCATGAGAAATATCAGACAAAAGCCGTTGTTGTCCTGAAATCATTGAATTGACGGCTTCCACCATCTGATTAAAGCTTTGTCCAGCCGAGCGAAACTCTGAAGTGCCTTTTTCTAGTGAAGGGTCGACGATAAAGTTACCTTGAGCGACTCGGTTTGCTGCTTGAGCAAAACGTTGCGCAGGCTTACTCAAGGCCCATGCGAGCCAAAGTAAGCATGGCGTACTAAGTAAAATAATGAATAGCAGCAGTTGGATAGGGTGATCCAATAGGCGCATTAAAAATGGAGGTGGCCCTTGCCAATCGAAGCCGAAATAAAGTAATAAACGCTGTTTGGCTAATACAATAGGAACAGGACCCGCAATTTGATAATGGCCATATGCACGTTGGGTCGGCTTAGCGTCAAAATCGATACTGGAAGTAAAGTTTTTTAATGCGCGATATTTTGCTTTAGGACGAATATCCTGAGAGATAATTTTGCCTTCAAGCGTTGTGATATAAAAATCGGGTCGATGCTTATCACCAGGGGTGCGGCGCGCATCGATACGCTTGAGGCGACTGAGTATATGGTTTAGGTCGTTTTCATTCACAAAACGTCCCATCAACATATCGCGGCTATCTGTCATATGTTGATGCATTTCTGGTGGAATATTGCGGCTCTTACGTGGATCCATGTTCGGAACCGCTAGTACACCAACTACCACAATAACCAATGTCAGCCAAAAAATAGCGAAGATACGACCATATAGGCTATTCAATTTTGGCAGGAACATTAATCCTCCAATACCATCAGATAACCGCGTCCGCGTAGTGTTTTAATGCGTGATTTTCCATCGGGACGTTCAGGCAATTTCTTACGTAGGTTAGAGACATGCATATCAATTGCCCGGTCAAATGCAGCAAGGTGTTTGCCTAGCACATCTAAACTTAATGATTCTTTAGTCAATGGAAGCCCCGGGTTTTGGGCAAAATGACTGAGGAGTGAAAACTCAGTTGTCGTGAGATCTAAGAGCTCACCTTGACAGTATGCTTCTTGTTTTCCTGGATATATCTGAATGTCTTGGCACTCAATCATGTCTGGCGACTTTGCTTGATGTTGCGGTTGAGTTCGACGCAAAATAGCACGAATGCGAGCCAACAACTCACGATCGCTAAATGGTTTGGGTAGGTAGTCGTCGGCACCTAACTCTAAACCGACAACACGATCGATTTCTTCACCTTTTGCCGTCAGCATCAATACTGGGGTTGACCAGCGCTCCCTTAGTTTTTTCAGGGTTTCCATACCATTTAATTTAGGCATCATGACATCAAGTAAGATCAGATCAATGTGATCAGATACTGCACTTAATCCTGCTTCACCATCATTGGCTTCTGAGACGTCAAATCCTTCATAAGTTAACACTTCTTTCAGTAACCCAGTTAATTCAACGTCGTCATCAATAACTAAAATGTGTGGCATAGATTTCTCACTCAACTAGATATTTGTTCAGGCTATATTACAGCGGCTTTTGGAGAATTGATTATCAAGAATATCACTATTTACGATGTTTTACTCATGCTATACGTCGTTTGACCGAGCAGATCTTATGCTTATTTCGAAGGCTGAGATTCAGCTATCCAGATCCAAAGTAGAAGGATAAATCGATGAGTAAAGCTAAGAAACTGTTCCTAACTGCTGTTATGTTACCACTAACGCTAGCCGCCAGTGGTGCCTATGCTGCAGGAGGCCCTAATGGACCTATGCAAAACCGTGGCCCAGACGATAACTGTGGTCCGGGCGCAGAACAAAGTATTCTTCGCCAACTGAATCTAACTGATAATCAGAAAAAAGAATTAAGAGAGCAGCATCGCAAGCAAGAAAAGGCGATGCATGCAGAAATGAAATCGATTCACGAGCAAGAACAAGCTATCGTGTTAGCAAAAGATTTCGATCAGGCGAAAGCAACAAAATTGGCTCAAGAGATGGTTAACCTACAGGTTCAACGTCATGTCGGTATGTTAAAACAGCGCCATGATATGTTGTCGGTATTAACTAAAGAGCAAAAGGCACAATTTGAGTTATTGAAAAAATATCAAATGTCACAATGCATGAAAGGGCATCATCGTCCTGGAATGAAAGGGGACCATGGTCCTCGTGGTGACAAGATGCCAATGCCTGAGCAGCCTTAATTCATTATCACACTCGCAAAGCAGCCGAAAGGGCTGCTTTTTTTATCTCTGCATTTTGGAATCTAAATCAGTCCATAATGAGGGGAATTCGAACAAAACCAATGTCTTTAGGTATACTTTAACTACGACTTTACTGGGATGATTGGAATGAAAAAAGAATATGCTCGGTTAGTGACAACCGCAGCTTGGATGGCCACTGGTGTAGCAAGCTTACTGTTGATTGTTAAACTTGCCATCTGGTGGATGACGGGGTCTGTGAGTTTATTGGCTTCTTTAATCGATTCAATGATTGATATTGCTGCTTCTATCGTTAATTTAATCGTGGTTAGGTATTCCCTACAGCCTGCCGATAAGGAGCACACATTTGGTCATGGAAAGGCGGAATCATTAGCCGCATTGGCTCAAGCGATGTTTATTTCTGGTTCAGCGGTCTTTCTGATTTTAAATGGTATTGACCGATTTTTCAGACCTATGGCTTTAAAGTCACCTGAGCTAGGGGTTTATGTCAGTTTATTTGCCATTGTTATGACGTTGGGCTTGGTCATGTTTCAGCGCTACGTTGTGAATAAAACGGGCAGTCAAGCGATTGCCGCTGACTCACTGCATTACCAGACAGATTTATATATGAATGTTGCGATTATGGTGGCATTAGGATTGAGTTGGTTTGGTTTCGCGCAAGCCGATGCGGTATTTGCGATAGGCATTGGTGTCTATATTTTGTATAGCGCAGTAAGAATGGCGCAACACGCAACGCAAACCTTACTCGATCGCGCTCTACCTGAAGAGGATAATCATCGTATTGTTGATATCGCTAAATCGGTTGATGGTGTATTAGGTATCCACCAATTGCGTACACGTATTTCTGGCCCGACTCGCTTTATTCAACTGCATATTGAGTTGGAAGATAAGATGCCACTTATTGATGCTCACCATGTCTCTGATACAGTAGAAGCGAAGTTACGTAAGGCGTTTCCTAATTCGGATGTGTTAATTCACCAAGATCCTTATTCGGTGATTTTTGGTCCAGAACGGAAACAAAAGATGCAAGATTGGTACGATTCATCGGCAGCGTCAGACGCATAATTTGCGACTATTCTGATGTGCGTCAACGTTGAAAAACTCAGACAATGGCATACTTCAAGCCGATGAGAAAGCTACCAAAATATGAAATAACGGTAGTATTCCTGCATAAGACAGGTAACATAATATCTACAATAAAAAGATTTGTTTATGTGGTTAGCGATAATCATATGACGTTAAAAATTGATTAATGAGTTCCCAAAATATAGAGGGTGAGCATGATTAAAAAGATCGGGGTATTGACCAGCGGCGGTGACGCACCTGGCATGAACGCTGCTATTCGCGGCGTAGTTCGTACTGCACTTGGTGCAGATCTAGAAGTATATGGTGTCTACGACGGCTACTTAGGCCTTTATCAAGACCGCATTGAAAAACTAGAACGTTCAAGCGTGTCTGATGTAATTAACCGCGGCGGTACGTTCTTAGGATCTGCTCGCTTCCCTGAGTTCAAGGAAGAAGCAGTTCGTGCAAAAGCTATCGAAAACCTGAAAAAGCATGGTATTGATGCGCTTGTGGTTATCGGCGGTGACGGTTCGTACATGGGGGCGAAGAAGCTAACTGAGATGGGTTACCCATGTATCGGTTTACCAGGTACTATCGATAACGATATCGCAGGGACTGATTATACAATCGGTTACTTCACTGCTTTAAATACAGTCATCGAAGCAATTGACCGTCTTCGTGATACATCTTCTTCACACCAACGTATTTCTATTGTTGAAATCATGGGTCGTCACTGTGGTGATCTGACTCTAATGTCAGCGGTTGCTGGTGGTTGTGAATACATTATTTCTCCTGAAACAGGTTTAGACAAAGAGCTACTGATTTCTAACCTGCAAGATGGCATCAAGAAAGGTAAAAAGCACGCTATTATCGCTCTAACAGAGCTGATGATGGATGCTAATGTATTAGCAAAAGAAATCGAAGCTGCGACAGGTCGTGAAACTCGTGCAACCGTGCTAGGTCACATCCAACGTGGTGGTTGCCCATCAGCATTTGACCGTGTTCTTGCATCACGCATGGGTAACTATGCGGTTCACCTTCTGCTTGAAGGTCACGGTGGTCGTTGTGTCGGTATTCAGAAAGAAGAACTGGTACACCACGATATCATTGATGCGATTGAAAACATGCGTCGCCCAGTACGTAAAGACCTCTACAAAGTGGCTGAAGAGTTGTTCTAACCTTTGCCGCTGTTGAGACGAAAAAAGACCGCTTAGATAGCGGTCTTTTTTGTTGGTATCGAAATACGCTGAGACTACAGAATAATTTCGCGTACGTCAGGATCTTTGCGTTCTAGGTAATGAATCGATTTAACGCGACGAATAGTACGGCAACGGCCACGAATAATGAGAGTTTCAGTGGTCGCAATATTACCTTTACGTGTGATGCCTTCGAGCAGATCGCCTTTAGTGATGCCAGTCGCAGAGAAAATAACGTTATCGCTACGCACCATCTCTTCTAACTTAAGTACAGTGTTTGCTTTTACGCCCATTTCTTCACAGCGTTTCAGTTCTTTAGCACCCCAGATGCGGTTATCTTCGGTTTCACCTTTCACTTCATGACGAGGAAGTAGGCGACCTTGCATGTCACCATCCAGTGCCCGAATAACCGCAGCTGATACGACACCTTCAGGAGCGCCACCGATGCAGTACATCATGTCAACTTCACTGTCTGGCATGCAGGTTAAAATGGAAGCGGCTACGTCACCATCTGGCACAGCAAAGACGCGAATTCCCATTTTTTGCATTTCAGCAATAACGCCATCATGGCGAGGTTTAGCTAAAGTAATTACTACCAGCTCAGAAAGTGGTTTACCGAGTGCTTGAGCAACGTTGTTCAAGTTTTCTGCTAGAGGTTTATTAAGATCGATGCAGCCTTTGGCCTCAGGACCGACGACTAACTTTTCCATGTACATATCAGGCGCTTTTAGAAAGCTGCCTTTTTCGCCGGCTGCAAGCACTGCAAGAGCATTCGATTGACCCATCGCGGTCATACGGGTGCCTTCGATTGGATCAACAGCAATATCGACTGCATCACCACCAACGCCGACTTGTTCGCCAATAAATAACATAGGTGCTTCGTCGATTTCACCTTCGCCAATTACGATTTCACCCGCAATTTCAGTTTTATTGAGCAAGGTGCGCATTACTTCAACTGCGGCACCATCTGCTGCGTTTTTATCTCCACGGCCAAGCCATTTGTACCCTGCTAAAGCGGCACCTTCAGTGACTCGAGAAAAAGCCATTGCCAATTCGCGTTTCATCTTTACTCCAAACCAAATAAACGGGATTTTTTAATACCTAAGTAACCTAACGGAGACGGCGATGAATGATCGTCGGTGGTGGTGTAAAGGGGAAGATGGCATCGAACCCTTAACCGCTAAGTTACTTAGGTAACGAGAACGAATTTTATCATATTAATACGAGAACGGTTGCAGTTTGCATTCCTGTTGCTTTGCACTTGATCAAAACTGCGGTGGAAATTAGGGTAATGGATGAAAAATGAACGACTTAAACTCGGCGAAAAGCCAGTTAGGTAAGCATAATGTCAATTTACGCCTTATTTTTAACCGAATAGCGCAAAATCTCGAATATAGTGAGTGTTTATCGGCGATTGGCTGAGTAGAATGGGGGCATTAGGTGACCACCTGAGTCGCCCCAACCGATTCAATAAAGGGTAAGAACATGTCTTTTGAAGTACTAGAGCAACTTGAAGCGAAAATCCAAACCGCAGTTGATACTATCGCACTGCAACAAATGGAATTAGATGAGCTAAAAGAAGAAAAACAACAACTTCTAAATCAAACAGAAGAAAAGAATGCGCGCATTGAAGAACTAGAACGCCAAGCTCAACAAGTGAAACAAGAACATGAAGCATGGCAAGAACGCATTCGTAGCCTGCTTGGTAAAATGGAAGACGTAGAATAATCGTCTTTTATTGATACTTGATCACCTAATTGGTGTTGGGTAAGAACCAAAAATAAAACCGCTGGCATTATAGCTAGCGGTTTTATTTTATCGAATGTTGACGTTAAGCAGCTGGAGTAGGGCGAATGCCTAGGGTGTGGCATAACGCGTAAGTCATTTCTGCACGGTTGAGTGTATAGAAATGGAAATCTTTTACGCCTTCACGCGATAAAATACGGATCATATCAATGGCCTGACTTGCCCCTACTAATTGACGAGTCACTGGATCGTCATCTAACCCTTCAAATTGTTTTGCCATCCAACTTGGTATTTTGACGTGGTTTTGCGCTGCAAAGCGTGAAGCTTGTTTGAAGTTAGTGACGGGCAAAATACCCGGAACAATTTCTACATCAATCCCTGCTGTGACGCAGCGGTCGCGAAAGCGTAAGTAGCTTTCCACATCAAAGAAAAACTGGGTAATCGCGCGGTTAGCTCCTGCTTCTACTTTACGGCGCAGATTAAGTAAATCGGCTTGGGCGCTTTTTGCTTCAGGATGAACCTCTGGAAAAGCGGCGACTGAAATATCAAAATCGTGACGAGATTTCAGCAGTTCGACGAGATCTGATGCATACATGTCAGGCTGCCCTGCACCTTCAGGAATATCGCCTCGTAAAGCCACAATATTGCGAATATCATTGTTCCAATAGTCGTCAGCAATCTTAATCAGCTCTTCACGAGTAGCATCAATACAGGTTAAATGAGGGGCTGATACTAAACCGGTCTTGTCTTTAATTTCTTTAATAATCGAGTGAGTACGATCACGCTCGCCAGAGTTAGCACCATAGGTAACGGAAACAAAACTTGGGTTCAACGTTTTTAGGCGGTGAACTGAATTCCAGAGGGTTTCTTCCATTTTTTCGCTGCTTGGTGGAAAAAACTCAAATGACACATTGATGTCCGATAGTTCGGCGATGTTTTGGTTTAAAGCATCAATATGACTAGCGTGTGTGTATCCCATTCTCTTCTCCTGCGAGCAGTCGCCAACGTGGACGGCCAACGAATCTTATTTTTGACGTTTAGACGTCTATATGTCCAAATAATGTGTTGAACTGGCTACAATGTCAACAATATTAACTTGAATATAATTCATATAACGAATGAATTCTCATCAAGTAGCCATGTTTTTAGTGTGGTTAATTTGGCATTGTAAATGAAATTAATGAGATAGCTGTAGTGGGGGAGCAAAAAATTAACCCGCCAGATGGCGGGTTATGACATTAAAGGAAACTTGCAAGTAAGTTTAAATCGGATTGGATAGCTCCAGCGGTCACTTCTCGGCCGGCTCCAGGGCCGCGAATAACCAATGGGTTATCTCGATACCACTTACTTTCAATCGCGAAGATATTGTCGCAAGGTAGTAAGTTGGCAAGAGGATGTTCTCGTTCTAGAGCTTCTACACCTACAGTGGCAATACCATTCTTTTCTAAACGTGCCACATAACGCAGTACTTTGTCTTCTTCTTGGGCTTTTTCTAGGCGTTCTGCGAGCGATGTATTAAGTAATTCACTCTGATCTAAAAATTCATCCAGTGGCAGTTTAGTCAGTTCATCAGGCACCAAAGATTCTACTTTGACGTTTTCAGGCTCGATATCAAGACCCGATTCACGAGCTAGAATCACCAATTTTCGCATCACATCTGAACCATCAAGGTCATTGCGTGGATCGGGTTCGGTTAGACCCTGTTGCCATGCTAACTCGACTAATTCGCTAAAGGGTACGCTGCCGTCGTATTGTTGGAATAACCACGATAAGGTTCCTGAGAAGATACCGGATAACGCCATAATTTCATCACCACTTTCGCGTAAATCACGAAGCGTATGATTGATAGGTAATCCAGCACCCACAGTGGCATTGTATAGCCAATGACGGCTAATTTTAGAGAACGCATCTTTGACTTGATTGTAATATTCGCTTGGAGCGGAGCCAGCAACTTTATTCGCGGTAATGAGGTGCATACCTTGCTCTGCAAATTGTAGATATTGCTGGGCAAGTTGCTCGCTGGCGGTTACATCGAGAATAATAACGTCGTCGTAACCTTGAATATTACCTAAGCGTTCTATCCACTCTTGGCCATCATTCGGTTGGGCTTCACTTGGATCGATCGTCAGAACTTTTTGGGCATCAAAACCTTCAGGATTGAAAAGGTAGTTTTGACTATCGACTACCGCAACTAAGTCAAACGACATGCCACGGCGACGCTCTAACTCTTCTTTTTGTTGAGCGAAAAGTTTTAACCAGCTCGACCCGATATTACCTTTGCCACACAATGCTAAGGCTACCCGTTTTTGGGCTTGGAAAAGCTGTGTGTGAATATCATTGACGAGAGGTTCGATTTCAGTTTGGCGCATCACTGCAACCAGACTTAACCCTGATTCTGTCGCAGAGATGAACTCTATCGGACAGTTTTTGGTTTGCTGATAGAAGCCAAAACAGTGGTGAGCGTTATTGGTTACTCCAGCACCGACCGCTGCCACTAAACAGAAGCCTTCTTTCAATTTAATTTCAGCTTCAGTGGCTGAATCTTGTAGATAATCCAAAGCGCCAGAGGCTATTTCAGCTGTATACGCTAAGCGCAGTAAGTATTGGTCTGCTTGTGTTTCAAATGCTAATGGCTCTAATTGAACGCGCTTGAGACGTTCCAAAATGCCGGATTTCATCCGCTCAAAATCGTGGTTTTGACCGAATGAGAGCTCAATAAGCAGTACATCATCTAATGAGGTGATGATTTTGGCGCCGCGACCAGAAGCAAGAACTCGTTCAATGCGAGTTGAACCTGATTCTGGGCGGTAACTACAACGTAGAGCTAAATCCATTGTACTTTGTGCTACAGGCTGTAGCGTGCGGCTATGCAGCACTGGCGCAGCTAAACGGGCCAACTCATTGGCTTCATCTAAGCGAAGTAATGGGAGTAGGCAAGCATCGTTAACTAAACGGGGATCTGCGCTAAATACCCCAGCAACATCACTCCAAATAGTCACTTTACTGACATCCGCAAGAGCGCCAATGATTGTGGCAGAATAGTCAGAACCATTACGGCCCAATAGCACAGTTTCACCCGCACTATTTTGTGCCATAAAGCCAGTAATAATGACGCGTTGATTACTATATTGCGCCAAAATACTGTGTAAAAGTGGATAAGATGCCGCGCGATCAATTTCTGGTTGTGTGCCCGCTTCGGCACGCAAGAAATGTCGTGCGTCTTCGGCGACAGCAGCGAGACCTTCTTGATTTAATAAGGCGGTTAATAGGCGAACTGACCAGCGTTCACCATGCCCGAGAACAGCCGCTCGTTGCGCAGTGGTAAGTGGTGCTGTGAGTTCGCCTAAAGCGCTACATTCTGCACTAAGTTCAGTTTGTAGATGGTCTGCTTGTTCACCTTCAAGTAAACCGTCAATTAATTCCGATTGATACTGACGAAGCGACTGTAAAGTTTCATGTGCTAACCGACCATCTTTATTGAGGGCATCGACAAACGTGATAAGACGGTTAGTGGTTTTCCCTGCCGCAGAGACAACGATTAAATCGTTGTCTTGTGAATATTCCTTCAAAATATGAGCAACACGCTGATAGCATTCAGCGTCTGCTAGGCTACTACCACCAAATTTATGCAACTGGCGTTGGGTAGTCATTAACGGATCTCCTTGGCCTTATTGAAGGCTTGGTCTAAATCGGCGATCAAATCTTCTGGATCTTCCAAACCGACTGATACACGCAGTAATAAGATTGAAACCCCAGCCTCTGCCAATGCTTTTTCACCCATAGCTCGGTGAGTCATTGTTGCAGGGTGGCAAATTAAACTTTCAACACCGCCAAGCGATTCAGCGAGAGAGAACAATTCTAATGAACTTACAAATAGTTTTAATTGTTCGTAAGAGCCATTGACTTCAAAGCTTAGCATTGAGCCAAAACCAGACTGTTGTTTTTTCGCAATATCATGTCCGGGGTGATTCGGCAGGCTAGGGTGATAAACCACTTTTACGAGCTCTTGTTTAAGCAAGTAATTCAAAATTTGTTGAGAGCTTTCTTCGTGCTGACGCATACGAGCTGGCAGAGTACGCAGACCGCGTAGTGTCATATAACTATCAAATGGTGTACCGGTTGCGCCGATACAGTTACCCCACCAAGCAATTTTTTCTGCATGCTCGGCATCTTTACTGATCACGACACCGCCAATAACATCGGAGTGACCATTAATGTATTTAGTAGTTGAATGGATAACGAAGTCAGCACCGAGCGTTAGAGGCTTTTGGTACACAGGTGTCAAAAAGGTATTATCGACAGCGACAAGGGCACCAATTTGTTTTGCTTGCTGGCACACTTTTTCGATATCAATCACACGAACCAGTGGGTTAGATGGGGTTTCGAGTAGAATCAATTTTGGCTTTTGTGCTAATGCGTCGGCAAACGCTTTTTCATCTGATTGATCAACAAACAGTACTTTAAAATCGCCTTTTTGCGCACGAGTATTGAATAAGCGGTAAGTACCACCATAACAGTCGTGCGGAGCGATGATGACATCATCAGGACCGATAAACGCAGAAACCCAAAGGTTTAGAGCTGAAGTACCGCAGTTGGTAATCGTCGCGCCTACACCACATTCGAGTTTTGAGAGTGCTTCTTCCAATAAGTTACGGTTTGGGTTACCTGAGCGGGTATAGTCATAGTTTGGCACTTCGCCAAACGCAGGAAAGCCGTAGTTAGTGGATAGATAAATGGGTGGAACAACAGCGTGATACTGGGTATCGGATTCAATACCAGTACGAACCGCCACGGTAGCGGGTTTGCGAGTGGTCATAAGTGTTTCCTTTCCTGTGTGACTCTATGTTTGTTGCGTTTATCATATCTGACGATCTAAACCACAGATAACGATATATGATGCATAGCCTCACACTTTACTGTTGAAAAAAGAAGACGTCAACACTTCTAGACGTCTATATGTCTTTGCTTATGGCAGTAAATCCCGCTAAAATTGGGGTCTTTAATATTCATTAGTGAAATTAGTTTAACGAAGGTGCGCAATGGCAGACTGGAACGGCGATTATATTAGCCCTTATGCAGAACATGGTAAGAAGAGTGAACAAGTAAAAAAAATTACCGTATCTATTCCTCTTAAAGTACTTAAAGTGTTGACTGATGAGCGTACTCGCCGCCAAATCAATAATTTACGTCATGCTACTAACAGTGAACTTCTGTGTGAAGCGTTTTTGCATGCGTACACTGGTCAGCCTTTGCCGACCGATGAAGATTTGCGAAAAGATCGCCCAGATGACATTCCTGTTGAAGCCAAAGAGCTAATGACTGCAATGGGCATCGAATTTGAATCATTTGATGACTAAGTCGTATTACTATTGTTAATGACGTTTGCACATTCGCGTCATTAAAAGTAAAAAGCCCCCAACCAAGGTTGGGGGCTTTTGCATTTAGGGATAAGCATTACTCAATATTGCTTATTAGTCAGACCTTAGTCTTCCATGTAACCTGCTGGTAGCTCGATACGAGCAACACCTGAGTCTACTGCAGCTTGAGCCACTGCGCGAGCAACACGAGGAAGTAGGCGTGCATCCATTGGTTTTGGAATGATGTAATCAGGACCAAAGCTCAGTGATTCAACACCCGCTGCTTTTAGTACGTTTGCAGGAACGTCTTCTTTTGCTAATGAGCGAATTGCTTCAACCGCAGCCAATTTCATTTCAATGTTGATTTCTCTCGCGCGAACATCTAGAGCGCCGCGGAAAATGAATGGGAAACATAATACGTTGTTAACCTGGTTAGGGTAGTCACTACGGCCTGTGCCCATAATCATGTCTGGACGAGCTGTTTGAGCTAATTCAGGTTTGATTTCTGGATCTGGGTTAGAACATGCAAAGATAACTGGTTTATCAGCCATCAGCTTGATCTGTTCTTCTGTAAGCAGGTTAGGACCTGATACACCAAGGAATAGATCCGCACCTTCAATAACATCAGTCAGAGTGCGTTTGTCAGTGTTGCTCGCAAAGCGCTGTTTGTGTTCATTGATGTCGCTACGACGAGTATGAATCACACCTTTACGGTCTAACATGTAGATTTTTTCACGCATTGCACCGCATTGGATAAGCAATTCCATACATGCAACCGCTGCAGCACCAGCACCAAGACAAACGATGGTACATTCTTCAAGTTTTTTACCTTGAAGTTCGATAGCGTTCAGCATACCTGCTGCGGTTACGATTGCTGTACCGTGTTGGTCATCGTGGAATACTGGCACATCACAACGTTCAATCAGGCGACGTTCGATTTCGAAACAATCAGGTGCTTTAATGTCTTCTAGGTTGATGCCGCCGAATGTATCCGCAATGTTAGCAACCGTATCAACGAACTCGTCGATAGTGCGGTGTTTTACTTCGATGTCGATAGAGTCGATACCAGCAAAGCGTTTGAATAGTAGCGCCTTACCTTCCATTACTGGTTTAGAGGCAAGCGGACCTAAGTTACCTAGGCCTAGGATTGCGGTACCGTTTGAGATAACGGCAACGGTGTTACCTTTACCTGTGTATTTGTAAACGTTTTCTACGTTTTGCGCGATTTCACGCACTGGCTCTGCAACACCTGGGCTATAAGCTAGAGATAAGTCTTCAGCAGAGTCCGCAGGTTTAGTCAAAGAGATCGCAATTTTACCTGGAGTTGGTATTGCGTGGTAATCAAGGGCTTTTTGGCGAAACTGTTCTTCTGCAGTCAGTTCCTGTTGATTGTCATTGGACATAGCTGTTCTCTGTTATTGTTTGTAGAAAAGCCGACCATTCTAAAGCAGTAATTTGACGCTGCATAGCGGCAAAATGACTACTTTTTCGCAGAAAATAGAGAGATAAGACCAGATAAAATAAGGCAAAGGTTTGCGCGAAAGGAGGAAAGTTCTTTTTTATAATTTCTTCTTATATCAGGTTATAAAAAGTTAGATGATTTATATCGCTAGCAATAAGCCGATTCCCAGCCGGTGTGGGCCTGATTTGTGTTTGTTGATGGCGCTCTGAATCTTGAGGTTATGTGGGGGGATATAAACAAAAAGGACGCTAAAAGCGCCCTTTTCTAATTCGTTCAATATCTGAAAGCAATTATTTTTTGCTAGATAGAGTACCGAAACGTTTGTTGAAGCGATCAACACGACCACCGGTATCAACGATACGTTGTTTACCAGAGTAGAATGGGTGACATTTGTCACAAACGTCTAGATGAAGAGTGTCTTTGTCTAGAGTTGATTTGAAAACGAAAGTGTTGCCGCAAGAACAGTTTGCAGTTACTTCTTTGTATTCTGGGTGGATACCAGCTTTCATGGGATAACCTCAAATTAGGCCGTGTCGCTATCCAAATCGATGTTGGACACCACACGTATTGTTAATGATAAAGTGCAAAATAACTGCTATTAGTAAGCAGCTACCTTGTAAGGCGCGATATAATAAAGAATCATCACTCTCGGATCAACTCATTTTGCCGCTATTTTCGCCATTTTTATGGTTTAATGGGAGGTGGCTGGTTCAGGGAATTAGCCTTTACTCATTAAGTATAGGATAGATAGTCGAATTTGTAGTCTGCATCTATTAGACTGTGCGCTGTGATTCGCAATTCCAGACCTAACAACTATGCGCCCATCGATTGCCCGAGTGGCATTACCCGTTCCACTTGATAAACAGTTTGACTATGTGGTTCCACCGCATCTATTTCCTATCATTGGTGGGCGTGTTTCTGTGCCATTTGGGCGCCAAACATTAGTGGGTATTGTCACTGCGTTGGTCAACGAGTCCGATTTTCCTCGTGAGCAGTTAAAACCAATTAAGTCCGTTCTAGATACCCAACCTGTGTGGCCCGATCCGCTATTTGGTTTATTGCAGTGGTGTAGCCAATTTTATCAACACCCTCTCGGTGACACTTTGGCGAACGCAATGCCAACATTGTTGCGTAAAGGGAAAGAGGCTAATTTTGCTGCTCTTCGAGAATGGCGATTAACGGAGATCGGTCGTAATCAGCTCATGGCGGGATTTGATAAACGAGCAGTGCAACAGGCCCGTTTAATGTATCGCTTAGAAAGTGAGCCAGTGTCTCATCAAACGTTAGTGGAAGAAGAGTTTTCTTCGACGATGTTAAAAGCTGTAGAAAAAAAAGGTTGGATCGAAATGCAAGAGCGCCAACCTACAATTAAAGCTTGGCCAAAGCATATAGAAGCGGATGTTGATAAACCTAAGTTGAACCAAGAGCAGGCTGTGGCGATTGCTTCGGTAAACTCACAGCCGGGATTTGGCTGTTATCTACTGCAGGGGGTGACGGGTTCAGGTAAAACCGAAGTGTATCTGAATATGATTAAACCTGTGCTCGATAAAGGGCGTCAGGCGTTAGTACTCGTGCCTGAAATCGGTTTAACACCACAAACCATTAATCGCTTTAAACGCCGGTTTAATGTTCCAGTCAGTGTTATTCACTCGGGGCTCAATGATACCGAGCGCTTGAATGCGTGGCTGAGTGCTCGTGATAAAGCGGCTGGGATTGTTATCGGTACACGCTCTGCGTTACTCACGCCTTTTTCTGATCTCGGCATTATTATTGTGGATGAGGAGCATGATGCTTCCTACAAGCAGCAAGACAGTTTGCGCTATCATGCTCGTGATGTTGCGGTGATGAGGGCTGCGAAAGAAAACATCCCAATTATTTTAGGCTCTGCAACACCAGCGTTAGAAACTCTCCATAACGCGTTAACCGGTAAGTATCATCATTTACAATTAACTCAGCGTGCGGGACTCTCGACACCGACGACGAACCATGTTTTGGATGTGAAGGGGCTGTATTTAGAAAGTGGTTTATCTGCACCGTTAATTGCGCAAATGCGTCGTCATCTTCAAGCGGGCAACCAAGTTCTGTTATTTCTCAACCGGCGCGGATTTTCTCCTGCTTTGATGTGCCATGAGTGTGGTTGGATTGCTGACTGCCAAAGGTGTGACGCTTATTACACCTATCATCAGAATAGCCATGAAATGCGGTGCCATCACTGCGGTTCTCAAAGACCTGTGATTCATCAATGTCAAAGTTGTGGATCCACTCACCTAGTTACTGTCGGGGTGGGAACGGAGCAGTTAGAGAATCAATTAGCTGAACTTTTTCCTGAATATAAGACAATCCGTATCGATCGCGATAGCACAAGACGTAAGGGAAGCTTAGAAAGTGCTCTTACGGCAATTCGTAATGGCGAATATAAAATTTTGATTGGCACTCAAATGCTCGCGAAAGGGCATCACTTCCCGGATGTTACTATGGTCGCTCTGTTAGATGTGGATGGGTCGTTGTATAGCAGCGATTTTCGCGCAGCCGAGCGTTTTGCCCAGTTGTTTACTCAGGTAGCAGGACGAGCAGGAAGGGCGAGTAAGCCGGGTGAAGTTTATTTACAGACCCACCATCCGGAACATGCGTTGCTCCAGGCTCTATTAACCAAAGATTACAATCACTTTGCGCAAAGTGCCTTAGAGGAACGTAAGTTAGCGATGTTACCGCCGTATACATTTTTGACGTTATTAAGAGCAGAAGCGAATAATTCGCAGCAGGTCGAAGATTTCTTACGTCAAGTGCGCCATACCTTAGAAAGTAATCCGATATTTGATGATACATGTTTGGTGTTAGGCCCAACGCCAGCTCCATTAGCAAAAAGGGCAGGAAAGTTTCGTTGGCAGTTACTGATTCAGACGCAAACACGCTCAATGATGCAAAAATGGTTGATCAGTGCTCGTCCTGCTATCAATATGCTACCTGTTGCTAACAAGATTAGGTGGACTTTAGACATTGAACCGCAAGATCTTTCATGAAAAATCAAGATTGTTTGCTAACCTTAAAGGGATGGAAACAATTAAACGTGATGGAATTCACGCTAATAGTGTAAAATTTGTTAATCTAAGCGTAACCTACTCATTAGTAGTTCATTAGACTTAAGTAAAGTATTCCTTCAGTGGCCGTTGGGGCTGCTGAGTTGTTTTTGAGCCCATGCATTCGCATATTAAGCAAGGTGTATCCATTATTGTGATGCCTTATATGTCAGCCTCGCTTTTAGGACGATGTGGGTAAACGATAACGATAAGAAAAGTGCGTTTGCACTGTCCAGGATAGAGAAAGAGGGTTATTTATATGGCGACAATGAAGGATGTTGCCCAGCTTGCTGGAGTGTCAACGGCAACGGTATCCCGTGCCTTGATGAATCCAGAGAAAGTCTCTTCTTCTACTCGTAAACGAGTTGAAGAAGCAGTCTTAGAAGCGGGCTATTCTCCCAATTCTTTAGCTAGAAATCTGCGCCGTAACGAATCGAAAACGATCGTCACCATCGTACCAGATATTTGTGATCCCTATTTTACTGAGATCATTCGTGGCATCGAAGATGCAGCCATGGAGCATGGATATCTTGTACTATTAGGCGATAGTGGCCAGCAAAAGAAACGAGAGAACTCATTCGTCAATCTCGTATTTACCAAGCAAGCCGACGGTATGTTACTCCTTGGAACGGATTTACCATTTGATGTGAGTAAACCAGAACAAAAGAACTTGCCGCCGATGGTGATGGCATGTGAATTTGCGCCTGAACTAGAGTTACCTACGGTTCACATCGACAATTTAACTTCCGCTTTTGAGGCTGTGAACTACTTGACCCAAATGGGACACAAGCGAGTAGCTGAAATTGCTGGCCCCGATCAGGCGGCGCTGTCTTCATTCCGCCATCAAGGTTATCAGCAAGCATTACGTCGAGCGGGGATTACGATGAATCCTACGTATTGTTTTAAAGGCGATTTTTCCTTTAAAGATGGCGTAAAAGCGGTGAAACAGTTATTGGCACTGCCTGAGCCGCCAACCGCGATTTTTTGTCACAACGACACGATGGCAATCGGTGCTATCCAAGAAGCTAAACGTCTCGGTTTGCGTGTTCCTCAAGATTTATCCGTTGTGGGCTTCGATGATATTCAGTTTGCTGAATATTGTGATCCACCACTGACGACGATCTCACAGCCGCGATATGAAATTGGTCGCCAAGCAATGTTGATGATGTTGGAATTATTACGTGGTCATGATGTGCAGGCTGGTTCTCGTTTGCTTGAAACCAAATTAATCGTACGAGAAAGTGCTGCGCCACCACGAGTTGTGTAGTGCTGACAAGTGATCTGATGCTGTGGTTAATTCAATACGACATACTCTAAATTGATTAGGTAGCGCATTTTTATGCGCTACATTAGCTTTTCGTTTGTTTTCTATACGTAAACTGAATTAACATGTGGACCAAATTGTCAATTATTGAATTCTTGTGGCTAATAAAGATTATGTAAGACGAGGTCGTAGTCCTAAAAAGCCGACCCCAAAAAAAACGTCGCCTAAAGGTAAACCGTGGAAAAGTGGTTTACTTGCTATTATTGCTGTCGGAGCCTTTGGCTATGGATTGTATATTCTCAATAGCGATCCCACACCAAAAACTCCACCTGCTGCAGTCTCGACTCCTGTTAAGCCAGTGAAGCAAAAATCATCTAACGATGATCTTCCACCGCCACCAACCGAAAAGTGGGATTATGTGGATACGTTGCCAAGTCGCGAGATTGAAGTGGTACCTAAGGAATTAAAAGTTTCAAAGATTCCTTACATCATGCAATGCGGTGCATTTAAAACCATGCATCAAGCGGAAGAGCGTAAGGCACGAATCGCATTTGTGGGACTGACCAGTAAAATTCGAAAAACAGAAGGTAGTAGCTGGTTCCGAATTGTTCTTGGTCCCTATAAGTTCAAACGTGAAGCTGAGAAAGATAAGCATAAATTGCAGCGTTCGAAGATTGAGCCTTGTTTGATTATGAAAGACAACTTGTAATCTCCTATCCAAATGTCATCGAGAGATGAATCCTCATTTTCTCGATGGCATTTTTGTTGAATCGCCATCGAGTCTTGACCGAATCTTGAAATAGCTTTCAATTCTTTCCCCTTGAATTTCCTTCTAAGCAGCCATATATATCCTCTTAACTCCATAGTGAAAAAAGATAAGAGGCCCTCACGTGACTACCATCGTTTCTGTACGTCGTAACAATAAAGTCGTTATCGCGGGTGACGGACAAGTATCGCTGGGTAATACAGTGATGAAAGGCAACGCGAAGAAAGTTCGTCGCCTTTACAACAATAAAGTACTTGCTGGTTTCGCTGGTGGTACTGCGGATGCATTTACTTTGTTTGAGCGTTTTGAAGGCAAGCTACAGATGCACCAAGGCCATCTAACTAAAGCGGCAGTTGAGTTAGCCAAAGATTGGCGCAGTGATCGCGCGTTACGTAAATTGGAAGCGATTCTAGCGGTAGCAGACGAGACAGCATCTCTCATCATTACTGGTAATGGTGATGTACTTCAGCCTGAACATGATCTTATTGCGATTGGTTCCGGTGGTAATTTTGCCCAAGCTGCTGCGATTGCGATGTTAGAAAACACCGATTTAGATGCACGTGAAATTGCTGAAAAAGCGTTAAAAATAGCGGGGGACATTTGTGTGTTCACCAACCAATACCATACTATTGAAGAACTAGAAATTCCTGAGGATAGCCAAGCTGTGGCGGCTCTTCCACAAGGTGAATAACCAAAGATAGTAATTTGTAACTGAATTTTAAGGATTTCCTATGTCTGAGATGACTCCTCGCGAGATAGTTGATGAACTAAACCGCCACATTATTGGTCAGGACAACGCAAAACGTGCGGTTGCTTTGGCATTACGTAACCGCTGGCGCCGTATGCAGCTAAGCGAAGATTTACGTGCTGAAGTGACGCCTAAAAATATTTTAATGATTGGCCCAACGGGTGTGGGTAAAACAGAAATAGCTCGTCGTTTAGCAAAACTTGCAAATGCACCATTCATTAAGGTAGAAGCAACTAAGTTCACTGAGGTGGGCTACGTAGGTAAAGAAGTCGATACCATTATCCGTGATTTAACCGAAGTCGCGGTAAAAATGACTCGCCAGCAAGCGATGGAAAAAGTGAAGTTCCGCGCAGAAGAACTAGCAGAAGAACGTATTTTGGATGCGTTGTTGCCTCCAGCACGTGATGCATGGGGTCAAGTGGATGAGAAAGATGGACAACATTCCTCGACTCGCCAATCGTTCCGTAAAAAACTTCGTGAAGGCCAACTAGACGATAAAGAAATCGAAATCGATGTTGCTGCTCCACAAATGGGCGTAGAAATTATGGCGCCTCCAGGTATGGAAGAAATGACCAACCAGCTACAAGGTCTGTTCCAAAACATGGGTGGTGACACGAAGAAAAAACGCAAACTTAAAATCAAAGATGCGTTGAAAGCGTTGATTGAAGAAGAAGCGGCTAAGTTAGTTAACATGGATGAGTTGAAAGATCAGGCGATCTTCAACGTTGAAAACCATGGTATCGTGTTTATCGATGAAGTGGATAAGATTTGTAAACGTGGTGAAGCGTCTGGTCCTGATGTTTCTCGTGAAGGTGTGCAACGTGACTTGCTACCGTTAATTGAGGGCAGCACCGTGACGACAAAACATGGCATGGTACGTACCGACCATATTCTGTTTATCACATCGGGTGCATTCCAAGTTGCGAAACCATCGGACTTGATTCCTGAATTACAAGGTCGTCTTCCTATTCGTGTCGAGTTAAGTGCGTTATCAAGTGATGACTTCCGTCGTATTTTGACTGAGCCTCGTGCGTCATTGACAGAGCAGTATTCTGCATTATTAAAAACAGAGAACGTCGATGTCACCTTTACCGAAGATGGCATTAAGCAGATTGCTGAAGCAGCTTGGAAGGTGAATGAAACCACTGAAAATATCGGTGCTCGTCGTCTGCACACTGTGATGGAGCGTTTAATGGATGATATTTCCTTTGATGCAACTGACAAATCTGGTGAAAGTTTTGAAGTGAACGCCGATTATGTGAAGTCTCGCCTTGGTGAATTGGTTGAAGATGAAGATTTAAGTCGTTTTATTCTTTGATAAATTGATCAAAAACAAAACATTGTAGCCCGCCTGTTAAGGCGGGCTTTTTTCTGTTCACAATTGCGCATATACTGGCAATATGTTGATCAATATCTCGTAATCATGAATAACTCATTGCACATTTGGCTCGACGCTGCTCGACCAAAAACATTGCCACTGGCACTAGTATCCATACTTACTGGTAGCGCTCTTGCGTTTTCAACTGGTCATTTTTCTTGGCCTGTCGCGTTATTATCTTTGTTAACAGCCACTTTGTTACAGATTCTTTCTAACTTAGCTAATGATTATGGTGATGCAGTAAAAGGAACCGATAACGACAAGCGTTTAGGCCCAATGCGTGCGCTACAATCTGGTGCAGTGACCTTAAAGGATATGAAACAAGCGATATATATTAATATCGTATTAACAGTTGTTGCTGGTCTTGGTTTAGTTCTTTACGCATTAGATAGCTTTGAAAGTATTATCGCTTTCATTGGTTTAGGTGTTCTGGCTATGGCTGCAGCCATCGCTTACACCGTGGGTAATAAACCATACGGTTACGTGGGGTTAGGGGATTTATCCGTCTTTATCTTCTTTGGTTTACTTGGTGTATCAGGAACTTACTTTTTACACACGGGTCATATTGATGGTGCATTGTTCTTACCAGCTTTAGGGTGTGGTTTATTAGCAGTCGCTGTTCTTAATATTAATAACATGCGCGATATCGAGAATGATGCTGAATGTGGTAAACGTACCGTAGCGGTTCGCCTTGGCCAAGATTTGGCTAAACGTTATCACTTTGTGTTACTGGCTGGTGCTGTTGTCGCATTTGCGTGTTACTTATTGATGCAAGGTAAGCCTGTATGGATTAGCGTCCCATTTTTGCTTAGCCTTATTTCGGTCACTAAACACAGCCGCGAGCTGTGGGCCACACAACAGCCAGCAGAAATCGCTCCTATGTTACCGGTCATTGTAAAGTGCTCAATTATTACTAACCTATTGTTTGTTGGTGTCGTTATTGCACAAACTCTGACAAGTTAATTTGAATTGAGTCATTGCAATGACTTATTGACTCTATATACTCGTTGTTAGGCTTTCACAGAGAGAACTAGGCTATGGAATACAACACCTCAGCGCTATGTGATATCTATCTCGATCAGGTCGATGTCGTGGAACCCATGTTCAGCAACTTTGGCGGTAGTGCCTCGTTTGCTGGTCAAGTCACCACTGTTAAATGCTTTGAAGATAACGGATTAATCCGTGAAGCATTAGAACAAGATGGCTTAGGGCGGGTTTTACTCATCGATGGTGGCGGTTCATTACGTCGCGCTTTAATCGACTCAGAAATAGCTGCGCTAGCGGAAGAAAATGAGTGGGAAGGTATTATTGTATACGGTTGCGTTCGAGAGATTGACGACCTAGAGGACATGAATATTGGTATTCAGGCTCTAGCTTCAATTCCTGTGGGGGCTGTGTCTAAGAGCATTGGTGAAGTTGATGTGCCTGTTAATTTTGGTGGCGTCACATTTCTTCCTGAAGATTATATTTATGCCGATAGCACGGGTATTATTTTATCTCAAGAGCCGTTAAATATGGATTTTGAAGATGAAGAAGAAAGTATCCTTGAAGAAGACGAAGAGATCATTTAACTCTTAGCGATATATTGATTTAGGAAAGCCGCGTTTATGACGCGGTTTTTTATTGGTTATTTACAACCTTATTCAATGATGAATTGGGTATATGAATACGTCTTAACCGCAGTGCATAGAGATAACCAAACAGCCCTCCAAATGCATTACCCAGTGCGATACCAAAGAATAACCCTTCTACTCCATACCAAAGTGAGCCAAACCAGGCAAAGGGCAGAGTGAATACAAATAGGCGCAAGAAGCTCCAGACAAACGCTTTATTGGGTTGGTGAAGGGCATTGAGTGCAGATATCAACATCATCACGACACCTTGAAAACCATAACTTAAAGGCACAATCAATAAGTAATGCCATAAGGTTTGCTCAACGGCTTGATCATGAGAAAAGAGCGCCGCGAGCGGAGTGCTTAAAGGTACCATCATAATGAAAACCAGAATCTGAAAAACGATCGAAAAGCGCATGCCCATAAATAATCCAGCAAAACTTCGCTGAGGATTCTTTGCGCCTAAATTTTGCGCGATGAAAGGCGTTAATACTGATGTTAACGACATAATGACCAGTAACAGTATCGATTCAATGCGTTGTGCCGCACCATAGCCAGCGACAGCGGCTGTACCATGAGATGACAGTATCTTCATCAAGAGTGCGCCAGAAATAGGGGTCATTGCGATAGAGAGAGCGGCAGGAGTGCCAATCTTCAAAACCTGAATCCAATCAGTGGGTAATTGCTTGAGATTAGGCAGAGCAATCAATTTGTCGCGTTTAATGAGAATATAAAAGGTACAAATTAGAGCTACGACCCAGGAAATACCACTCGAAATGGCCGCACCTTTGATTCCGAGTTCAGGAAATGGGCCATAGCCGAAGATTAAGAGTGGATCTAAACCGCCGTTAATTGCACCAGAAAAAATCATGATTTTAGCGGGTGTTTTGGTATCTCCAGACGCTCTAATAGCACTGTTACCAGCCATAGGAATGACCAGTAGTGGTACCGCAATATACCAGACTTGCATATAGTCCTGGATCAGCGGTAGCAGGCTTGTTTTCGCACCAAGCAAACTAAATAACGGTGTGATTGAGACCATTCCTGCGACTGAAGCAAGAGTGACAAGCACTACTGCTAACAATAAACCATGAGTTGAAAAGCGAGCGGCGAGATGGTTACTTCCTTGTCCGAGTAAACGACCAATGCTGGTAGATAAACCCACCCCAATTCCCATCGTGATGCAGTTTAAACCAAAGGTGACAGGAAAGGTGTAACTGACAGCGGCAAGAGCTTGCGTTCCGAGCAAGGAGATGAAAAAGGTATCGACTAAATTGAACATGAGCACAGCAACCATACCGAAGATCATCGGTACTGTCATTTGACGTAATACGTTACTAATTGGGGCGGTGAGTAACCCATGTTTATCTTGCATAGAGAACAGCTGTTGCAGAGAGTTGAGGCGATAGGATACGCGAAATTAGCGTTCCACTCTAGAAGATAACCACTATTGCCTGTAGGGAAATGATGGGGTTGATAAACAAAAGGTCAGCGATAAGCTGACCTTTATCATTCACATCAATGTGATGATTAAGCTTTTGCTTCTGCAGCTGCTTTTGCGATAGCAGCAAAGCTGTCTGCTTTAAGAGATGCACCGCCAACTAGAGCGCCGTCGATGTCTGGGTTTTGGAAGTAAGCTAGTGCGTTTTCTGGTTTAACAGAACCACCATATTGGATGATGACTTGTTCAGCCACATCTTTGCTGTGTTTAGCAATGTGTGCACGGATGAATGCGTGTACGCGTTGTGCGTCTTCTGCCGTTGCTGCTTTACCAGTACCGATTGCCCAGATTGGTTCGTAAGCGATGATTGCACCGTTAAATGCTTCAATACCACAGTGGTTGATAACAGCATCGATTTGACGAGAAACAACCGCTTCAGTTTCACCTGCTTCGTTTTGAGCTTCAGATTCACCGATACACAGAACAGGAGTTAGGCCGTTTTCTTTTAGGAAAGCGAATTTTTTAGCTACGAATTCATCAGATTCTTCGTGGTATTCACGACGCTCTGAGTGACCGATGATGATGTGGCTAGCACCAAGGTCTTTAAGCATTTCAGGAGAAACATCACCAGTGAAAGCACCACTGTTGTGGATGTCAGTGTTTTGTGCACCAAGAATTAGCTTGTTACCGCCTTCTTTAACAAGGCCAGCTGCTTGGTCAATGTAAAGTGCTGGTGGAGCGATAACGATATCAACACCTTCAACACCTGCAACTTCAGTGTTCAGTCCGTTTAGTAGCTCAGTTACCATTGCTTTACTACCGTTCAGTTTCCAGTTACCCATCACAACAGGACGACGCATAGGAATATCTCCGATTTCAATGAATGTAAAAAAATAACGACAACGAATATAACAGATAAACCTGGTCAGATCATGACTAGGGTCATGACTTTCAGAGATCTTCTGCATGCAGTTACAGCGTTGTATGAGGAATAAAATGAGTTAGCCGAAAGTGGTTTGGAAATAAAATTACATTCATATGTATTTCCTCTACCAAATGCTCATGAAAAGATGGTTTCGAGCAAAATAGAAAATTGAGAGGGTGATCAGTATTGGTGTAGAGAAGAAACGACAAGCTCTCGGTTTTTATGTTGTTAATTTGTTACCCTGACGCCTTATACCCAATGACCTCAAGTGCAGGACTCAGAGCCTCATTTAACTTAGTGTGGTTATATATGCCTAATTTGATTATGGAATATTCTAATTCAGTCGATGAACGAGTGAATGTGCAGGGACTGTTGGAAGATCTCCACCAAGTGGCATTACAGTCTGGTTTATTTGATATTGGCGCTGTGAAATCAAGAGCATTAAGTTGCCATGATTGGTTAATTGGTGATGAAGGTGATAGCCAAGATTTTATCCATATTACTTTTGAGCTGTTAGATGGCAGAACAATAGAACAGAAAAAAGCGTTAGCGAGTCAGCTGATGTCAGTACTTACGGAACAAGTTAGTCATGTTAGAAGCTTGACGATTAACGTTCGGGAAATGAACCGAGACAGCTTTTTGAAAGTAACAAATTGATTTGGTTAGGTAGCTAGGAATTTAAAGCATGTCTATTAAGTGGTTACTTTTTTCGTTTGAAGGAAGAATCGCACGTAAAACATTCTGGCAGTGGAACCTTTTATACTACTTTTTTATGTTGTTAGTGCTTGGTGTTGTAACGCGATTTTTTCCTATGGTGTCGGGTTTTGTTGTCCCAATATTTTGGATCTTAGTGTTATTTCCAGATTTGGCTGTTACGTCGAAGCGTTGGCATGATAGAAATAAAGGGAATGGTTGGTTGTTACTTAACTTACCGCTGATTTTGGGCCGTATTGCTTTTCCTATGGCAGAACGTGTGTCTGATCCTGTCTCGTCGCAGCCATCACTTTTTAGTAGTGTGCTTGCGATTGTTGGTGTGGTCTGCGGTGCTTGGATCTTTATTGAATGCGGTTTGTTACGTGGTTCTGTTGGTAAAAATGCGTATGGAGAAGAACCGTCAACATTAAGTAATGGTGCTACAGCAGATGAATCATGAGAAGGGTTCTATGCAATGAATATGACATAAAAGGAGGCGAGTTTGGCCTCCTTTTTGATGTCTGACTGTCACAGTGTTAGTGTAGGTTTCCAGTTTGGCGGAACGGAATAATTTCTGCTTGTCCTTGTTTTTCAACTTCACCATCCAACGCCCCTTTGAACTTGGCCATTTGTTCGCTGAGTTCGCGCATTAAGGTGACATTGGTATGATCTGGGTTTTTACATTTACTGACCACCAAATCAATGTGGCTCTGTTGAGCCCATAATCGCTGTTGCATTTTGTTTGAAGCTGATTGAATCATTTCTTCGCACATGTCGCGTTTAAATTGAGCAAAAGCCTCAGGATCCTTTTGAGCCAAGTCGACCATCTCCTCGAAAGGAGGGAGAACTTGGTGGCATGGGTTACTAGCCATAGCTGACTCCTCTACAATTATTATTCGACAGCCACACTGCTATCAGTCTAAGCATAAGCAAAGTTGTAGAGGTTTGGTTGAAAAAGCAGCGTTATTCTCAGCTGTGAGATTTATTCCTTAGTGATACGATAAAGAGCTATACCCAATGGCTTAAAGATTCAGGGGGGCAGATCTCGTCCATGAGCAC
The DNA here is from genome assembly GCF_015686695.1 of Vibrio nitrifigilis. NCBI lineage: Bacteria > Pseudomonadati > Pseudomonadota > Gammaproteobacteria > Vibrionales > Vibrionaceae > Vibrio > Vibrio nitrifigilis. The sequence goes on along the minus strand of NZ_JADPMR010000003.1, from coordinate 248,717 downwards.
AGTGATATTTAATCACGGAAGGAATGGTCATTCCCTTTCAACGTGATTGGAGCAATAAGGTATGAACAGCGACGCTGACCTTCAATAATATGTTCGGTACGTTCTACGTGATAATCTGCACCGAGCAATTTTTGGAATATGGTGAGTTCTGAGGTGCATAGGCTAGGGCAACGTTTTGCTGCTTTACAGATGGGGCAATGATTTTCATAGAGCACGTAGCCGTACTCCGTCGATTCAAATTCCGCCATGTAGCCTTCACTTTCACGAAGACTGACTAAAGTGGCCACTTTTTCTTCTAAGGTCTGACAATCAGCAAGAGCGTCTTGATATTGGGATAGCGTTTTTGCTTCGCGTTCAGCCGCTACTTTTGCCAAACCTTCTGATCCAAACAGATGTTCAACAGCTTCAATCACTTGAATAGTGAGTTCACCATGGCGATCCGTGAAGCGATCATGACCTTGTTGAGTTAAAGACCAATGGCGAGTTGGACGCCCCACTTTTACTTTGACGTCATGGAACGCAAGAATGCCTTCTTCTTCTAAGCTCTGCAGATGTTGGCGAGCTCCCATTGTCGTAATATTGAGGTCTGTGGCCAATTGTTTTGCAGTGACAGCACCTTCACGTTTGATGGTGTGTAATATTCTGTCAACGGTTTTCATTATGGTCCTCTGTCAGTATTCCGTACTCAGGAGTGACTGTGTCGTCTATATGTGAACATTATGAATTATCATGTTAATAAAGCAAATGATTTACTATATTAGCGTTCACTGACTTTAACGCTAAATATCCCAACGTTAAACGGCGGATTTTGTGGTTTGTCATTCCTATTTTTTGCCCTCATCGACCAATACGACGAATTCTTGCTCGCCAATTGGTTAAGAACTCAACATTTTGTTAAATTAATCACAATTTTTTTTCTTTTTCCCCTTGGGTTAGCCACATTTATCCCCCACATATCAAACACAAGCTGAGCGATCAGCGTTTCATAAACATTAAGACGGAAAATTTAATCAGGAGAGACGACCGATGAACATTCGTCCATTACATGACCGAGTTATCGTTGAACGCAAAGAAGTTGAATCTAAGTCTGCGGGTGGCATAGTTCTTACTGGCTCTGCTGCAGAAAAATCTACTCGCGGTACTGTACTAGCTGTAGGTAAGGGTCGCATCTTAGAAAATGGTTCGGTTCAACCTCTAGACGTACAAGTGGGCGACACTGTAATTTTCAGTGAAGGTTACGGCACTAAATCAGAAAAAATCGAAGGCAAAGACGTTCTGATTCTGTCAGAGGCTGACATTCTGGCAATCGTTGAGTAATTGCTCCGCATAAAACGAACAAGAAATAACGAATTATAGAGAGGAAATACAAAATGGCTGCTAAAGACGTAAAATTTGGCAATGATGCTCGCGTAAAAATGCTGGAAGGCGTAAACGTTCTAGCCGACGCTGTAAAAGTTACCCTTGGTCCTAAAGGTCGTAACGTTGTTCTTGATAAATCTTTCGGTGCACCAACTATCACTAAAGATGGTGTATCAGTAGCGCGTGAAATTGAGTTGGAAGACAAATTCCAAAACATGGGCGCACAAATGGTTAAAGAAGTAGCATCTCAAGCGAACGATGCTGCTGGTGACGGTACTACTACTGCAACAGTTCTTGCTCAAGCTATCGTAAACGAAGGCTTAAAAGCAGTTGCTGCTGGTATGAACCCAATGGATCTAAAACGTGGTATCGACAAAGCGGTTGCTGCTGCTGTTGAAGGTCTAAAAGCACTGTCTGTAAATTGTGAAGACAATAAAGCTATCGCTCAAGTTGGTACTATCTCTGCAAACTCTGATGCGACTGTTGGTACTATCATCGCTGAAGCAATGGAAAAAGTAGGCCGCGACGGTGTAATCACTGTTGAGGAAGGTCAAGCACTTCAAGACGAACTAGATGTTGTTGAAGGTATGCAGTTTGACCGTGGTTACCTATCTCCGTACTTCATCAATAACCAAGAAGCGGGTTCTGTGGATCTAGAAAATCCATTCATCCTATTGGTTGATAAAAAAGTATCAAACATCCGCGAATTGCTACCAACTCTTGAAGCTGTAGCAAAAGCATCTCGTCCTCTACTTATCATTGCAGAAGACGTTGAAGGCGAAGCGCTAGCAACTCTAGTTGTGAACAACATGCGTGGTATCGTGAAAGTGGCTGCTGTTAAAGCACCTGGCTTTGGCGACCGTCGTAAAGCAATGCTTCAAGATATCGCTATCCTAACTGGCGGTACTGTTATTTCTGAAGAAATCGGTCTAGAACTTGAAAAAGTAGCGCTTGAAGACCTAGGTCAAGCGAAACGCGTTACTATCACTAAAGAAAACAGCACTATTATCGATGGCGCTGGTGAAGAAGAAGCAATTCAAGGCCGTGTTACTCAAATCCGTCAACAAATCGAAGACGCGACTTCTGACTACGATCGTGAAAAACTTCAAGAACGTGTTGCTAAACTTGCTGGCGGCGTAGCTGTTATCAAAGTTGGCGCAGCAACTGAAGTCGAAATGAAAGAGAAGAAAGACCGTGTTGAAGATGCTCTACATGCAACTCGTGCTGCAGTAGAAGAAGGCGTTGTTGCTGGTGGTGGTGTTGCTCTTATCCGCGTTGCGTCTGATATCACAGAGTTAACTGGTGATAATGAAGAACAAAACGTTGGTATCCGTGTTGCACTTCGTGCAATGGAAGCACCTATCCGTCAAATCGTGACAAACGCAGGTGATGAAGAATCTGTGGTTGCGAACAACGTGAAAGCAGGCGAAGGTAACTACGGTTACAACGCTGCAACTGGCGAATATGGTGACATGATCGCAATGGGTATTCTAGATCCAACTAAAGTAACTCGTAGCGCACTACAATTCGCTGCTTCTGTTGCTGGTCTAATGATTACTACTGAAGCGATGGTAACTGATCGTCCTGTTAAAGATGCTCCTGCAATGCCTGATATGGGCGGCATGGGTGGTATGGGCGGCATGGGTGGTATGGGCATGTAATCCCACCCCCAATGACGTTTCGTTCACGCGAATCATTGTTTTAAAAAACCGCGAGCTTAGCTCGCGGTTTTTTTTGTCACTGTCTGCTCTAAAGGCACAAAAAAACCGGGATCATCCCGGTTTTATCTATTCTGATAAAGGTTACTCTTCATCATTCATATGTAGCTGATCTTTGATGATTTGCAGCATATTTGGTAAAAAATCTCGCTCAATCTGGGCATCCGCTTCCCAGACTTTAGCGAGTAACAACGCTTTCGGGCAGTGAAAGTACGTTTTGTGGACATTTATTTTGACCACAAGCTTGCCTGGTTTGTTCCCATCTAAACACTGATTTCTCAAATCTTCATTAGTATGCAGTGTTGCTGTTCCCTTTACTCGAACCACTTCTTTGATGCCTGGAATCAAAAACAGCAAGCTGATGTGTGGGTCTTCCACTAGGTTTTTAAGTGTATCGATACGGTTGTTACCAGCACTGTCTGGGAACGCAATCGTATGTTCATCGAGTACTTTGACAAAACCCGGTAAGCCGCCGCGAGGAGATGTATCAAGAAATCCTTCATTGTCACGACTTGCAATAATGCATAGCGGGCTGTGCTCAATGAAAGTCTGTGTGTGTGGGTCGATATGATCAATGGCTTTTTTTACTGCCAGAGGGTGAGGCTGAGGATAAAGTTCTGCCAGTTTTTCCAGTGAGTCAATACGGCTCATAATACGTCCTAATGTAAAGGTAAGTCTTCCCGCAACCCAAATGCGTTGCTGTGATTTCTATTTGCTGAGTTTATCGGACCTTAACGATGTGTTACAAGGCTAAAGTGAGTTTTAGCGATAAGGGCGTGACCAGAATTTGGTAGGAATTCTTCCTATTTTTATGCAGTATATGGAATACCCAGTCACGCTTAAGTGAAGATATTGGTTACTGCCGTTCAATCACTAATATCAAGGGGTAAGACTAAGGACAGGAAGTATGAGAATTAAGCAGTTAAAACATCACACCGGTGCGGTGGATCTTCGTATTGATGATTGGGAATTATTGCCGAATCAACATTGGGGAGTGTTTTCCACTCATAGCCATGGTTCATCTTTATTGGTGGCTGTGTTGGCTGGGTTGGAGCAGCCTGACACCGGTGATATCGAATCTAAACCCGAGCACATTGGCTGTGTTTCATTGCATGAACAACAAAAATTATTAGATATTGAGTTAGCCAATGATGATACCGATTTTATGGATCGGATTGATTATGGCTCGACAGTGGAAGCGTTAATCAAAGATGCTGGTTGTACGGACGAAGAATTAGAGTCGTTATTGGAAAAGACCGATTTAGTCGCGTTACGTCAGCGTGGTTTTCGCCAGCTTTCCACCGGAGAAACACGTCGCTTAATGCTTGCTCGCGCATTAGCAACCCAGCCTGAGTTGTTGATTCTCGATGAACCTTATACCGGGTTAGACATTGCCCACCGAGCGACATTATCAGAGCTACTCAATGAGCTATCGCAAACCATGCGGTTAGTGATTGTCACGTCTCGCGAAGATGAATTACCGGAATTTATTACTCATATTGCGCTGTTTGACGAAAGCTCATTATCACAAACAATGACGCGTAACGATTGGTTAAATCATCCGTTGCTCGAGCAAATGAGAGCGCTCTCTGAATCACGCAGTGAAGCCTTAGTAGAGCTGATGGCTTCTGAGCAGAAAGAAGATCAATACCCTAATCCTCGTGTCATTATGAATGATGTGTCAGTGGAGTATGTCGATGCGAATATTTTCTCTGGTGTGAACTGGAAAATCGAAGCAGGTCAACATTGGCAAGTGCGCGGTCCAAATGGGTGCGGCAAAAGTACTTTATTGGGATTGATCATGGGTGACCATCCGCAATGTTATAGTAACGACATTACGGTGTTGGGCATGAAGCGCGGCGGCGGCGAAACGATTTGGGATGTGAAAAAACACATTGGTGTCGTGTCTTCGTCATTGCATTTACAGTATCGAGTTAACTGCTCTGCCTTAGACGTACTGTGTTCTGGTTTTTATGATTCTATCGGGCTATATCAACAGCCTAGTGCGAAAGAGATTAAGTTAGCGCGTTATTGGTTAGAGCTTCTGGAAATGGAAGGGTTGGCTAAAGCCGGATTTCGTAGTTTGGACTATGGTCGTCAACGCCTATTGCTTATCGGTCGGGCATTGATCAAACAACCTGCATTGCTGATTTTAGATGAGCCTTACCAAGGGTTAGATTTCATCAATCGTAAATTGGTGTATCACGCACTGAATCGAATCGCATCGGCCAATCTCACTCAGCTGTTATATGTTACACACTACGAAGAAGATGCGTTGTCATCGATTCATCACTTTGTTGACTTTGTTGCTAATGACGACCCAGCAGAGGGCTACCAAGTAAAAATTTACCAAGACTGATTTTTACACGTAATAAGAAGATAGCCGTAGCAAATGCTACGGCTTATTACTTTCTGTATCTTGTCTTTTTTCAACCGTTTCAGTGATAACTGAATCTGCTGATTCTGAACTCAAGATATTATCGTGTTCAACATCGTGAGAGATCGTGCGTCTTTCTGTTAATGAACGACGTAATTTTTGGTGAACACCGCGGCGTAAACTTTGAAAGGTGTTTTCTACCTTATCGACACCAAGTAATACGGCAAGCATTAATACGGTGATCAGTACCGACTCGGTTAAGTAACCAAGTCCAATCATTAGCCCTAATGAGGCTAATACCCAAATCACCGCTGCTGATGTCACCCCATGAATTTTACCGTCTTGAGTCATCATCACGCCAGCACCTAAAAAGCCGACACCTGTAATAATCTGACCAAGAACCCGCGCTTGATCCATTGGATTAGGCGATAAGGACACACACATAGCCATAAAGAAATAGGTGCCAGAGATGATTAGAATGGAGGTCCGAATACCGACTGGTTTGCCACGAGTTTGGCGTTCAACACCAATCAATAATCCATTTAACGCACAGCAGAATAAAGCGGACCAACTGAACGGACCAAGGTGGAAGAAAGAAGTCAGTAACGGCATTGTAGGCGTTGTCCTTTAGGTCATAAAACGCTGGAGTATGCCGTTTTTAAATTGGGCATTCGACTCTATATTTTGTTTGTATAGATAACGAATATTAATCGATCAAGTTTCTTCTCACTCTAAATGCAAATCGAGAGGTGTTTTGCTTGGTCTTCCACCAATTTCTCGGGTTAACTTAGGAACTAAGTAACCTGATATCTGAGTAATCACTCCGGCCATAATTTCTTTGGCCTCTTGGTCGCTGATAAAGAAATGCGCTGCGCCCTGTACCTTATCGAGTACATGCATGTAATAGGGTAGAACACCAGCATCAAACAGGGCATTACTCAAGTTCACTTGAGCGGCAACGTTGTCATTGACGCCTTTAAGCATGACGCCTTGGTTTAATAGTGTAACTCCCACACGCTTGAGCTGAGTCAGGCATCCTGTAAGCTCAGCGTTGATCTCATTGGCATGATTGATGTGAGTAACAAAAATGGTTTGTAGGCGAGTATTTCCCAATAGTTGGCATAACTCGTGAGTCACTCGCGCAGGTAGCACAACGGGCAAGCGTGAGTGAATACGCAGGCGCTTGATGTGTGGTATTGCTGCGATCCCATCGATCAACCAAGCTAACTCATGATCTTTAGCCATTAATGGATCGCCACCGGATAGAATGATTTCATCTAACTGTGGGTTGGCCGCGATGTAATCTAAATTTTGTTGCCAAACCGCCTTAGACCCTTTGTTATCTGCATAAGGGAAATGACGACGAAAACAGTAACGACAGTTAATCGCACAGCCACCTTTGACGATTAACAGTGCGCGGTTACGATATTTATGCAGCAGGCCTGGCATTTCATTGTCTTGCTCATCGAGCGGATCATTGGAAAACCCCTCATGCACTTCAAATTCTTGCGTGAGTGGCAACACTTGACGTAATAATGGGTCATAAGGGTTGCCTTTTTCCATGCGGTCGACAAAACTTTGAGGCACACGTAAAGGGAACAATTGACGTGCTGCAAACCCTCTTTCCCACGGTGAAGGGTCGATATGGAGCTGTTTTAGTAATAAAGCGGGATCGGAGATCGCATTAGCTAGCTGTTTGAGCCAGTTTTGCTCAACAGATTCGACTTTTCGGGTTATTATGTGCGGCATTAACTTTTTAACTCGAACAATGTAAGAGGAAATAATGGCTACTGTTAGCACGAATGAATTTAAAGGCGGTCTCAAAATCATGCTTGATAACGAGCCTTGTGCCATTCTCGAAAACGAGTATGTGAAACCAGGTAAAGGTCAAGCGTTCAACCGCGTTAAAATCCGTAAGCTGCTGAGTGGTAAAGTTCTAGAGAAAACCTTCAAATCAGGTGATTCAGTAGAAGTTGCTGATGTAATGGACATCGATCTTGACTACCTGTACACAGACGGTGAATTCTACCACTTCATGAACAACGAAACTTTCGAGCAAATCGCTGCAGATTTCGCTGCTGTTGGCGACAACGCAAAATGGTTGGTAGAGAACAACACTTGTATGCTTACTTTGTGGAATGGTAACCCAATTGCGGTAACACCACCAAACTTTGTTGAGCTAGAAGTTGTTGAAACTGATCCTGGCTTGAAAGGTGACACTCAAGGCACTGGCGGTAAACCAGCAACTCTATCTACTGGCGCAGTTGTTCGCGTTCCACTATTCATCCAAATTGGTGAAGTGATTAAAGTAGATACACGTAGCGCAGAATACGTTGGTCGTGTGAAATAATCACACTTCAATGAAAAAAGGAGCGCATGCGCTCCTTTTTGTTATCTGGAAGATAAGGATTAGATTGTTACACCTAAGATACTCCACCAAAGGAGGCCCGAGATCATAAAGATAATCCCGCTGCTAATCGCAATCACCAGACCAATACGCATCCATTCACCATCTGAGTGATAGCCGTACCCCATAAGAAGAGGGTTACGTGCGTGGCTGTAGGTTGCAAGGTTACAACCCAAAGAACTAATACCAGCGATAGCTAACACAGCCAGCATTGGGGATACACCAAGCGAAATAAGTGCGCCCATAAATACTGGGGTAATCGCAACGACTTTCGCGATAGCAGAAGCAAAGAAGTACGCTAGGAATAAATAAAACGTCATCATGGCTAACAAGAAGATCAGAGGACTCGCGCCACCCAGTGTCGAGGTGAGAAAGTTCGAGATTTGGTGACCTACCCAGTCTGTAAAACCAAGAGTTTTTAGGTGATCGGCCATCCCCATCAATACGGCAAACCAAACCAAGGTATCCCACGCACCTTTCTCACTTTTGATGTCGTCCCAAGTTAAAACGCCAAGCAGCAGTAATACAGCCAAACCGATAAAGGCTGCAGTGGTTGAATACAGACCTAGAGTCGGTCCACCAACCCATAGTATTACTAAGCCTAAGAATACGCATACAAGCTTCCATTCCATCGCACTCACTTTACCCATTTTTTTCAATTCTTCTTTGGCAAAATGAGTCGCTTCAGGGGTTTCTTTGGTTGCCGGGCTGATCACTTTGTACAAGATGAACGGCAAAATCACCAATAGGACTAGAGCAGGAACAAGTAGGTAAGTAGACCAAGTAGCAAAGTCTAAGTTAATTCCTGCTACGCTCGCAGCAATACCGATTAACGCAAGGTTACCTGAGAAGCCAGTTTGGAAACCTACCGCAGAAGCATCATTGATTGCCGCTGACGATGAAATAAGGAATTGTCCTAATTTTCGGTCATCTGCTTTGATGGTTTTTGCTAAAGAGTTTGCGATAGGAGAAACAATAGCTGAACGCGCAGTATTACTTGGTGTCGCTGGAGCAATTAAGAAGTCTGCTACACCTAGGCAGTATGCGACACGCAACGTTGATTGACCAAACTTGCTAAGCAATAACAGTGCGATACGACGGCCTAAACCCGTTTTAGTAAAGGCGCGAGCGATAGTAAACGCAATAATAACAAGCCAAATTAATGGATTATTAAAGTTGGTCATACCGTCAACCATAGCGCCTTTCGCTGAGGTTGCACCGCCTGCATGCAATACCACGAAGAACGCTAAGCTGACGATAGCCAGCGCGCCAGTTGGCATAACGTTAGCAATGATACCAACGATGGTTGCAATAAAAATGATGGCCGTATGATAGGCAGGAAGAGTTAGACCTTCTGGTGGTGCAAACTGCCAAGCAATGACAGATAAGACCAAGATGATCACTAGTGGTAGGGGTTTGGCCGCGAGCCATTGCCCTGATTTGGAGTCACTCATTAAGCTATACCTCAGCTTGAAATATTAAAAAATTGAACGCCAAAGGGATGTTTATCAATATAACTTATTAATTTAATTTGTTTTATTATGCAGTTAGTTTTCTATAGGGCAAAATAAAGCGCCGATGTGAAACCACACCGGCGCTTACCGAGACTAAAAGAGCATGAAGATAAATACAATACTCAAAATAGTAAATACGGTTGCAATTAAGTAGCAAAGTACTTTGCCAAATGTACCTGTGTGGAATTTAAGGTCATGCATACCGTGGTGTACACGGTGCATAGCATGCCACATCGGTAAGGCAATGCTCGCTATGATAATCAGCGCACCAATAATGTTGGTCGCAAAACCGACAACACGGTCGTAACTCAAAGCATCAGCATCTAGAAAGCCTAACGGAGCAAGAATACCCAGAACTAAGATAGTCACTGGTGTAATCATTGCGAACCAAGTACCGCCAGCGCCAAAGAGACTCCACCATACCGGTTCATCTGAACGTTTTGGATGAGTATTAATCACGATGAGCTCCTTACACGATAAACAATACGATTAATGAAATAACAGCAACAACGGCCCACTGACTAAGAACGATGATTTTCTTGTCGAGTAATTTGCCGCCAACACGAATAGGCACAACTTGAGGCATCATGTTGAAGTAAGTGAAGGCGTGGAATAGGCTACCAGCTAAGGCTACGATATTAATCGCAATCACAATTGGGTTTGCCATAAAGTGCAACCAGTTGTTCCAAGCTTCAGGACCTTTCACTAATGCACCTAAACCGATGGTAATGAAAAGAGTGAATAGAATTAGTGGTAACACAGTCCCTTCACGAACCATGTAGAAACGGTAGAAAGGATGATCCTTCCACCAAGTGCGTTTCATTTCGCGGACATAGGGTTTACGGTTACTCATCCTTAGGCCTCCTGAGGTTTCAACATTGCAATCATGAAATCTTTAGTTGATTCCACTTTGCCTTGGTTAACCGCTGCTGCTGGGTCAACGTGTTTAGGACAAACTTCTGAACAGTAACCGACGAAGGTACAACCCCAAGCGCCGTTTTCACCGTTAATCAGTTTCATACGTTCTGCTTTACCGTTATCACGAGTATCTAGGTTGTAACGGTGCGCCAGTGTAAGAGCAGCAGGACCGAGGAAATCAGGGTTTAGACCAAACTGAGGACATGCCGCGTAGCAAAGACCACAGTTGATACAACCAGCAAACTGTTTGTAACGAGCCATCTCTTCTGGAGTTTGCAAGTTAGTACCGTCTTCCGGTTTACGATCGTTACCTAAGATATATGGTTTGATTGCTTCTAGACGCTCAATGAACGGAGTCATATCGACAATCAAGTCTTTCTCGATAGGGAAATTCGCTAATGGTTCGATAGTGAGACCATTTGGATAATCACGTAAGAACGCTTTACATGCCAATTTAGGCACGTTATCGATCATCATGCCGCAAGAACCACAGATCGCCATACGGCAAGACCAACGGAAAGATAGGTCTTTATCTAGATGGTCTTTAATGTAACCAAGCGCATCTAGAACCGATGTTGTATCATCACATGGCACATCAAAACTTTGAAAGTGCGGTTCGTTATCTGTCGCCGGATCGTAGCGAAGGATTTTTACTTTTTGAACACGTTGTGCTGCCATTATTTTTGCTCCTCTTGTGCCGCTTTCTCTGCTGCTGCCGCTGCTTTTTCTGCAGCATCACCGTACAGACGTGCTTGAGGTTGTGACTTAGTGATCGTCACTGGGCTGTAATCGATACTTGGTGCTGCGCCTTCTTGGCGGAATGCTAAAGAGTGTTTTAGGTAATCTTTATCATCACGTTCTGTGCAACCTTCGTCTAAGCGTTGGTGTGCACCACGAGATTCTTTACGTAAGATTGCTGAGTGAACCATCGCTTCAGCAACATCTAGGCCGTAACCCACTTCGATTGCGTAAAGTAAATCGGTGTTGAATACTTTGCCTTTATCTTTAATGCTGATGCGTTTGTAGCGTTCTTTAAGTTCCGCTAATTTGTCGATGGTCGCTTGCATCAAGTGTTCTTCACGGTAGATACCACAACCGGCTTCCATGGCGTGACCCATTTCAGTACGGATATCTGCCCAGTTTTCATCACCTTCTTGGTTCATTAGAGCATTGATACGATCTTCAACGTCTTTCACTTGAGCTTTGATTGCATCTTCGTTCCAGCCTGCAAAGCTTTCAGCATGTTTCACGGCGTTTTCGCCAGCAACATGGCCAAATACAACGAATTCAGCGAGTGAGTTAGAACCTAGGCGGTTTGCACCGTGTAGACCTGAAGATGCACATTCACCGACAGCGTAAAGACCTTTAATACGAGTTTCACAGTCAATGTTCGCTTCAATACCACCCATGGTGTAGTGGACTGTTGGGCGAATTGGAATCGGCTCTTTCGCTGGGTCTACGTTAACGTATGCTTTTGCTAGTTCACAGATAAATGGTAAGCGTTCGTGTAGGTAATCTTCACCAAGGTGGCGAAGATCAAGCATTACTACGTCACCAAGAGGGTGCTCGATAGTGTTGCCTTTTTGTTGTTCATGCCAGAATGCTTGAGACACTTTATCGCGAGGACCTAATTCCATATATTTGTTTTTAGGTTGGCCTACTGGTGTTTCTGGTCCCATACCGTAGTCTTGTAGGTAACGGTAACCATTTTTGTTGACGATAATACCGCCTTCACCACGACAACCTTCAGTCATCAGGATACCGGTGCCAGGTAGACCTGTTGGGTGGTATTGAACGAATTCCATATCACGTAGTGGAACACCGTGGCGATAAGCCAGTGCCATACCGTCACCAGTTACGATACCGCCGTTAGTGTTACAGTGGTAAACACGGCCAGCTCCACCTGTTGCAAGCACAACGGACTTCGCTTTGATTACGACCAACTCGCCTTCGGACATGTGGATACATACTAGGCCTTGGATTTCGCCATCGTTTACGATGAGGTCGACAACAAAGTATTCGTCGAAACGTTTAATGTTGGAGTATTTGATGGAAGTCTGGAACAAAGTGTGTAGCATGTGGAAGCCAGTTTTATCGGCTGCGAACCATGTACGTTCGATTTTCATACCACCAAAACGGCGCACGTTCACTTCACCGTTTTCTTTACGGCTCCATGGACAACCCCATTGCTCCATTTGAATCATTTCATTGGTAGAATGAGAAACGAAATAGTCGACAACGTCCTGATCACATAGCCAGTCACCACCACCGACAGTATCGTTGAAGTGATTGTCTAAGCTATCTTCATCCTTGACTACCGCTGCAGAGCCGCCTTCCGCTGCTACTGTATGCGAACGCATAGGATAAACTTTAGAGATCAGAGCTACTTCTAACTCTGGGTTTGCTTCTGCTGCTGCGATTGCTGTACGAAGACCAGCGCCGCCAGCGCCGATGACTGCGATATCTGTGGTGATCGTTTTCACAGTTATCCTCCAGTGTAATTATTTTAATTTGGGCCGCTAGTTTCTCGAATCTAGTGCCAGCTTCTCGTAGTGCGATGAACAAGCAGAATTCGAGAAAATTGAGCCAACGCACTTTCCACTAACGCAAAATTTATGTGGTAGGCATAGTGTATGGAATTAATATGAGCAGAAATTTGATTCCAATACGTATTTCCCTGAGTTATGTAATTAGAAACATAAAAGTTACGCAATACATGATTTAGATCACGTTCTAATTTAGGGAAATGGGATTTACGGATAATATTTCATATGAAAGATAAGCTAACGAGTGATTATAAATGCATCAGTTAAATGAAAAGGATTGGAAACCAACAGCTTCAATAGAAAAACTGAAGCACAGATCTAAGGTATTACATTCAATTCGCTGTTTCTTTGCAGAAAGAGAGGTTTTGGAAGTTGAAACTCCAGCCATGAGTCATGCGACTGTGACTGATATACATTTGCAGACGTTTACCACCCAATTTGTCGGGCCAGGGTATGCGGATGGTAGAACATTATATTTGATGACTAGTCCCGAATTTCATATGAAACGGTTGTTAGCGGCAGGAAGCGGTTCCATTTATCAAATTGGTAAAGCATTTCGTAATGAAGAAAATGGCCGTTTTCATAATCCGGAATTTTCGATGTTGGAATGGTATCGAGTTGGGTTTAATCACTACCAACTCATGGATGAAATGGATGACTTACTCCAGCTCGTTCTTAATGTTGGTCGCGCTGAGCGTTTTACCTACCAACAAGCATTCCAGGTGCACTTAGGCGTTTGCCCATTAGAAGGCAGTATGGCTGAGTTGAAGCAAGCTGCATCTCAATTGGGTTTAAGTGATATCGCCGACGCGGAAGAGGATCGGGATACCTTATTACAACTGCTATTTAGCGTTGGTGTAGAAGGCAACATCGGTCAAACTGTTCCTGCATTTGTGTATGATTTCCCCGCGTCACAGGCAGCATTAGCCAAAATAAATGTGCAGGATCCGCGGGTCGCTGATCGTTTCGAGGTGTATTTCAAAGGGATCGAATTAGCGAATGGATTTCATGAACTCGATAATGCTCAAGAGCAGTTATTGCGATTTGAACAAGACAATCAAAAACGTCTGCAAATGGGGCTAACATCCCAGCCGATTGATTACCATTTGATTGCGGCGTTAGAGGCAGGATTGCCAGCATGCGCGGGTGTCGCTCTTGGCATTGATCGATTGATAATGTTGGCGTTAGGCGAAGATCATATTGATAAAGTCACTGCATTTCCTTTCCCAAGAGCTTAGTGAAATCTCAGTTTGAGATCATAAAGCGAAAAGAAGGCAAGGTTTATGAGTGGTAAGCGCTCGCGTCAAGCTAGCAACCTCGCTATACTCCTTGTCTGTTTTTGAACACCATTGCTAGAGCACAGGATATGGACCAGTACATAGAATTTATACATCAACACATGCTTCTATCCATCGTTTGGGTAGGTCTAGTTGTTGCTTTGATCGTTAATTTTTACAAGTCATCGACTACATCAGCAAAAGTAATTTCTCCTTCTGAGCTGACTTTTCTAACGAATAAAGAAGGCGGTGTCGTTGTTGATATCCGTAGCCAAGAAGAGTTTAAACGTGGTCACATTACGGGGGCTCGTCACGTTTTACCATCAGATATTAAAGGTGGTAACTTCTCTGCCCTTGAAAGTCATAAATCTGACCCAATTATTGTCGTATGCAAAACAGGTCAGACCGCGCGTGAATCTGCAGAATTACTGGCAAAAGCTGGCTTTGAAAAAGTTTCTGTACTGAAAAACGGCCTAATTTCCTGGAATGAAGCAAATTTGCCACTTGTTCGTGGTAAAAAGTAACGCGTGATGTGCTCATTGATGAGCGTGCTGGCGAAAAAGCCAGCGTTTTACGAGTAGAGATGTGATATTTCCCACGTATTCTTGGTGATATTTAGTGATTTTATCTGCTCTCAAGTACTCTCTGAGCATATTACTTGACCCGAATTTATCAGTATTAAGGACAAAACCATGGCTGAAGAAGCACAACAAAACTTCACTATTCAACGTATTTTCTTAAAAGACGTTTCTTTTGAAACGCCTAACTCACCGGCTATCTTCCAAAAAGATTGGAATCCAGATGTTAAATTGGATCTCGATACTCAAAGCCGTGAACTAGGTGAAGCGACTTATGAAGTTGTGTTACGTCTGACCGTGACTGTGAAAAACGAAGAAGACACAGCGTTCTTATGTGAAGTGCAACAAGCAGGTATCTTCACCGCAGAAAACATGGAAGAAGGTCAGTTAGCACATTGCCTTGGTGCGTTCTGTCCAAACATCCTATTCCCATACGCTCGTGAAACTATTTCAAGCTTAGTTGTGAAAGGCACGTTCCCACAACTTAACCTTGCTCCAGTTAACTTCGATGCGCTGTTCATGAACTACCTACAACAGCAAGCAGAAGAACAAGGCGTTAAAATCGACGCATAAGTTTGAGCTTCGCTACGTTAAGTGGTGATGTTTAAATCGTATAAAATGCACAAAGCTTTCGAATAAACCCGATGCGATGTGCATTTTTTTGTTTAAAATAGAATGAAATCCTACCCATCAGGCCTACAACATGAAACATGCAGATGTGAACAATCCATATGGTAAACCGATCTCGATGACCGTCATTGGCGCGGGGTCTTATGGTACCGCTTTGGCTATCTCACTCGCGCGCAATGGTGAAAATGTCGTATTGTGGGGGCATCAACCAGATCACATGGCTCAACTCGAGCACGATCGCGCCAATAGAGCTTTTCTTCCCGATGCTGATTTTCCTGAATCTTTAATTATTGAATCTGATTTGGAAAAAGCAGTTCAAGCGAGCCAAGATCTCCTTATTGTTGTTCCTAGCCATGTCTTTGGCATAGTTCTTAATAACATTAAACCTTTTTTACGAAGCGATTCTCGACTCTGTTGGGCGACCAAAGGCTTGGAGCCTAATACAGGACGTTTATTGCAAGAAGTAGTGTTTGATGTGTTGGGTAAAGAGCACTCTCTCGCGGTGTTGTCTGGTCCTACATTCGCAAAAGAGCTTGCGATGGGGATGCCAACAGCGATTTCGGTCGCCTCTCCTGATGCTCAATTTGTTCAAGATCTGCAAGATAAAATCCATTGCAGTAAATCATTTCGTGTTTACGCCAATGATGACTTTATTGGTATGCAACTTGGCGGCGCAGTAAAAAATGTCATTGCTATTGGTGCTGGAATGTCAGACGGCATTGGGTTCGGCGCGAATGCTCGTACTGCACTGATTACTCGCGGTCTAGCGGAAATGTGTCGGTTAGGGGCTGCTTTAGGCGCGCAACCAGAAACCTTTATGGGGATGGCTGGTTTGGGGGATCTGGTATTAACTTGTACCGATAACCAATCGCGAAATCGCCGCTTTGGCCTGGCTCTTGGCCAAGGGAAAAACGTCAACACTGCTCAAGAAGAAATAGGGCAAGTGGTTGAAGGGTATAGAAATACGAAAGAGGTCTGGCTGTTATCACAACGTATCGGTGTTGAAATGCCAATTGTGGAACAGATTTACCAAGTTTTATATAAGGACAAAGATGCCAGACTCGCCGCGCAAGATCTGCTCGCGCGTGATAAAAAAGCAGAGCGATAATTAGTAGACATTGAGCGGTGAAAATGGATACCATCGCTTAATTATCCATCATTGAACCTCGCAGCCGAAGACAGAGTAATAAAGTAATGAAGCAGTGTGCACAAACTAAAGTCTGGCAAACAATCGTTAAAGAAGCGCGTGAACAATCAGAACAAGAGCCAATGCTCGCGAGTTTCTATCACGCCACGATTATTAAGCATGATAGCCTAAAATCCGCGTTGAGCTACATTCTTGCCAATCGCCTTAATACGCCCTCTATGCCCGCAATGGCAGTTAGGGAAGTGATCGAAGAAGCGTATGAAGCTGACTGTAAGATCGCAGAGTCGGCAGCTTGTGACATTTGTGCAACCGTTAACCGTGACCCTGCAGTTTCGATGTATTCTATTCCGCTGCTGTACCTTAAAGGCTACCACGCACTACAAGGTTATCGTGTGGCTAATTGGCTATGGAAACAAGGCCGCGTCGCATTGGCTAACTATTTCCAAAACCAAATCTCGGTTGCATGCCAAGTGGATATTCACCCTGCAGCAAAAATTGGTTGTGGCATCATGCTTGACCATGCGACTGGTATTGTTATTGGTGAGACTGCGGTAGTTGGTGATGATGTATCAATCCTGCAAGATGTTACTTTAGGTGGTACTGGTAAAGAAAGTGGTGACCGCCACCCTAAAATTGGCGAAGGCGTCATGATTGGTGCTGGTGCTAAGAT
This sequence comes from Vibrio nitrifigilis, assembly GCF_015686695.1. Lineage (NCBI taxonomy): Bacteria > Pseudomonadati > Pseudomonadota > Gammaproteobacteria > Vibrionales > Vibrionaceae > Vibrio > Vibrio nitrifigilis. Next base: position 231,576 of record NZ_JADPMR010000003.1, on the reverse strand, counting down.
TCTGGGTAATATCGAAGTGGGTGAAGGGGCTAAAATTGGCTCTGGTTCTGTTGTTCTGCAACCTGTCCCTGCTCATACAACCGTAGCCGGTGTTCCCGCTAAAGTGGTTGGGCGCCCAACTTCTGCTAAACCTTCTCTCGATATGGATCAACAATTTAACGGCCGTGCGCAAAACTTTATGTATGGTGATGGAATCTAAAGACATCGTGTCTTTGTACCATTTACGCATTAAAAAAGGATGATGTTGCCATCATCCTTTTTTTGTTCATTAAGGTCACAGTGTTAACGAACGTTTATGCAAGTGCTTCTAGTTCTACAAGCACTTCTTCTGCCCAAGCAATCCAAGCTTGGCGAACCAATAGATTACGACGAAGTGTTAAACGTTCTAGACGTTGAGTCGTATCCAGTTCGGCTGGGTTAGAGTAGTAAGCTGTTTCAATATCATGATAATGTTGAACCAGTTTCTTAGACTCTTCGATCAGGTCTGCTAGTTGTAGACGGAACGGAGCCGATGGTTGTACTGCACAAGCCATCAGTTTTGCGCTAAACTCATCGCGAACTGTTGGGTGTGCGGTTGGTTGATCAAACCATTCGCCTAGTGCACTGCGACCAGCATCTGTGATCGAGTAGACTTTACGGTCTGGTTTGCCTTCTTGTGGTTCTAATACGCAAGTAACTAGGCCATTTTGACCCATTTTGTTGAGCTCGCGATAGACTTGTTGGTGACTCGCTTTCCAAAAATAACCGATGCTTGCCGAGAATTCTTTAGTAATATCGTATCCCGTAGCATCACGAGTACTTAGAACAGTAAGGATAACGTGTGGTAATGACATGTGTTTAATCCAAGTGTTAATCAACTTTAAATGTTCAGCTTAAACTCAAGCCGTGCTTCTAATGGCACTCATTATTTGTAGTTTAAGCAGCCTCGAGCACGATACTGCTGTGCTATTTTTGCCACCTTTAAAGCCGTTAATCACCTAGAACTGCGACTTATAATTATTAAAGGGTTATCGCAAAGGAAACGTAGTATATCTAAATAATAAGCATAAAGTGGAACAGCAATAAGGAACCTCTAAAAAAACTGACATTATTCTCAATATAGATCCTGATGCCAAATAAAAGGCCGCATCACTGCGACCTTTTGGGGTATTTACAGAATAATATACTGAACGTTAACCTGTATTACGCATACCTGCGGCGATTCCGGCAATGGTTACCATCAACGCTTCTTCCAATTCTGGACTCGGAGTCTCAGTTTTACGGGTACGGTAAAGCAGCTCAACTTGCAACATATTCAATGGTTCAACGTAGATATTACGTAAACGGAATGACTCGTGTCCCCATGGGTCACTCTGCATAAGATTGTCGTTGTTTTCGACGTTCAATACCGCTTTGATGTCTTTCTCTAGCTGAGTACGCAAGTGTTCGCCTAGCGGACGTAACTCTTCATCCACCAAACGTTCATCGTAATGTTGTGCCACTTTAGCGTTACATTTGGTGTATACCATTTCTAGCATACCCAAGCGCGTTGAGAAAAAAGGCCACTCACGGCACATTTCTTCCAATAAAGCTTGATGGCCCTTATCAATTGAATATTGAATGGCTTCGCCAGCACCTAACCAAGCCGGTAAAACTAAACGGTTTTGACTCCATGAGAAAATCCAAGGAATCGCACGCAAGCTTTCAACACCACCTTTTGGATTACGCTTAGAAGGGCGAGATCCCAAAGGTAACTTACCCAGTTCTTGTTCCGGAGTCGCTTGACGAAAGTAAGGGACAAATTCAGGCTGACCACGAACAACTTTGCGGTATGCTTCGCAAGACACTTCAGAGAGCACTTCCATTAGGTCACGCCATTCTTGCTTCGGCTCAGGAGGCGGTAGCAAATTGGCTTCGAGAATGGCACTGGCGTACATGTTGAAGCTATTTACCGCAACTTCAGGTAAGCCGAGTTTAAAGCGAATCATTTCTCCTTGCTCTGTCACTCGCAAGCCGCCTTTCAAACTCTTCGGTGGCTGAGAAAGCAAAGCTGCATGAGCTGGCGCACCACCACGACCTGTTGTACCGCCACGACCATGGAACAGTGTTAATTCGACATTAACGTTTTCACATACGCGAACCAATGATTCCATTGCATGATACTGTGCCCAGCCAGCAGCCATGCCGCCAGCGTCTTTCGCTGAGTCGGAATAACCAATCATGATCATCTGATGATTGTTGATAAAGCCACGGTAGAGATCGATATTCAATAACTGTGTCATCACACCTTCGGCGTTATTCAAGTCATCAAGAGTTTCGAATAGTGGGCAAACATCAATGCGATAAGGGCAGCCAGCTTCTTGCAGCAATAGGTGTACAGCAAGTACATCTGACGCAGTACGAGCCATAGAGATGACGTAGGCACCAAATGCTTCACGCGGTTGTGCTGCCACGATACGGCAAGTATCAATGACCTCTTGTACTTCAGGAGATGGCTCCCAATCAAGCGGTAGCAGTGGGCGTTTAGATGCGAGTTCATTCGTTAAGAACGCGATTTTGTCTTGTTCAGTCCACTGATCATAATCGCCAATGCCAAGGTGGCGAGTTAATTCTGAAAGAACGTCTGAGTGACGGGTACTTTCTTGGCGAATATCTAACTGAACCAAGTGAACGCCAAATGCTTTTACTCGACGTAGTGTATCGAGTAACAGGCCATCAGCGATGACTCCCATGCCACATTCATGTAAAGACTCATAGCATGCATGTAGCGGTTCCCACAGCTGTTTTGATGTTCTAAGTGGCGCTTTGACCGCTAAGATTTGACCGCTGATTTTTGCATCCAACACATCTTTGGTTTCTTGAAGCAAAGCGCGAATACTTTTCAAAATGGCACGGTAAGGTTCATGCTCTTCTGGACCAGCCAGTTCACGAACTTTATCGTTACATTTAACCATCGATAACTCACTGATTAAGTCATTGATATCAGCAAGATAAAGGTCAGCTGCTTTCCAGCGTGACATCCGCAAAACTTCACGAGTTATGGTATGTGTGACAAATGGGTTGCCGTCTCGGTCTCCTCCCATCCAAGAAGAAAAGTGCACGGGGCGGGCATCAATAGGTAAGCCTTGGTCATAGTAATCTTTTAGGCGGTCATCCAAGTCGCGTAAAAAATCAGGTACTGCTTTCCATAGTGAGTTTTCTACAACTGCAAAGCCCCATTTAGCTTCGTCGAGCGGAGTTGGTCGTTGTTTACGAATGGCATCAGAATGCCATGATTGTGCGATCAATTGTTCCAAACGCAATTCAGTGCGGTGACGCTCTTTCTCTGAGAGCTCACTTAACTCTAATTCTGATAAACACTCATTGATTTTGACCAGTTTATTGATCATCGTACGGCGAGCGATTTCAGTTGGGTGAGCAGTGAGAACAAGTTCGATGTTTAAGTCTCGGATAGCTTGAGCGCTATCGAGTTTACTCACTTGGTTTTCATCTAACTTATCGAAGAGTGCACTGAGGGGATTGGGTTCACAGATATACTCGTCACAGTGACGAGAAATGCTGTGATATTGATCGGCAATGTTGGTGAGATTAAGAAATTGGTTAAATGCTTGAGCGATAGGAGTCATTTGATTATCGGGAAGATTTTCAATTAGCTCTATCAGTCGTTGTCTGTCTTCTTCATTCCCTTTACGGGCTGATTTTGACAGTTTTCTTATTGTTTCTACTTTCTTTAAAATAACGTCGCCGTCAGAATCTTGGATTGTTTTACCCAAGAGTCGTCCAAGCATACTCACGTTACTTTTGAGAGCAGCGTATTTCTCGTTCATTGTCGTCGTCCTGCTTTGAAAAAAAATTACATCCAATGTTTTTTTGTTAGCTACACAATCTAACTACAGTTGTATACTGGCGTCAAATCGCACGGCTTTGCTTGAGTTGTATCAAAAATTGAACGGATTTCGTCGTAATCTGTTGCTTATCAACATCTCAAGTGAAACTTTCTTTCATGTAAAGTGCATATGAATGAAAGATCGTGCTTCAAAAGTACGATCTTTCAGTCTTTATGCATCAAAAACAATATTTGTACATTGCTTTTGACAGTATATCGATCGTCGGGTCGATATACTCAAAGGCGAGGTATTCATCTGGTTGGTGAGCTTGGTCAATTAAGCCAGGCCCCATAACGATAGTTGGACAGACTTCTTGTAGGTATGGCGCTTCAGTACAGTAGTTAACTGTTTCAGCTTCTTTACCTGCTATTTCACTGACGTCATGCACGAATGGATGATCGTGATCACATTCATAGCCTGGAATTGAACCGTGTAAAGGCGTAACTTGAATTCTATCTGGCCACTTAGCTTCAACTTCTTTAAGTGCATCTTTCAGTAAATTGTTTAGTCCATCTAAACTCATTCCTGGTAATGGGCGCACATCGTAATGCAGTTCACAACAGCCACAAATTCGGTTGGCACTGTCGCCCCCGTGGATATGACCAAGGTTAAGTGTGGGGTGTGGTATTTCAAAACCAGGGTGATGGTATTTCTTCACTAAAGTATCACGTAGTTGCATAAGTGCGTACAGCACTTCGTGCATGATTTCGATCGCATTCACACCAAAGGCCGGGTTAGAAGAGTGTCCCGATTTACCGGTGACACGCACCGCATTAGCCATATGACCTTTATGTGCATAGATAGGCGTTAATCCTGTGGGTTCACCAATGATGCAGTAATCAGGGTTAAAGGGTGAGTTTTTTGCGAAGTGCTGTGCACCAAGCATTGTGGTCTCTTCGTCACAGGTTGCTACGATATAAATAGGCTTTTTCTGTTTACTCCAATCATCGATCTTTTTCACAGCTTCCATCACAAAAGCAAAGTAACCTTTCATATCAGCGGTACCAAGACCATAGAAACGGTTGTCGGCTTGGGTGAGAGCGTGAGGATCAAAATTCCAGCGGCCAGCATCGTAAGGGACGGTATCGGTATGGCCTGCAAACATTAGCCCACCTTCACCTTCACCTTTTTTAGCCATTAGATTGACTTTACCGGGTTCAACTTGTTCTGTCTCGACTTTGAAACCTAGCGAAGTAAGCCAAGTGGCGAGTAATTCGGCCACTTTTGCGTTTCCTTCATCCAATTTTGGATCGGTCGCGCTGATTGAAGAGGTTGAAATGAGTCCTTCATAAACCTCAAGAAAACTAGGTAATTGCATAGAAACTTTGCTCCTACTATTGACAGAAATACGCTGAGAAGGTAAAACACATATTAAATCACTTTTAATGAATAAAAAACCGAATTAAGCTTTATTTTAAAAATTTATACTCAATTTTAAATGTCGGCTTTTATCGAGTACTTTGAATAAGTTTAGGTGCTAAAACCATCATCATAGGCACAAATGGCGACACGAAAGCCAAATAGAACTTGATGGTGAGAAAACGCCCAGAGCTCAAGCTAGCAGCTTTACATGTTCACGCCAATAGTGAGGTCGCAGGAAAATAATTTTGTAACGACCTGGCGAGTACATCATTGTTATTACAGCGATGGAAAATTTGTTAAAGGGTGCATCAGCGTAAGCAATGCAATGTTTAAACATTCATTACGGTTTCGGTGACATAAGTTCATCGACTTACTGCCTCTAAGAGTTAACCGTGTAGAGTTAAGGATCCAACATGTCGGATACACAACAACGTCCTTTGGTGATTAAGTTAGGTGGTGCTGCTTTATCAAGCACAGAGACACTAAGCAAATTGTTTGGTGCCATGGCAGAGTATCAAAACCAAGCCCACCGACGAATCGTCGTAGTGCATGGTGGTGGTTATTTGGTCGACGATCTAATGAATAAACTGCAGCTTGAGACCATCAAGAAAAATGGTTTGCGTGTCACCCCTTATGATCAAATTCCAGTGATTGCTGGGGCGTTAGCCGGAACTGCAAATAAAATACTGCAAGGTCAAGCAATTAAAGATGGTCTGAATGCTGTGGGGCTATGTTTAGGTGATGGTGGTTTATGCCAAGTAGAAGAACTCGATCCTGAACTTGGTGCTGTTGGCAAAGCATCAGCTGGCGATGCCACGATTCTAAATGCTCTACTAGACGCGCATGCATTGCCTATCATTAGTTCTATCGGCCTAACAAAAGAGGGCCAAATGATGAATGTGAATGCTGACCAAGCGGCTGTTGCGGTTGCTGAAACATTGGATGCTGAAGTTGCTCTGTTATCCGATGTGAGTGGTGTACTTGATGGCAAAGGCCATTTGATTCATCGCTTAGATGAACAACATGCTGATGAGTTGATTGAAGCAAAAGTTATTACAGATGGGATGATCGTAAAAGTGAAAGCAGCGTTAGAAGCTGCGAAAGATTTAGGTCGTCCTGTTGAGGTTGCGAGTTGGCGCTACCCTGAAAAATTAACCCAATTATTTGCCGGTGAAAATATTGGCACCCAATTTTTACCTCACTAAGTCGTAGAGTTTTGTATATAGCCTGAGCACTGACCGCCAAGCGCAGAGCCAGGAAATGGAGAGTAGAACAAATGAGTAAAGTAAACGTAAATAAAGTAGTAGTGGCTTATTCTGGCGGTCTTGATACCTCAGTAATCATCCCATGGCTAAAAGAAAACTATGGTTGTGAAGTTGTGGCTTTCGTGGCCGATGTTGGTCAAGGTGCTGATGAGTTGGTTGGCGTTGAAGAAAAAGCACTAGCATCAGGTGCTTCTGAATGTTACGTCGTTGACCTGAAAGAAGAAATGGTAAAAGACTACATTTACCCAACACTAAAAACAGGCGCATACTACGAAGGTAAATACCTTCTAGGTACTTCAATGGCTCGTCCAATCATTGCTAAAGCACAAGTTGAAGTGGCTCGTAAAGTTGGTGCTGATGCACTGGCTCACGGCTGTACTGGTAAAGGTAATGACCAAGTTCGTTTCGAAGGTGCATTCGCTGCACTAGCACCAGACCTACACGTAATTGCACCATGGCGTGAATGGGATTTAGTGAGCCGTGAAGAGTGTCTAGACTACCTAGCAGAACGTAATATCCCATGTACTGCATCGCTGACTAAAATCTACTCTCGTGATGCGAACGCATGGCACATCTCAACTGAAGGTGGCGTTTTAGAAAGCACTTGGAACGCGCCAAACGATGATTGCTGGGCTTGGACAACCGATCCAGAAAAAGCACCAAACGAAGCTGAATACTTAACCATTAAAGTTGAAAAAGGCGAAGTGGTTGCGCTAAATGGTAAAGAGTTATCACCATACGAAGCATTGATTGCGCTTAACGAAGTGGGTGCAAAACACGGTATCGGTCGTATCGATATCGTTGAAAACCGTCTTGTTGGTATGAAATCTCGTGGTTGTTACGAAACTCCTGGAGGCACCATCATGATGGAAGCGCTTCGTGCAGTAGAGCAACTTGTACTAGATAAAACGTCGTTTGAATTCCGTGAAGAGCTAGGCATCAAAGCTTCTCAACTTGTTTACGATGGTCGTTGGTTCACTCCACTATGTAAATCAATCATGGCGGCAGCGGAATCATTGGCTGAAGACGTAAACGGTGAAGTCGTGATTAAACTTTACAAAGGTCAAGCAACTGCAACGCAAAAACGTTCAGATAACAGCTTGTACTCAGAAGAGTTCGCTACATTCGGCGCTGATGATGTTTATGACCAAAGCCATGCTGGTGGTTTCATTCGTCTTTACTCGCTAGCAAGCCGTATCCGTTCTCTAAACGCAGCAAAAAAATAATCGAGAACAAGATAGATTAAATGAAGAGGGAGCGTCTATCGGCGCTCCCTTATGTAACCAAGTAATATGTAACCAAGTAATTTATACTCAAGTGACTTTATTTAAGGTGACTTCGGTATAACAAACACTGGCAATAATGAAGCAATTCTAGTCACCTCCTTAGTGATTAGGCACTAAAGTAGCAGGAGAAACGCAATGGCATTATGGGGCGGAAGATTTACCCAAGCAGCAGATACAAGATTTAAACAATTTAATGATTCATTGCGCTTTGATTACCGCTTGGCTGAGCAAGATATCGTTGGCTCAATTGCCTGGTCGAAAGCCTTGTTGTCAGTGAATGTACTGACAGAAGAAGAACAGCAACGTTTAGAACTTGCTCTAAATGAACTTAAGATGGAAGTGATGGAAGATCCGGAGCAGATTCTTGCTTCTGATGCAGAAGATATTCACTCTTGGGTTGAACAGCAGTTGATTAACAAAGTGGGTGACTTAGGGAAAAAACTGCACACGGGCCGTTCACGTAACGACCAAGTGGCAACCGATTTAAAACTATGGTGTCGCCAACAAGGTCGTCAAGTATTGATGACACTTGATCACCTACAAAACAAACTGGTTCAAGTGGCCAGCGAGCATCATGACACTGTATTGCCGGGTTATACCCACTTACAGCGTGCTCAACCAGTGACATTTGCACACTGGTGTTTAGCCTACTCAGAAATGTTTGAACGTGACTATTCACGTTTACAAGATGCCATTAAACGTTTGGATACATGCCCGCTAGGATCTGGTGCTTTGGCTGGTACTGCTTATCCAATTGATCGTGAAAAACTGGCTTACAATTTAGGCTTCCGTCGTGCAACTCGTAACTCACTTGATTCTGTTTCTGACCGTGATCATGTTATGGAGCTGATGTCTGTTGCTTCTATCTCTATGCTCCACTTATCTCGTCTTGCTGAAGATATGATCTTCTATAACTCTGGTGAGTCTGGCTTTATTGAACTGTCAGATACCGTTACTTCTGGCTCTTCTTTGATGCCACAGAAGAAAAACCCAGATGCATTAGAGTTGATTAGGGGGAAAACTGGTCGTGTTTATGGCTCTTTGGCTGGCATGATGATGACAGTTAAAGCATTGCCTTTAGCCTACAACAAAGATATGCAGGAAGATAAAGAAGGCCTGTTTGATGCGTTAGATACTTGGAATGATTGTATGGCGATGGCGTCACTTTGCTTTGATGGTATCAAAGTAAATGACAACAGAACGATGGAAGCAGCAAAACAAGGTTATGCGAACGCTACTGAACTAGCCGATTATTTAGTATCAAAAGGTATTCCTTTCCGTGAAGCGCACCATATTGTTGGTGTTGCGGTTGTTGGCGCTATTGAAAAGAGCTGTGCATTAGAAGAATTATCTTTGGATGAGCTCAAAGTTTTCTCTCCGGTGATTGAAGATGATGTGTATGCCATTTTAACGATCGAATCGTGTTTGGAAAAACGCAGTGCGAAAGGCGGCGTTGCTCCTCAACAAGTGGCTTACGCAGTTGAAGAAGCACAGAAACGGTTAGCAAAACGCGATAGTGCGTCGGTACAAGTACGTCCCGCTCGTTTGACGGATGTTGAAGCCTTAGAAGGTATGGTGACTTACTGGGCGAACATGGGGGAAAACCTACCTCGTTCACGTAATGAAATTGTTCGCGATATCGGTTCGTTTGCTGTTGCAGAGCATAATGGTGAGATTACTGGGTGTGCATCACTTTATGTTTATGACTCTGGTCTGGCTGAAATTCGCTCGTTAGGGGTTGAAGCTGGTTGGCAAAGCCAAGGGCAGGGAACGGCAATTATTCATTATCTAGTGAATAAAGCGCGTCAAATGGCAATCAAAAAAGTGTTTGTCTTAACTCGTACTCCTGAGTTCTTTATGAAACAAGACTTTATTCCTACATCAAAAACACTGTTGCCGGAAAAAGTATTGAAAGATTGTGAACAGTGCCCTCGCAAACATGCTTGTGACGAAGTGGCTCTAGAAGTTAATCTAGTTGAAAACTTGATTGCAAAATCGAGCGTCGCTTAATCATCGATAGGATTTAGGGAGCAAATAATGTTCAGCTCCCTATGGATAGGGTTGCATTTTTTACTAACTTAATGATCTTTAAGTATTAGCAAAAAATATTAAAAAAAGCGCTTTTTCTAGGAACCAAGTCTAAAAAGTAGTGTCTATTAAAGTACCACTGCTTTTTCTTAGATGAATCTAAGAGAGCCTCAGAATAACTGCTAGTTCTGAGGCTTTTTTTATGTCTGTTATTTCGATAGTTATTGGTGTGGATCGTGATGCTCTCGCTTCTGACGTTTACGCCATGGCAGAATCACAAATTTCATCCATAAGTGTAAAAACAGTAAGGCATTAAAAGCGAATCCCGCAAAGAGCAGTGCAATCGAGCCGATACTCTTCGGCGTATCTCGAAAAAAGAAATACCAAATCACCCAGCACACCACAGAAAGACTGGTTAATTGATCCATACAGCGTTGGCAGCGCCCAATTTTTTTCCAGAACCAATTTTCTTTACATGAATTACACGCCATGATGTCACTTGAGTTGTTGTGATATTGAATGTGAATAGTATATCGAATAAAAAAGCCCAGCTCTATTGAGCTGGGAAAAGTAGGGCGAGTTATGATTTAATATTTCTGGTTATTGGAAGTCTTAATAACTTGAATTAGCAACCTGGACCGCAATCAAGGCAATGTTTCACCATTTCAGGGCCAAGGTGTAACTTAGCATTCACATCACGTAGTGCAGTGCGAACCCCTTCTTCGATGACTGGGTGATAAAATGGCATATCGAGCATTTGCGAAATTGTCATTTTGTTCTGATGCGCCCAAGCTAATAAGTGAGCCAAGTGCTCGGCATTTGGCCCCATGATTTCAGCTCCTAGGAAGCGGCCGGTGCCTTGCTCTGCATAGACATGTAGCAAACCTTTGTTACGCAGCATGACGCGAGAACGTCCCTGATTTTCAAACGATACCTCACCCGTTGCAAAGCAACCGCAGTTCCCTAGACGGGCAGAAAGCTGTTTGAAGTTTTCGCCTACCATTGCAATTTGAGGATCGGAAAAGACCGCAGAAATTACTGAGCGACGCAATCCGGCCCGAATATCAGGGTAACGACCTGCATTGTCGCCTGCGATACGAGCTTGATCAGCGGCTTCATGCAGCAATGGAATTTGGTTGCTCGCGTCCCCTGCAATAAAAATATGTTTTACTGAGGTTTGTAGTGTGAAGTAGTCGGCGGTTGGTACGCCACGCTCATCCAGCTCAAGCTCCGTGTTTTCCAAAGCAAGCTTATCAACATTTGGTCGGCGCCCTGTTGCGGCTAATACATAATCTACGATAAAGGTTTCTAATTCACCTTGATGGTTAATGAACTGAATTTCCACTTTATCTTCGCCAGCTATACGCTGCATGCTTTCGACTTTTACATCAGGGTCTAGATAGAATTCTTCTTGGAATGCCTTAGTAGCATAGTCCATGACTTCTGGATCGGTGAGCGGGCCAACTTGGCCACCTAAGCCGAAGACTTTGACCTTTACACCTAGGCGGTGTAAAGCTTGGCCTAGTTCTAAACCAATCACTCCTGGGCCAAATACCGCAACCGATTCTGGTAAGTCATCCCAACTGAATACGTCATCATTGACAACTAAGCGATCACCCAACTCATTCCACACGGCAGGATAGGCTGGACGAGAGCCAGTCGCGATCACGATTCTTTCTGCATGAATTTCAGTATGGTCATCGACAAGTAACGTGTTTTGATCTTTGAACTTAGCGTATCCAGCAATTTTATCTTCTGCTGGAATCTCATCGACCCCTTCTAGTACAAAGCCAACAAAGCGGTCGCGTTCACGCTTAACGCGGTCCATCACTTCTCGACCATTAATATGGATGTCACCTTGTGGATGAATACCAAATCCAGGTGCTTTTTCAATTTGGTGTACACTTTCAGCTGCGGCAATCAGTAGCTTAGAAGGCATACAACCAACGCGCGCACAGGTCGTGCCGTATGGGCCGCCTTCAATCATAACGACGCGATTTGAATGAGCTTTAGCGGCGCGGTAAGCACCTAAACCAGCGGTACCACCACCGATAACAGCAACATCAACATTTATTTTATGCATAACGGGTCCTTAGCGATGATGTAGCTACCATCACTGATAATCATAGTGTTTGAATATCGGACCCATCATGGGTCCCGAGAAGAATGAAACAGTAGGTGCATGATGCACCTACTGTTGGGGTGCTTATTTAGCTAGGTAAGTATCTAGTTCTTCGCTACCACCGATGTGTTTACCACCGATGAATACCTGAGGAACTGTTGCACGGCCAGTCACAGCACGTAGGCTAACCGTTGTTGCATCTTTGCCTAGAACCACTTCTTCATACTGTAGGTGCGCATCTTGAAGTGCTTGTTTCGCTTTTGCACAGAATGGGCAGCCTGGTTTAGTGAATACAGTAATGGATTCTTGAGTTTTGTAATCAGGCGCGATGTATTTCAACATAGTATCTGCATCAGACACTTTGAACGGGTCGCCTGGTTCGTTTGGCTCGATGAACATTTTCTCAACCACGCCATCTTTTACTAGCATGCTGTAACGCCATGAACGCTTACCGAAGCCTAGGTCGTTTTTATCAACTAACATACCCATGCCGTCAGTGAACTCGCCGTTACCATCTGGAATAAAAGTAATATTCGCTGCTTCTTGGTCGGCTTTCCATGCATTCATTACAAATGTGTCGTTCACTGATACACATAGAATGTCATCGACGCCGTGTTCTTTGAATACTGGGAATAATTCATTGTAACGAGGTAAGTGGCTTGAAGAACAAGTTGGAGTGAACGCGCCTGGTAGGCTAAATACGATCACAGTCTTACCTTTGAATAATTCATTAGTAGTCACCTTAACCCATGCATCACCTTGGCGAGTTGGGAAAGTCACTTGAGGGACGGCTTGGCCTTCTTTAGCAATAGTCATATCTTGGAATCCTTAACATTTTTTAATTAATGGTGAATTACTTAACAGCATAGTGATCTGTGTTCGTTTTGATGTGATTAAGATAAAAGAAATGCTTTGATAGTTCTAATCGTTTGATGCTATGGTTTCGATAGGTTACTTCTATGAGAGGGCGATAAATGAACATTCGAGACTTTGAATACTTAGTCGCGTTGGCGGAACACAAGCATTTTCGTAAAGCTGCTGAGGCTTGTTTCGTGAGTCAGCCAACCCTAAGTGGACAAATTCGTAAGTTAGAAGATGAATTAGGCTCAGTGTTACTTGAACGTAGCAGTCGCCGAGTGCTTTTTACTGATGCAGGCCTTAAGTTAGTTGAGCAAGCAAAACGTATTCTTAGTGAAGTAAAAACCTTCAAAGATATGGCCAATGAGCATGGTGGGTCTATGAGTGGACCGATGCATATTGGCTTCATTCCAACGCTTGGTCCGTATTTATTACCGCGTATTGTACCGGAATTAAAAGATCACTTTCCTGAATTAGAGTTGTATCTTCATGAGTCGCAAACGCATGATCTTGTAAAGCAGCTTGAAGAAGGAAAATTGGATTGCTTGATTCTAGCTTCGGTCGAAGAAACAGAGCCATTTAAAGAGATCGAGTTTTATCAAGAACCATTAAGTCTTGCTGTACCGAGTGATCATGAATGGCATGATCGTGATGAAATCGATATGCATGAACTGAAAGGGCGAACAGTCCTTGCTCTAGGTGATGGTCACTGTTTACGCGATCAGGCATTAGGTTTTTGTTTCGCCGCTGGTGCAAAAGATGATGAGAGCTTTAAGGCCACGAGCCTAGAGACATTACGCAATATGGTAGCTGCGGGGGCGGGAATTACATTATTGCCTGAATTAGCTTTGCCAACTGAACATGAGAAAGATGGTGTAAGTTACATTAAAGCCGTCAATCCAATTCCATCTAGACGTTTGGTTGTTGTTTATCGCCCAGGTTCACCACTGCGTGAACGTTTTGAAAAACTAGCAGAAGTGATCGAGCAACGATTACTACAAATGAAGAAAAAGGCGCTAGATTTGCAATCCCAAGCGTAAACTATTTGCACTACTTTGCGCATAAAAAAAGGCTGCCAGCGTATTGAACTGGCAGCCTTTTCACTTTGATGACGACTAGAACAAGCTACTGTCATCACCTGATGGCGTCGTATAGATGTTGTCTGAAACACCATCAGACACATACTCTTTGGGTTCGGTCCCTTTAATAAAGTATTCGAACATGGATGTGTAATCAGGTTTATTGGTTAGCAGACCTGTTGCGCGGTCAATACGCACTCGAATAATGCCGTCAGGGATTTGTTTATTCTGGTGCGGTACGTCGGCTAATGCATGTTTCATAAACTCTATCCAAGCTGGTTGGGCGGTTTTTGCTCCCGCTTCTGCACCATGAATATCGTCTTTGATATTTGGATTTGGTGTTGTATGACCTAAATCGCGGCTATGGTCATCGAATCCGACCCAAGCTGTTGCAACAAGGTCTGGGGCAAAACCATCATACCAAGCATCTTTTGAATCGTTGGTTGTCCCTGTTTTACCACCGATATCACGACGGTGTAGGACTTGAGCTCGCCAACCAGTACCGTTCCAACCCGTGCCATGAGACCAGTTACCGCCACCCCAAATGTTGCTGTACATCATTTCACGCACTAAGAACGCATTTTGTGCAGAGATGACTTGTGGAGCATATTCTGTATTGGCATCGTGTTCATCAAAACCTGCATTATCTTTGTTGGTCTGACAATCTTTACGACAAATTATCTTTGGATTCGCTTTATATTCCACGTCACCAAAAGGACCTTCAACTCGATTGATATAGAAGTGTTGTACGTAGTAACCACCGTTGGCGAAGACAGAATAGCCTTGAGCCAATTTCACGGGAGTTAAGCTACCAGCACCTAATGCAATGGTCTCTGAGCGAGGTAATTTGTCCAAGTCAAAACCAAAACGTGTTAAGTAATGACGAGTTTTATCCAAACCAACTTCACGCAGAGTTCGTACTGCCATCACGTTTTTCGATTGTGCTAAACCAATACGAATACGTGTTGGGCCACCATACGTTGGAGGTGAGTTTTGTGGACGCCATGCTGTACCTTGGCTTTTATCCCACTGGTTAATCGGGGCATCATTAATCAAGGTGGCTAGAGTCATGCCACTATCAATGGCTGCGGAATAGATAAATGGCTTGATACTTGAACCGACCTGACGTACCGATTGAGTGGCACGGTTAAATTTGTTATGCACAAAGTTAAATCCGCCAACCAACGCTTTTACCGCACCATTTTCAGGGTTCATCGCAACGAAGGCGGTATTCGCGTTAGGTACTTGGCTAAGTTTCCAATGAGTAAATCTCTGTTCATTTAGCACTTCAGGATCTTCTGAAGGTAAATCTTCAGACTCTTTCTTATCATCAGTTAGCGGTTGTACCCAAATCTGATCGCCTGGGCTGAGTATGTCACTCGCCGTTTCTGGAAGTGGACCTTGTCTGTTGTCAGTGATAAAGCGACGAGCCCAGTTCATATCTTGCCAAGCAATCACTTGTTGGCCGTGGTTTTTCACTGTAACTTGCGCTGTTTGATCATTAACTTGAGTAACGACTGCAGGATAAAGCTCACCATAAGTAGGTTGGTCAGTGAGATAATCTTCTATTTTGTCTGTATCCCAAGCAGGCTGATCATCTTTCCACAATTGCTTAATCGCACCACGATAGCCGTGACGTTCGTCGTAAGCTAATAGGTTATTTACTGCCGCGTGGTTAGCTGCTTCTTGTAGTTTCGAGTTCACCGTGGTGTAGACTTTTTTACCTGAGGTATAAACGTCATCACCATAGTGTTTTACCATCCATGCACGGGCTAGCTCTGCGACATAAGGAGCATTTAGTTCGACTTCTGCGCCATGATATTTTGCTACCAATGGCTCTGCTTTCGCTTGCTCATATTGTTCGCGAGTAATGTAGTTCTCATCGAGCATACGAGCTAAAACAACGTTACGACGTTTTGTCGCACGCTTAATTGAGTAAATAGGATTCATGGTGGATGGCGCTTTAGGTAAGCCAGCAATCGTCGCCATTTCACCTAATGTGAGGTCTTTTACTTCTTTACCAAAATAGACTTGAGCGGCAGCACCAACACCATAAGAACGATAACCCAAGTAAATTTTGTTGAGGTAAAGCTCGAGAATCTCATCTTTAGTCAGCAACTGCTCGATGTGAACAGCGATAAAAATTTCTTTTATCTTACGCATAATTTTCTTCTCATTACTTAAGAAGAAATTTCGCGCTAATTGCTGTGTGATAGTACTTGCCCCTTGTGTCGCACTGCCAGAAATCATCACTGCAACGGCGGCGCGAGCAATCCCGATAGGGTCGAATCCATAGTGTTCGTAAAATCGGGAATCTTCTGTGGCAATAAATGCGTCGATCAGTTCTTTTGGCATCTGATCGAGTTTTAAAGGAATGCGGCGCTTTTCACCAAATTGAGCAATCAATTTGCCGTCTTGGCTATAGACCTGCATTGGGGTTTGTAATTTGACGTCCTTTAGTGTCGCTACATCGGGCAATTCTGGTTTCACATAAAGGTAAAATCCAAAAATAGTAGTGACTCCAAGAAATGTGCAAATTAATGAAAATATTACTAATCGCTTTATGAACTTCACCGGAGAATCCCTGTTTAATAGAGGCCGCTGTTAGGCAAACCCTTGTACTCTAGTGATCCTCTGAGCTTGGTGCAAATCTTGTTGCACTACCTTACAACATTGTAAAGGCATATTGGGCTAAGATGATCACAGGAGTTGAGCTGCATGGGTATATCATCACGAGTTACAGGTGTCGATATTGGCCATTACAGTATAAAAGCTGTCACTTTAACGCCGACACACCATGATATGTATTCAGTGGTGTTCTGTGCGGAGTTGCTCGTACCCTGTGGTATTTTCGCTGATAACCACATGCTGGATTATCAGAAAATTGTAAAGAAACTCAAAGAACTAAAAAAGACCTTACCGGTATTTAGTTATAAAGTTGCTACTAGCATTCCTGACTCAGCAGTAATAACTAAACAATTACAGTTAGATAGCTACCAACTTTCGCATTTAGACATCAAGTCTCATGTTCAAGAACAATTGCCATTTTTATCAGAAGACCTTAGTTTTGACTACATTCCGAGCGTGGAAGTTCACTCTAGCACTCATTTAGGTCCTCGTTATCAAGTCGTTGCAACGCGCCAGTCCTTAATCGCAAATAGAACCTCATTATTCGAAAGTGCCGGTTTTACCCCATTAATGGTAAATCAACAAGCGAATAGTTTATCTGCTGTATGGCACTTTTTAGCTCAGAAAATGGGGCAACAACATTGGTTCATTTTAGAGATAGGTTTAACCCAAGTGACTTTATGTCATGGGGGTGCTGATGAGATGTCTTTTTACCAAACCAATACCCGATATGAAGAATTGACTGACTCTGGACGACCATTATGGGTGGAATGGGTTGAACAGCAAATTGCTATGTATCGTTCAGGTGCTGATGTTAGACGTATTGATGGTATCTGGGTTGGTGGTGGGGGTGGCTGTTCAGCGCAACTACTCCATGATCTCAATCGTTGGTTGGCTTTACCAACGAAGGCTATTCCAATAGATCAACTTTGTGATATGCGCAGTACTCAGCTCGTTCTGAGTTCTAACTATACCGCTGCCTTTGGTATGGCACTTAGTGGGTTGCACTGGATGAGGACTCGCCATGCATTATGCAATTAACTTACTTCCGTGGCGGGAGCAACGAAGTGTTAGGCTGCGGCGTCGGCTGCTTATGTGCTCGACTGGCGTTGCGGTATTGCTACTTGTTATTCAAGTTACTTTGTACTTTGTGTTACAGCAGGAAAGTGATTTGATTGAGCAGCAAATGAATGCTTCTCGATATAGACAACATCAACTACATAGCCAGCACCAAATATTGCAATCTATCCACCGTGAATACCTGAGCTTACGAGACAAAGCGAGTGTTTTAGCTCAATTACGTCAGCAAAATAACCAAGTGTTATACGTGATGAATGTTCTGCCAAGACTATTACCTCAAGATATGGTTTTGAATAGAATTGATTGGCAGTTAAATCAAATAACTTTAAAACTAAATGCAGTGAAAAGTGCCGAGATCGGACATTTTATTCGTCAATTGGAGCGTGAACCTCTTATTGAGCGTGTTTTGCTAGGTTCTCTTGTTGAACAAGGCAAGAAACAAACACGAGAACTGGAACTTTCTCTCTGGATAAAAGGGGAGTTCTAGATGCATGAATTAGCGTTGAGAAGCTTTGTGTGCTGGCCGTGGCGATATCAAATGATATCGGTTTTGGCGTGTTTTTTCGCAATAGGCGTACTCAGTTACTGGTGCTTGTGGCAGGAGCCATTCCAAGAGCTCGATAAACGACAACATCAGTTACAGCTTTCACAGAAAGCATTACTCGAAATGCAAGATGAGATAACGACATGGCAAAAATCACAACAATTAAAATATGAATTGGAAGTGTTATTGGCACAGGACAAGCAGTCGCTCACTTCTCCAATAGAGCCTAAACACGCGCGACTTGCGAGTGATAGTGAGCGATCTTCTATATTGGCAAGGATGAATCTGTTAGCGCAACGATTTGAGCTAACAACGGTGTCCATGACATGGATGAATAAAGGCAAAGTATCACGTTTACAATTTGGGGTAAGAGGTTCATATCATCATATAGGACTGTTTTTTCAAGCAGCAACGCATGAGCTTAACTCGGTGATATTCGAGTCTGTAATTTGGCAGCCAACCGCTGACGCTGAAATTTTGTTAGTGAAGGGTGTCGCACAAGTTCAGAGTGCAGACCGATGAATATTCAGTTATTGATGACATCATTCATCGTGATCATTTTTAAATGGGGAATGGTATCTGCCATGGCAAATGATGCTGTTCAGGGAAGCGCTAAATTCACCGAAAATGAAAAGGCGTCAACTTTCCCTATACATATTGCCCCTAGACTGGCTTTTAATGCTTTGGGTTATCGTAACCCTTTTGCTCACTCTACTAGACAATCATCAAAGCAACCTGTTGATTGTCATTCTTTTTTTTCTAAAACAGTTAGTGACACAACGCTTTTCCCTACTCTCGATTTTCAACAATTACGGTTAGTTGGGGTTGTGCTAAGCACTCCTTCATTTGCCATCGTTCAATTACCTAA
Organism: Vibrio nitrifigilis; assembly: GCF_015686695.1. Classification (NCBI taxonomy): domain Bacteria; kingdom Pseudomonadati; phylum Pseudomonadota; class Gammaproteobacteria; order Vibrionales; family Vibrionaceae; genus Vibrio; species Vibrio nitrifigilis. Next base: position 212,590 of record NZ_JADPMR010000003.1, on the reverse strand, counting down.
TCAAGAGTTAACTCGACTATATGTTGGGCAGCATGTTGGCACTAATCGCGTTCTGATTACGCACATTGGCCAAGCAAGCTTAATTGCCATGGTACAAAAGCAAGAACCCCATCAATTACAAGAATGTGAGCGCTATGTTTTGTCGTTTAAACCAATGGCAAAGGAGGGAGCAAAATGATGAAGAAAGGTCATATAACGGCTTGGTCAAAATACTTTTTAAGCACTTGGTTATTTTGTATCTCTATGTTTATTAATGATTTGGCTTGGTCTCAATCTGCTGAGTTATCAAGCCAAACTAACAAAACGGTATCACTTAAGTTTCAACAGATTGACGTACGGCGCATATTAACTTTGTTGGCTGAACAGAGACATCTCAATCTTGTTGTCGGAGATGAGGTGTCAGGAAAAGTGTCGCTAAATTTAGAACATGTGACATGGGAGCAGGCTTTACAGGCTGTAATGAAGAGTCAAAATCTTGCTCATCGAATGGACGGACAGGTGCTTCATGTTTTTCGCGCAGCACCAAATCCTGAGCCGATAAACAGTGTTCCAGAACAGACCCGTGATGAAAGGGAGCGATTTGAATATCGTCTGATCTCAGTTCATTACGCGCAGGCGAAAGAAGTTTACGCATTACTCACCAGCCAAGGGACACCTCCCATGCTCTCAGAGAGCGGTAGTTTACATGTCGATAATCGCACTAATGGTTTGTTAGTGTTTGATGATCCAAAACGTATTCAGCGCTTAGAACAGCTCGTTGCTACTTTGGATGTGCCGATGAAACAGGTGCTGATTGAAGCAAGAATTGTCACGTTAAGTGAAGGTGAACTGGAGGATTTAGGTGTCCGTTGGGGAATACTACATGGTCAGCAACATGATATTGGCGGATCATTAGAATCCCTTAAAGGTGAGGATGGGGTAGATTTAAGTCAGCAGCTCAGCCTCAATTTACCTTCAGCACCGCTTAACTCGTCTAGTATTGCATTTCAGGTGGCCAAATTAGGTGCAAACACATTGCTAGATTTAGAGCTTTCGGCATTGCAAAGAGAATCGAAAGCAGAAATTATTTCTAGTCCTCGGTTATTAACGACCAATAAAAAGCCCGCTTTTATCGAGCAAGGTACTGAAATTCCTTATTTAGAAGCCGCAGCGAGTGGGGCAACATCGGTTTCTTTTCGTAAAGCGGTGTTAAGTTTGAAAGTTACTCCACAGATTACACCAGATAATCGACTTATTCTTGATTTGAACGTCACGCAAGATCGCCCAGGAGAAACGGTGACGACTGGAACTGGAGGTGCCGTTGCGATTCAAACTCAGAGAATCGGGACTCAGATCATGGTTAATAATGGTGAAACTATCGTGTTAGGCGGCATTTATCAGCACAGTTCTGTGCAGCGTGTAGAAAAAGTTCCACTGCTGGGAGATCTCCCCATTTTGGGGGCTCTTTTTCGCCGCAGCTACCAGCAGAGCGGGAAAAATGAGTTGTTTATATTCGTCACTCCGAAAGTGTTCATTCAATAACTTAGATAATTTATCGCCCGATAAGTGAAATTAAAGTTGCATTAGTGCAGTCAGATCTAGATAATTTCGGGTCTTATCACGAATTATCTGTGAGGAATAGGTGCCGCAAGCATTCCTATCGTTTAACTCTATCTAGCGAATCTTGTGGCGATGTCATTGAATTAACGTTGTAAATTACTGCTAAACATGGCTGAAAAACGCAATATTTTCCTTGTTGGCCCGATGGGTGCTGGCAAAAGTACAATTGGTAGACACCTCGCTCAACAACTTCATATGGAGTTTGTTGATTCTGATACCGTTATCGAAGAGCGCACTGGCGCAGATATCGCTTGGGTGTTTGATGTAGAAGGTGAAGAAGGTTTCCGCAAACGTGAGGAAGCTGTTATCAACGATCTGACCGAACAGCAAGGTATTGTTCTCGCTACTGGCGGCGGTTCAGTTAAGAGCAAAGAAAACCGTAACCGCCTTTCTGCTCGTGGTATCGTTGTTTACCTTGAAACTACTATTGAAAAACAACTTGCGCGAACTAATCGCGACAAAAAACGCCCATTATTACAGACTGAGCACCCTCGCGAAGTCCTAGAAGAACTGGCTAAGGAACGTAATCCTCTGTATGAAGAAATCGCAGATGTTACTGTTCGAACTGACGATCAAAGTGCAAAAGTGGTAGCCAACCAGATCGTAAAAATGCTAGAAGAACACTAAGTCGTTCTTTTTATGAGGAGTGCATACCATGGAGCGGATTACGGTCAACTTAGGTGAACGTAGTTACCCAATCTCAATTGGTGCCGGGTTATTTAATGATCCGGCTCTTCTTTCTTTGTCACCAAAGCATAAAGTGTTAGTGATCAGTAACGTAACAGTTGCACCACTCTATGCAGCTAAAGTGACAGCCATGCTTGATGCTATCGGGTGTGAATCATCAGTGCTAGAACTCCCTGATGGTGAGAAGTACAAAAGTCTAGAAACGTTTAATACCATTATGACTCACCTTATTGAGCATAATTACAGCCGAGATATGGTTGTGATTGCGCTTGGTGGGGGAGTTATTGGTGATTTGGTTGGATTTGCTTCTGCGTGTTATCAGCGTGGTGTCGATTTTATCCAGATCCCAACCACATTATTATCTCAGGTAGATTCTTCAGTTGGTGGTAAAACTGCGGTGAATCATCCGATGGGTAAGAATATGATTGGGGCGTTTTACCAACCAAAATCAGTGCTGATTGATACTGACTGCTTGAAAACTCTTCCCGACCGTGAATTTCCTGCGGGTATGGCAGAAGTGATTAAGTACGGCATCATCTATGATGAAGCCTTTTTTGTTTGGCTAGAAGAAAACCTTGATGCTCTATATGCGCATGATGTGAAAGCATTAACTCACGCGATTGCTCGTTGTTGTAGCATTAAAGCTGAAGTCGTTGCTCAAGATGAAAAAGAGTCAGGTATTCGGGCTTTATTGAATCTTGGTCATACATTTGGTCACGCGATTGAAGCTGAATTGGGTTATGGCAATTGGCTGCACGGTGAAGCAGTGGCTGCAGGTACTGTTATGGCTGCTAGAACCGCGCATTTGCAAGGATTGATTACTGAGCAACAAGTCGATCGTATCATTGCTATCCTTAAACGAGCAAAACTACCGGTACATACTCCGGACAGTATGTCGTTTGAAGATTTCATGAAGCACATGATGCGAGATAAAAAAGTACTTGCTGGTGAGCTTCGATTTGTATTACCGACCAGTATCGGTACTGCAGAAGTTGTGAAAGGCGTTCCAGAAGCAGTGATCAAACAAGCAATAGATCTTTGCCGTATAGATTAAACCTTTCATTATCAGTAACGCGCTGATTACTATAGGGTGTTCACATGAGTTTGGCACATGAACTGGAGTTAAATTCTCAAACAGAGCTGTTAGAACGATTGCAGTTATTAACCCGCTTTGGTTCTAATTTAGTGAATGTGTTTGGTGTCGAAGGATCAGGCAAGTCTTGGTTAGCTCAACGTTATCTAGAACAGTGGGCTGATGATAAAAACCAAGCCTTGCTGATGTGTCACCCTAATCAAAGCGATGAACAGCATCGCACAACGATTCTTTCCCAATTGGTTTCTGAACCACTTTTCGATCCTAAAGATTCTCTCTCCGATAGTTTTGCTCAGTTATTTGCTGAAACAGGTTGCGATATCGTTGTCACCATTGACGATGCCCATCTTTTATCCGAAGCACTTGTCTCTGAATTATGGATGTGGATTCTTGAAAGTCAGGCAAATCCGCTCTGGACGGTGAACGTTGTGCTTTTTGTCGAGTCTAACCGTTTAGAGCCGTTATTAACACGTTTAAGTTACGGCCAAGAACAGAAACCAATCGACCTTGAAATTGAGCAGCTTAGTGAAGAAGAAGCTGATCGATTATTCGAAAATCGGGTAATGCGTTACGTTGATGATTCGATGGAACGAAGAGCACGTAATGCTTATAAAAAGGTCAAACGTATTCCAGGAGATATTATGGCTTTGGCTGAACAAAAAGCTGAAAAGAGAATTGTAATTCGCTCTATTGTCGCTTCCCCTCTTAATTTAACTTTGATTGTTTTAGTGCTACTGCTTTTAATCGGTGGAGGTTATTGGTGGATGCTGTCTCAGCCTCAGCCCGGTGAGCATAACTCAAAGGCGGTTCAAGGTGCTGGAGAACAAGGTAATGCGAACAATCCTGAACAAACGGCGATCCCAACATTACCTGATACTGTACAAAAACCGTCTCAATCGATGACTCAACAATCTGAGGATGAGGCAAATAATGAGAATAGCTCTTCGGCTAACGCTGCAGTATCTATGGATGGGGCAGTAGATGATTCAAGTGCTCTTCCTCCTGATGTTAAAGTAAATAATGAAGGTGTGGGAGAGAGCGAAGATAACCAGCAACGTGTTGTAATCGACTCTAATGTTGTTGATAAGCTGATGGAAGATAATGCGTCATCGGCTGACACAAAAGCAATTGATGCGGTTGTGGATCAATCCCGTTCAACAGAAGAAACGGCTCCCGCTTCTAAATCTGTGCCATCTGACCAATCTTTTGCTTTGGCTCGTCAAGCACTTAAAGAGATGTCACCAAGAAGCTACACCTTACAACTCGCGGCTGTAAAATCATTACCTGAAGTACAAAGCTTTTTAAGTCAGTACCAGCTGGAAGGTAAAGTGAATGTCTACCCAACCATTCGTAATAGCGAGCAGTGGTACATCATCACTTATGAAAACTACCCAACCATTCAACTGGCCCGTGATGCAGTGGATACACTCCCTGGACGTCTGCAAGCGCTTGGTCCTTGGGCTAAATCTTTGAGTCAAGTTCATCGAGAGCTAGATCGGGTGAAATAATCCTGAGCTCGAGCCAAAAATATGTTACATTCCGCAGCCTTATTTAGTGGTGATTGAATTAGAGCAGTAGATGAAGAAGCAGCGTGCCTTTTTAAAATGGGCTGGCGGTAAGTTTGGCCTGGTTGAAGACATACAACGTCATCTTCCCGACGCTAACGAATTGGTAGAACCGTTCGTTGGCGCTGGTTCTATATTTCTGAATACGGATTACGAACGCTACATTTTAGCAGACATCAATCCGGACTTAATCAATCTTTACAACCTCCTTAAAACGGAGCCTGATCGCTATATTGAAGAGGCTCGCCGTTGGTTTATTCCAGAGAATAATCGGAAAGAAGCGTATCTTGATGTACGTAAGCAGTTTAATGATACCTCCGATACCTTCTATCGTTCGTTAGCCTTCTTATATATGAACCGTTTTGGTTTTAATGGCTTATGCCGTTACAACAAAAAAGGCGGTTTTAATGTGCCGTTCGGCTCTTATAAAAAACCCTACTTCCCAGAAAAAGAGTTGGAATTTTTTGCTGAAAAAGCCAAAAAAGCCGAGTTTATTTGTACGGGGTATGAAGAGTCGTTTGCGAAAGCGTCTCAGGGGAGCGTTGTGTATTGTGATCCTCCTTACGCACCTTTATCCAATACAGCGAATTTTACGTCTTATGCGGGTAATGGTTTCACGCTAGACGATCAAGCAAAGCTGGCAGACATTGCAGAAAAGACTGCCGGAGAGCGGGGCATTCCTGTTCTAATCTCTAACCACGACACAATTTTAACTCGCCGTTTGTACCATGGGGCGAAACTGAGTGTGGTTAAGGTGAAACGAACTATCAGTCGTAATGGTGCTGGCCGCAATAAAGTGGATGAGTTACTCGCTCTGTTTAATACAAAAAGTGTCGAACAAGTCGATTCTGAGTAAAAAGCGTTTTGTCTCTGAGTGTAATGCTGGGATCTGCTCGCCCCCTTAGGTAGAATGTTGAACATCGTTTGTTCAGTTTGCATTGATTACCTTAAGAGGTCAGGAATGAAAGATTTTATCATTGCGCCATCTATACTCTCCGCGGATTTAGCTCGATTAGGCGAAGACGTTGAACGCGTTCTTGCTGCTGGAGCGGATGTTGTTCACTTCGATGTGATGGACAACCACTACGTTCCCAACCTTACTTTTGGTGCTCCTGTATGTAAGGCGTTACGTGATTATGGGATTACAGCACCGATCGATGTCCATCTAATGGTTAAGCCTGTTGACCGAATCATCCCTGATTTTGCCAAAGCTGGCGCTTCAATGATTACTTTTCATGTTGAAGCATCTGACCATGTTGATCGTACTTTGCAATTGATTAAAGAGCACGGCTGTAAAGCGGGTGTCGTGATCAATCCTGCTACTCCACTGCATTACCTTGACCATATTATGGATAAAATCGATATGATTTTATTGATGTCGGTAAACCCTGGTTTTGGTGGCCAAGCCTTTATTCCTCATACTCTAGATAAGCTTCGAGCAGTACGCCAGCGCATTGCACATAGCGGGCATAATATCCGTTTGGAAATTGACGGTGGCGTGAAAATTGACAATATTCGCGAAATTGCGGAAGCTGGAGCGGATGTATTTGTCGCGGGTTCAGCCATTTTTGGTCAACCTGACTATAAAGCGGTGATTGATGAGATGCGTGCTGAGCTTGCTCAAGTGGTTAAATGTAAATCTGAAAACCTTCCCGATCGTTCATAACATCGGTCATGGTAAGTATATCAATCGTATGAGGGGGCGCAGCATGTGTCCCCCATTTGTGTTCACTGATTGGTAACACTCATAAGACTAGGAAACTATTTTGGCTGAAATAAAACTGATTGCTTTTGATTTAGATGGCACTTTACTCGATAGCGTGCCTGACTTGGCGGTTGCGGCTGACCAAGCGGTTCAAGCGCTAGGCTACCCATGTGTAAGCGAAGAGCAAGTCAGAGAGTATGTGGGTAATGGTGCTGATGTTTTAATTGGCCGAGCGCTTAGTCAGGATATTGCAGTATCTCCAACCTTAGATGCTGAGCTATTGCATAAAGCACGTATTCTGTTTGATGATTTCTATGCAGAAACGGGTCATCAACATAGTAGTTTATACCCTAATGTTGTTGAAACTATTGCTGCGCTATATGCTGCAGGTTATACGCTGGCTGTTATTACCAACAAGCCTTCAAAATTTGTGCCTCATATTCTAGAGCAGCACAACATCATTCAGTATTTTACTGATGTGTTGGGAGGGGACGCATTTGAGAAGAAAAAACCCAACCCGATGGCTTTGAATTGGTTATTGGACAAACACCAAGTGTCTGCGGAGCAGATGGTAATGGTTGGTGACTCAAAAAATGATGTGTTAGCCGCCAAAAATGCGGGTTGTATATCATTTGGCCTCACCTATGGATATAACCATGGTGAACCTATTGCTAATGCTGAACCAAACTACGTGGCTGATGACATTAAAGATCTTCTATCGATTGAAGGTATTGAGCTCTAAAATTATCGTTTGCTACTAGCAAAATACTCGTCAATGAGTACACTGGCAAAACCGTATTGTAAAACGTACGATACGGACTAATTATTTTTCTATCGTTGTGTCACAGCAGAGTAGGCGTGCCACGTTAGTATTTGTTTTACTTATTATTTGTAACAAGGAAATCATTCTCATGAGCAAACCCATCGTATTGAGTGGTGTTCAACCGTCAGGTGAACTTAGTATCGGTAACTATTTGGGTGCTCTACGTCAATGGCAACAAATGCAAGACGACTATGATTGCCAATACTGTGTTGTTGATTTGCATGCGATTACCGTTCGCCAAGATCCGAAAGCATTGCATGAAGCGACCTTAGATGCGTTGGCAATTTGTTTAGCCGTTGGTGTTGACCCTAAGAAGAGCACTCTATTTGTTCAGTCTCATGTACCGGAACATGCTCAATTAGGTTGGGTGTTAAATTGTTACACACAAATGGGTGAGCTGAATCGTATGACTCAGTTCAAAGACAAATCGGCTCGTTATGCAAATGATGTGAATGTAGGTTTGTTTGACTATCCAGTATTGATGGCGGCAGACATTCTACTTTATGGTGCTCACCAAGTCCCGGTAGGTAGTGATCAAAAGCAACACTTAGAACTGGCACGTGATATTGCGACACGCTTTAACAACATCTACAGCCCAGAAGCGCCAATCTTTACGGTTCCTGAACCGTATATTCCACAAGTGAATGCACGTGTTATGAGTTTGCAAGATGCGACGAAGAAAATGTCGAAATCAGATGATAACCGTAAAAACGTAATTACCTTGCTTGAAGAGCCTAAATCGATCATCAAGAAAATCAATAAAGCGCAAACAGACGCTGATAATCCACCGCGTATCGCCTATGATCCGGAAAATAAAGCTGGCATTGCTAACCTTATGGGTCTTTACTCGGCTGCAACAGGTAAAACATTTGCTGAGATTGAAGAGCAATATGCTGGTGTAGAGATGTATGGCCCATTTAAGAAAGATGTCGGTGAAGCGTTAGTGGCAATGTTAGAGCCTGTACAAGCAGAATATCATCGAGTACGTAACGACCGCGCTTACTTGGATTCTGTGATGCGTGAAGGGGCTGAAAAAGCGTCTGCGCGTGCTGCGGAAACATTAAAGCAGGTATTCGAAGCGGTTGGTTTCGTTGGTCGTCCATAAGCGACTTTAGATACTAATCTTAAGAGAGGCCTCGGTTTTAGCTGGGGCTTTTTATGTTATACAAGGGTAACCTTGCTCTTATTACAAACTGTTAGTGGATTAAGACGTGCTACTGATTATTGATAACTATGACTCTTTTACCTACAACTTGTACCAATATTTCTGTGAGCTGAAAGCGGAAGTGAAAGTTGTTCGAAATGATGAGGTCACCATCGCTGAGATTGAAGCCATAGCTCCTGATCATTTAGTTATTTCTCCAGGGCCATGTACTCCAAATGAGGCAGGTATATCGCTTGAGGCTATCCGCCATTTTGCCCAAAAATTGCCAATTCTTGGGGTATGTTTGGGTCATCAAGCGATTGCTCAGGCTTTTGGCGGGAATGTCGTTCGAGCTAGGCAAGTTATGCATGGCAAAACATCCGCTATTCGTCATAATAATAAAAGTGTTTTTAATGGGTTAAACAACCCTTTAATCGTGACTCGTTACCACTCTTTAGTGGTGGAGACTTCATCACTACCAGATTGCTTTGAGTTGACTGCTTGGACCGAAAATGGGCAAGGTAATGTGGATGAAATCATGGGGTATCAGCACCGATCATTACCAATACATGCAGTGCAGTTTCATCCTGAATCGATAAAAACTGAGCAAGGTCACGAATTGCTCGCGAACTTTTTAGCGGTGAAGCAGGCGGTTAAATAGCCGTTTATCTTGTTATCAACTGCGTTTTTACTCTTTTCTTAAAAAGAGAGGGAATGAAATTTTATTCGCTCTCTCTTCCATTTGCACTTCTGATGCCTTTTAACTTGTGGTTAAAAAATAAATTTTCACGAAGTGATCGAAATTTGCTTCATAAAATCTTATTATTAGTGCATAAATAATCATTGGTGTTATTTCGGTGCTACGGCATGAATGTGATGACACAATGTGCCACTATCAAATTGGTTTATTTTAAATTGCAATGCTCAGACAGCTTGTCCGCAATATAAAGCTTATAGTTAGTCTAAAATGTAAGTAATTGCTCATAGCTCAGCATGCGTATCTGGAGGGGATGTGCAATGACAGTGAAAAATAGTGTAGAACGTAGTGTATTTGATGAGGTGATGGTGCCTTGTTATAGCCCAATGGATTTCATTCCAGTAAAAGGTCAGGGATCACGCGTTTGGGATCAACAGGATAATGAATATATCGATTTTGCTGGTGGTATTGCGGTAAGTTGTTTAGGTCATTGTCATCCTGCAATGGTGAAAGCGCTCACTGAGCAAGGCAACAAAATTTGGCATTTAAGTAATGTCATGACCAATGAGCCGGCTCTACGTTTGGCGAAGAAGTTAACGGAGTTAACTTTTGCGGAAAAAGTTTTTTTCGCTAATTCAGGTGCAGAAGCAAATGAAGCGGCACTAAAATTAGCTCGTCGTTATGCCGTCGATACTTACGGACCAGAAAAAACAGAAATCTTAGCGTTTGTGCAAGGATTCCATGGCCGTACTTTCTTTACTGTTACGGTGGGTGGGCAATCTCATTATTCAGATGGTTTTGGCCCTAAACCATCTGATATCACCCACATTCCATACAATGATATTGATGCATTGAAAGCGCACATCTCTGATAAAACTTGTGCCGTTATGATGGAGCCACTTCAAGGTGAAGGTGGTATCGTCTCGCCATCTGATGAATTTGCTCAAGCAGTGCGCGAGTTGTGTGATAAACACAATGCGTTACTTATTTTTGATGAAGTGCAAACAGGTAACGGTCGTACAGGCGATTTCTATGCTTACCAAGGTTTGGGTATTACTCCTGATATTTTAAGTACAGCAAAATCATTAGGTGCTGGTTTTCCTATCGGTGCCATTATGACGACCACTAAAATTGCTGAGCATTTCAAAGTTGGTGTTCATGGTTCTACATACGGTGGTAACCCACTAGGTTGCGCTGTTGCAGAAGCGGCGGTCAATATTATTAGCCAACCAGAAACACTGGCAGGCGTAAAAGAACGTGAAACACTTTTCCGTGCGGGATTAGAAAAAATTCACCAAAAATACCACATCTTCTCGGAAGTGCGTGGTAAAGGTTTATTACTTGGTGCCGCATTGAATGAAGCATGGGAAGGTCGTGCACGTGATATTCTTGTTGCTGCTGGTAAAGCAGGATTGATGATGTTGGTGGCTGGGCCAAATGTGTTGCGTTTCACTCCATCATTGATCATTCCTGAACAAGATATTGAAGAAGGTTTAGCTCGCCTAGATAAAGCTATTTCGACACTAGTGTGAGCTGGGGATCGCCATCTCGCTCCATGAGGACTTTGAGCTTCATGGCGATAGACTAGGTAGGGCCCGATTTTTCGGGCCCTTAGCATCTGGAGGATATATTGATGCTAGTTGTTCGCCCTATTGCAATGTCAGATTATGAAGCACTACATACTTGTGCCGTTGAGTCGGGACATGGATTTACTTCTCTTCCGGTTAATGAAGAGCTCTTAAAAAACCGCATTCAACATTCCGAATACAGCTTTGCTAAAGCCAATGTGATTGAGCCCTATGATGAGGGGTACTTGATGGTTGGTTATGATAGTGAAACTGGAGAAATCGCTGGCACGACAGGCATAGAAGCCGCCGTGGGTTGGGATGTCCCTTTCTACTCTTATCACATCAGCACCATTGTGCACCATTCTCGTAAGCTGAATGTGAAAAATACAGTTAAGTTACTGACGTTTGGTAATAACTACACCGGGTATAGCGAAGTCTGCTCACTATTTTTACGGCCACAATTTCGTGGCGGATTAAATGGGCGTTTGCTGTCGAAATGCCGTTTTCTGATGTTAGCAGAGCATCCGCAACGGTTTTCTCAAACCATTTTTGCTGAAATGCGTGGTGTGTGTGATGAGCAAGGTAACTCACCATTTTGGCAATGGCTCCAACAACACTTCTTTTCGATAGATTTCACTATGGCTGATTACCTAACCGGTATTGGAAATAAGGGATTTATCGCTGATTTAATGCCCAAACTGCCGATTTACATTAATCTCCTTAGTAAAGAGGCTCAGGCTGTCATTGGTCAAGTCCATGACAACACTAGGCCCGCGCTAAGCCTCTTGAAAAAAGAGGGCTTCGTGTGTCGAAACTATGTGGATATTTTCGATGCCGGACCTGCTGTTGAGTGTGATTTAGAACATATCGCTTCGGTGCGAGATTCACTGCGTTTAAAGGTAAAAGTGGTAGAGCACACCAGTGCTCAATGGTTTCTTATTGCTAACACTAGCTTTACTCAGTTTAGGGCAACAGCCGCGAAGGCAGCTGTGAATCATGAGAACCATAGTGTCATGTTAGCCCCTGATGTTGCCGCTGCTTTACAGGTACAAGACGATGATTTCGTCCGGGTGTTAGCACAATAACGAGGAGTAAGTCATGACAGTAAACCAATTGTTTGACAGCTTATGGCTGGATTACACCACTCGCTTGTGTCCGTCGGCAGAAAAGGTCCATCACTTATTACAGGAGGACACGCCACTCATTAATGATCATATTGCTCTGAGAACGTTTAAAAGCGATCACTTAGGTATTGAAGCGTTGGCAAAAACGTTTATTGCATTGGGTTATGAGATGGGCGGTGAATATCATTTTCGGGAGAAAAAGCTCTATGCTCGGCACTACCAACATCCGGCTCCAAGTTTACCAAAAGTGTTCATTAGTGAATTATTGGTTGAACAATTAACGTTGGAAGCCCAACAAATTATTGCGTCGCTATTGGGGCAAAGTGAAGAGTTAGATATAGCATCAGGGGCATTTTTGTATCGAGGGCGACCTTGGTCTATCACCATTGATGACTATAAGCAGTTAGCTCTAGAGAGTGAATATGCCAGTTGGCTCGCTGCGCATGGATATGGTGCTAATCATTTTACAGTGAGTGTGAATCAGCTAAAGGCATTTGATGAGGTAAGCACTGTGAATGCATTCTTGCGTCAGCAAGGTTTTGCTATCAACCAATCTGGTGGTGAGGTTAAAGGTTCACCGGAAGTGTGTTTAGAGCAATCCTCCACGCTTGCAGATACGGTTAATGTGACATTTAGTGATGGTGTGTTGTCGATTCCAGGTGGCTTTTATGAATTTGCCAAACGTTATCAGCAACCGGATGGTCAACTCTATCAAGGGTTTGTTGAAGCATCCGCCAATAAGATTTTTGAAAGTACTCATCGGCAACGCTGAGTCAGCTTTCTTGGATTACCCACTAAGAAAAAGCCACCTGCGAAAGGTGGCTTTACATATTCATATGCTTGTTAAAAAGAATTAACGTGTGCCGTATACCACGATAGTTTTACCGTGTGCGGAAATAAGGTTTTGTTCTTCAAGCATTTTAAGAATACGACCAACAGTTTCGCGAGAACAACCCACGATTTGACCGATTTCTTGACGAGTAATTTTAATTTGCATACCGTCTGGGTGAGTCATTGCATCTGGCTGTTTCGCTAGATTCAATAGTGTTTGTGCAATGCGGCCAGTTACGTCAAGGAATGCAAGATCACCAACTTTTTGGCTAGTAACTTGTAGACGACGTGCCATTTGCCCTGATAAACGCATTAGAATATCTGGGTTTACTTGGATTAACTGACGGAATTTCTTAAATGAAATTTCTGCCACTTCACATGGTGATTTAGCACGAACCCAGGCTGTACGCTCTTGACCTTCTTCGAAAAGACCAAGTTCGCCGATAAAATCACCCTGATTTAGATAGGAAAGAATCATCTCCTTACCTTCTTCATCTTTGATCAATACCGCAACAGAACCTTTGACGATGTAATACAACGTTTCTGCCTTTTCACCCGCGTGTATCAAAGTGCTCTTTGATGGGTATTTGTGAATATGACAGTGTGAAAGAAACCACTCTAATGTTGGGTCTGTTTGAGGTTTACCTAGAACCATAATATCTCACTTCCTCTGCAGGGTACGCTTGCCGCTATCCATAATTTAGCGAAGCCTTATTCAGGCTTACTAGAATAAGAAGAGTTTGGATTCACTGCAAGTTATCTTGTTTCCGTTAAAGAATAGTATCCTTTTTCACTTCGAATTTCTTGACTTTAATCGTGTCGTTTGGCCGAATTTTTGCGCAAAAACGTGCTTATGATCACGGTATGAAAAGTAAGCGAAATTCGTATGTGATGAATCAACCAATTTTACCGCTTTCTATGAGTTGTTGCAGGATCGGTCTCACGATTAATTCCATTGCAAAACTCATTTTCCCCCCAGGAACGACAATGGTGTTATGCCGAGACATAAAGGATCCATCTATCATTGCTAGCAAGTAGGGAAAATCGACATTTTTTATCCCGCGAAGTCTGATTACGACAAAACTTTCATCTAAACTTGGAATGCCCTTCGCATTTAATGGGTTTGACGTATCTACTGTGGGTACTCGCTGAAAATTGATATGAGTACGAGAAAACTGCGGGGTAATATAATTTAAATAATCATCCATCGAGCGTACGATGGAATCCATCACTGCTTCTCGAGAATGCCCACGATCTCGGGTATCTCGAACGTACTTTTGAATCCACTCTAAGTTAACAATTGGTACCATACCGATCAGAAAATCAACATGTTGTGACACATTGACGTCACCATCGACGACACCACCGTGTAGTCCTTCGTAAAAAAGCACATCGGTATTACTTGGAATATCTTGCCAAGGTGTAAAGGTGCCAGGCATTTGGTTGTATGGTACGGCTTCATCAAAGGTATGAAGATAGCGACGTATTTGGCCTGTTCCGCTTTTTCCATATTGGCGGAAAAAGTCTTCTAATGCAGGAAAGTTATTAGCCTGAGGGCCAAAATAGCTGATATGGCGGCCTTGTTCACGAGCTTTACGAATTTCGACATCCATTTCTGGACGAGTAAAACGGTGAAAGCTATCGCCTTCAACCCAAGCAGGTTGCACCGACATCATATTGAACATTTTTCGGAACGCTTCCGAAGTTGTTGTTGTTCCGGCTCCTGATGAACCTGTTACAGCAATAATGGGGTGTTTCGCTGACATGACAAACCTTGTCTAGTGATCCTGAACAGGAAATTCCTAATAGTGGATTCACTATAGCATGGAATTTCCAACCTTTTTGGGGATTTACTGATGCTTAAGCTTTATGTCTACAGTTTCATGTAATTCGGAATAAAATACTACCGCATCTCCCGTTTGGATTTGATGCTTTACCTGATCGACTTTCTGTTGCAGTGGTATTTCATGGTCACCGTAATCGGTTCCTTCACGTAGGACGAACTCGCGAATCAAATTTTCAAGTGTCTCTGGATCAATTTGCTGCCAAGGAACAATCATTCTTCACCTCTGTTTTTTTCTGAAGTCATTATACCTCAGTTAGCTAGAGATATTCTTGATAGTATTGGGGGAGTGTTTCTTCTAACCACATTTGGGGTTGGTTCCAGCTGCCCGTAATAAACCCTACATGCCCACCATGCTCAGTCAGCTGATAATCCAAATTTTTGGGTAGCGTGAAGGTTGGAATGATTTCATCAGTCATGAATGGGTCATCTTGTGCTTGAATCAGTCGCGTTGGAATGGTGATATCTGATAAGCGCGGTAACCCTGAACAGCGTTGATAGTAATCTTGCGCATCGCGAAAACCATGCAGTGGGGCGGTAATCAAATCATCAAAATCGATAAGCCGTGTGACTTGTTTTATTTGGGCCGCAGTAATACCTAATGCTTCTTTCATCTTCTGGTGCTTCAGGAGTGCAGTGTTTTTTAGCGAGCTAAGTAAGTAATTGCGATACAGGCGAGAGAATCCACGTTCAATACGTTGGGAACACGCGCCTAATTCAAGCGGGGCTGAGATGATAGTGGCTCCCGATACTATGGGATCATCATTGTATTGGGCTAAATAGTTCACCAGCATATTGCCACCGAGTGAAACACCTGCTGCGACAATTGGGCGATTTGGGCAACGTTCGCGAACATATTCTAATACTTGCCTTGCATCTCCGGTTTCACCCGAGTGGTAAGCTCGGGCAAGATTATTTGGCCTTCCACTACAGCCACGAAAGTGCATCATCACACTGAGCCAGCCCTGTTTCGCAAAGGCGTTCATCAAGCCGTGAGCATATGGGCTGAAAAAACTCCCTTCCAACCCATGAAAAAGCACAAAAACTGGTTTGGTAAGGGATTCGAGTTGACGATAATCTTCACTCCAAACAAGATCGAGAAAATCACCGTCCGGTGTATCTATGGTTTGCCAGTGTGGTGATAGTAGTGGTTTGCGGCGAAATAAGCGCGGCAGCAAAGTTTGTAAGTGAGCGTTAGTTATGCCGTGAGCAGCAACAAATGAAGGCATGGTATGCACCTGAATCAAGAAACAACGAATTAGGATTTAGAAGAGAAAGGCTCAATAGGTTTGGAAAAAATACGACCTAAGTGCTCCGCACCTAGATGACGACAATAACGAGCGGCGAGAGCAGGAGTATCTGTCGTGGCAAGGGAAAGATTGGCGATACAGTGAACCAAATCAGACTGCTGTTGTTTTTCTAATTGTAATTCAAACTGCAACGCTTCGCGGTATAAGGTTTCGGGAACGGATAGCTTCAGCTTTCGCCTCAGTTCCCGATAGCTATGCAGCAAGGTTTCTGAACTACTCAAACAGTCTGAAACGGTTGGCCAGTCGTGCTCGGCAAACGTTAACTTCTCTTCATCAAGCCATTTCAATAGCAGCAATAAGTTAACGTTGCCGTGGAAATTATTCTGTAGGCTTAAACACGCTTCTTTCACCTCGCGCACGCTGTAATACTGGAGGCTAAATTGCCACAAGCGTTCGAGCGTTAAGGTGGTCGTGACGTGTTTTTGGCTCATCAGCTATTAAATTCCTTTTCCATTTCTTCGAGTGTTTCTTGCTCTGCCATCCAGTCCATCTCTACTTCTTCAAGCTCGGATTTACTATTGGCTTGTACCGCGAGTATTTCCGTAAGTTTAGCTTTATTTTCGCTTTCATAAAGGCTGGAGTCAGATAACTGTTCTTCAGCCTTTGAGATAATGGTGTTTAACTTATCCATTTTCTCTTCTAGCTGTGTCAGCTTCTTGCGAATTGGTGCGGTTTGTTTACGAAATTCGGCTTCACGGCGCTTTTGTTCTTTTTTCGCAACGGCACTATTTGCATTGGATTTACTGTCGCTTTGTCCGGCGGCTTCTTTCCGAATTGCTCGGTGTTGCTCAGTGAGCCATTTATAGTAATCGGTTAAATCACCATTAAATGGTTCTACTTGATGATCATGAACTAGGTAAAGATCATCGGTGGTCGCCCGCAATAAGTAACGGTCGTGGCTGACAATCACCATTGCACCTTCATAACTTTGTAATGCGAGCGTTAGAGCTTGACGCATATCGAGATCAAGGTGGTTGGTTGGTTCGTCGAGCAGAAGTAGGTTAGGTTTTTGCCAAACCAGCAGTGCTAACACTAGACGAGCCTTTTCCCCACCAGAGAATGGCCCGACAGGATCTAACGCTTTATCTCCTTGGAAACCAAAACTCCCTAAATAATCGCGTAATTGTTGCTCGGTCTGATCGGGCGCAATTTGCATCATATGCTGGAGTGGGGTTTCTTCTGGATGTAAGGTTTCTAATTGATGCTGGGCAAAGTAACCAATTTTTACACCTTGCGAGTACGTTAATTCACCCGCTTGAGGATTCAGATCGCCAGAAAGCAGTTTGATTAATGTGGATTTACCCGCACCGTTGCGGCCAAGAAGGCCAATTCGGCTACCCGGAACTAGGTTAAGACGAATTTTATCCAAAATGAGCTTATCGCCGTAGCCGGCGCAAACTTCATCCATCATTAAGATAGGGTTAGGCAGCGCATGAGGTTCACGAAATTCAAAGCTAAATGGGTTATCAAATTGCGCTGGTAGCGTTTTTTCCATTTTTTCTAAGGCTTTGATTCGACTCTGTGCTTGGCGAGCTTTGGACGCCTTGTAACGGAAGCGATCGATGTAGCTTTGCATATGCGACATCTGTTTCTGTTGCTTCTCATACATCGCTTGTTGTTGCAGCAGTTTCTGTGCACGTTGTTCTTCGAATGAAGAGTAGTTGCCGGTGTACTCGTTGAGCTTTTGGTTTTCAATGTGAATGATGCGGCCTACGATCGGATCAAGGAAATCACGGTCGTGCGAAATAATAACCAAAGTGCCCGGATAGGTTTGTAGCCAACGTTCTAGCCACATCACCGCATCAAGATCTAAGTGGTTGGTTGGCTCATCGAGCAGCAGTAAATCAGAGCGACATAACAGAGCTTGGGCTAAGTTTAAACGCATACGCCAACCCCCAGAGAATTGTGTGAGACACCAATTCATCTGTTCTTGACTAAAGCCTAGGCCATCCAATAGCTCAGCGGCGCGTGCTTGGATACTGTAACCGCCGACAGTTTCGATCTTGCCATGTAACTCTGCGACACGTGTACCTTGATCTTTGGCTTCTGCTTCAGCCAGTTGTCGTTCTAGATCACGATATTCACGATCTCCATCAATAACATAATCTAATGCGGTTCGTTCTAATGCTGGTGTTTCTTGAGAAACCCATGCTAATTCCCAGCTAGAAGGCTGGCTAATTGAACCTGCATCGATAGACAGTTCGTCTTTCATCAAAGCAAAGAGGGTGGATTTACCGCAGCCATTTTTACCGACCAAGCCCACTTTATCGCCTGGGTGAATGGTGGCTGAGGCGCCATCAAGCAGCGGCTTACCGCCACGAAGTAACTGTATGTCAGAGAAGATAATCATAAATTTCGCTTTTCCTCAGGTTTGCGCGAGGAATAGTAGGGGTTATGAGGTGAAATGTCGATTGTTATACCAAAGTATGGATAAATAACCTTTGTGTTCAGATATGGCTGAATCCTACCCAATAAAGGATAAAATAGTGGGTAAAGTTCAATTGCTTATGTGCTTATCTTGCAGTCGCTTGATGATAGGTTATGATGCTAGTAACAAATAAATAACATAAGGAGTTGTGTTAGAGAATGGTGATGTCGCTAGATGCAGGGAAGCCAATACCTAAAGTATTGATAATTTATGCTCATCCCGATCCCGATCAATCTAAAGCCAATAAAGCGCTGATCAAAAAGATCCGCTCACTTAAACACGTCACTATTTTAGATCTCTACGCAACGTACCCAGATTTCTTTATTGATATTCATGCTGAGCATCAACGTTTACTCTCTCATGATGTCATTGTTTTTCAACATCCACTCTACATGTATTCCTGCCCAGCGCTGTTAAAAGAGTGGATAGATACGGTACTCGGTAAGGGGTTTGCTTTTGGGGAATCTAGTGCCTTAAAAGGGAAATATTGGCGCAGTGTTATTACTACTGGAGGGCGAGAGCAAGCATTCGGCGAGCAAGGTTATAACCGCTATTCTCTTAATCAAATTCTGCAACCTTTTGAATTGACCGCCTCTCTATGCCAAATGGAGTGGGTTGAACCGCTCGTTCTTTATTGGGCTCGAAACGTCACTGATTTAGAGCGTTACCAACATGCTGAGAAATATCGCCAATGGCTCATCAATCCACTGAACAATTAAGGAGTCGCCATGGAATCGACGACAAGTGAATTACTACAAAGTGGAGCGATATTCTTAACTGCTGCGGTTGTCGCAGTCCCACTAGCTCAAAGGGCGGGATTAGGTTCCGTTATTGGTTACTTGCTGGCTGGTGTGGTTATTGGCCCGTGGGGGTTAGGGTTAATCAGTGATGTGGATGCCATCCTTCATTTCGCTGAATTTGGCGTTGTATTGCTGCTGTTTTTGATTGGATTGGAACTGAACCCGAAGAAGCTATGGCAAATGCGTATGCCAATCTTGGGGCTGGGTGGTGCTCAAGTTGTTGTGACCACAGGGATCTTATCGAGTATCGCTTCAATGGCTGGCTTAGATTGGCGTACCAGTTTAGTGATTGGCATGGGGTTGGCACTCTCTTCTACAGCCATTGCACTGCGTGTGATTGAAGAGCAAGAATTAACCCACACAGAGACAGGACAAAGTGGATTCTCAGTGCTGCTGTTTCAAGATATCGCGGTGATTCCTATGTTGGCATTAATGCCGGTATTGGCGGGAAACTCTGGAGGTACTTGGATCGATGGCGTATGGATGATTGCTGGTATTGTTGGCTTAATGGTTGGCGGCCATTTTCTGTTAAGTCCGATATTTCGTTACATCATTTTGAGTGGTGTGCGCGAGCTATTTACGGTTGCAGCATTGCTGTTGGTGATTGGTATTGCGCTAATGATGGAACAAATCGGGCTTTCTATGGCGCTTGGGGCATTTATCGCTGGGGTGTTATTAGCGGAAAGTGAATTTCGTCATGAACTAGAGATTGCAATTGAACCATTCAAGGGATTGTTACTCGGATTGTTTTTTATCGCGGTTGGGATGTCTGTCGACTTAGGGTTACTGTTGGTTGAGCCGTGGTTAATTTTGCAGGCTGTGGTTGGGTTGGTCGTCATTAAGGGAGCGATTTTATATCTCCTAGCAAGAATTGTTGGTACTGGCGCGAAAGCGCGTAGCAATATGGCCGCTATTTTGAGCCAAGGTGGAGAGTTCGCTTTTGTTATTTTTACCGCAGCGAATGCAGAGCAACTTTTGTCTCGGGATCTGGTGTCATTTTTATTAGTTGTTGTGAGTTTATCTATGGTTACCACACCACTATTGCTGAGTATTCAAAAGCGCTGGTTTGCTCGTTCTCTTAATCAAACGACTCATGATGATTCAATGCCTGTTGATGTTGAAGATAAAGAACCTCGCGTTATCATTGCGGGTTTTGGCCGTTTTGGGCAAATTGTTGGCCGTTTGATGTCGGCCAATAAAATTAAAGTGACTGTGCTTGAAAGTGATGCCAGTCAGATTCGGCTGTTACGTAAATTTGGTTATCAAGTATTTTATGGTGACGCATCGAACTTAGAACTGTTGCGCGTTGCAGGGGCAGAAAAGGCAGAAGCCATTGTCATTTGTACTGACGTTCCAGATGAAGTGATGAAAATTGTCGATTTATGCCAGCATCATTTTCCGCAACTCAAAATATTAGCCCGAGCTCGTAGCCGAGTTGAGGCTTACCAGCTAATCAGCCAGGACGTAGAAGGCTATTCACGAGAGACGTTTCTTGGGGCATTAGAATTGGGACGTAAGACTTTAGTCTCTTTGGGAATGCATCCATATCAAGCAAAACGAGCCGAAGCACATTTTCAACGTTTAGATACTGCTATGCTGACCAAATTGCTGCCACAGCATATGGAAGATAAGAAAATGACCCTAAGAGCCAAAGAAGCGCGCCAAGAACTCGAAGAGATATTTGGTCGCGAAATGGAGAATGATCGTATCGGTCGTGGCTATTGGGATGAGGAGTAGATCAAGTCGTGACAAACAAAAAGCGTTTTATTGCAGGGGCAAGTTGTCCATCCTGTCATTCGCAAGATACACTTCGTTGGTGGATTGAAAATAACATCGAGCTGGTAGAGTGCGTCGAATGTGGCTACTCTGAGCAGCGTAAACCGCAGTCTGTCGAAAAGGCAGGTAGAACCAGT
This sequence comes from Vibrio nitrifigilis, assembly GCF_015686695.1. Lineage (NCBI taxonomy): Bacteria > Pseudomonadati > Pseudomonadota > Gammaproteobacteria > Vibrionales > Vibrionaceae > Vibrio > Vibrio nitrifigilis. The sequence goes on along the minus strand of NZ_JADPMR010000003.1, from coordinate 191,460 downwards.
GAACAGATGATAGGAATCTTTAAGCCAGAATAATCATTTGAGTTTCTGCTGAGGATCTTCATAATATCGCCCATCTTATATGTATGCTTGGGTCAGTTCACTGATGCTAAGAGCAATAAACTCCTTGGAGCTTGTATGAAAATTGAAAAGAACGTGGTAGCCGCTTTGGCATACCAAGTGAAACTAGAAGATGGTGTTGTTGTAGATCAGTCAACTACTGATGCGCCTCTAGAATACCTTCACGGTAACAACAACCTAATCACTGGTTTGGAACGTGAACTTGAAGGCAAAGTTGCAGGCGATAAGTTCTCTGCGACATTTGCTCCTGAAGATGCTTACGGTGAACACAGCGATGATCTAGTTCAACGCGTTCCTGCGAACGTGTTCCAAGGTGTTGACGAACTAGAAGTTGGTATGCGTTTTCTAGCGGATACAGACCAAGGTCCAATCCCTGTAGAAATCACTGAAGTTGATGGCGATGAAGTTGTTGTTGACGGTAACCACATGCTTGCTGGTCAAACTCTAACGTTTGACGTTGAAGTGGTTGCAGTTCGTGAAGCAACTGCTGAAGAAATCGATCATGGCCATGTTCACCAAGCGCATGGTCACGACCACGATCATGGCGAAGGTTGCTGTGGTGGTAACGGTGGTTGCGGTTGTTCTCACTAAGAACAAACGTTACGCTGGAATAAAATATTCCTCTAAGTAATAAATACTTATAAACGCTGTTGAGCTCTGCTTAGCAGCGTTTTTTTGTTGACTCTGCAGAAAAAATCGACAAACTCGTATAAAAAGCACAATTATACTGGGAGTTTACATGTCGCAACCTTTCTCTATCGCTATTCATGGCGGCGCAGGCACGATTTTGCGTGAAAACATGAGTGAAGATCTTAAACAGTCTATTTTGGCGGATTTAGAAAAATCAGTTCAAGCAGGGCACCATATTTTAGCGAATGGGGGAACTGCTGTTGATGCAGTTGTTGCTGCGGTAAAGGTGATGGAAGATTCTCCCAACTTTAATGCAGGCCACGGGGCAGTATTAACTCATAAAGAGATGGTTGAAATGGATGCCTCTGTAATGGACGGTAGTAATTCTAACGCTGGTGCTATTGCTGGTGTTCGCCATATTAAAAACCCGATTGAGCTGGCTCGTGATGTCATGCTTCATAGCGACCATGTTTTTTTAATGGGAGAGGGGGCTGAAGAGTTCGCATTCCAGCATGATTATGCTTTCACAGAACAAGACTATTTCTTCACAGATCGTCGTTATGAGCAGTTGCTGGCGATGAAAAAGCAGGGACATGTTGCTTTATCAGAAGCAAAATACCCAGATGATCGCAAACATGGCACCGTTGGCGCTGTCGCATTGGACCAGCATGGCAATCTCGCCGCAGCAACAAGTACCGGTGGGATCACGAATAAGAAATTTGGTCGTATTGGTGATTCACCTATCATTGGTGCAGGAACAGTAGCAGAAAATAATAATGTTGCGGTTTCTTGTACTGGGATGGGGGAATTTTTTATTCGTAAAATGGTAGCTGGTGATGTCGCAGCACGAATGAAATACTTGAAAGAAGATGTGGCGACGGCATGTGAGACGATCATTCAAGGCGATCTGAAAACGATCGGTGGTGAAGGTGGTTTGATAGCCATTGATGCGCAAGGGAAAATTCATTTTGCGATGAATAGTTCGGGGATGTATCGTGCCGCAATCGATTGCGATGGGCAATTGTCGGTAAAAATCTATTCGGACGAATAATTGCGCTTAAATAACCAAAAGTAATAACTAGTACTGATCTTATGATTTTTTCATGCTTAAAAAGTGACTGCATCAAAAAACGATCAGTGCTAGAATCCATTTTTAACTAGCAATCAGACTTGGAAAAATGGGAAATAATGTAGTTGTCCTCGGCACTCAATGGGGTGACGAAGGTAAAGGAAAGATCGTTGATCTTCTAACTGAAGACGCAAAATACGTTGTTCGCTATCAAGGCGGCCACAACGCAGGCCACACACTAGTTATCGACGGTGAAAAAACCGTACTCCACCTAATCCCATCAGGTATCCTTCATAAAAACGTTAAATGCATCATTGGTAATGGCGTAGTGCTATCACCAGATGCAATGCTGCATGAAATGAAAGAACTTGAAGAACGTGGTGTTCCTGTTCGTGAGAACCTATACATTTCTGAAGCGTGTCCACTAATTCTGCCATATCACGTAGCTCTTGATCAGGCTCGTGAAGCGGCACGCGGCAAGAAAGCGATTGGTACAACTGGTCGTGGTATCGGTCCTGCTTACGAAGATAAAGTAGCTCGTCGTGGTTTACGTGTTGGTGATTTAGCTAATAAAGAAGAGTTCGCTGCCAAACTGAAAGAAGTCATGGAATTCCATAACTTCCAGTTAGAACATTTCTACAAAGTTGAACCAGTAAGCTATGAAGAAGTGCTTGAACAAGTGATGGGTTATGCAGACCTATTAACTTCTATGGTTATCGATGTGACTAACGAACTAGACGCTGCTCGTAAACGTGGCGACAAAATCATGTTCGAAGGTGCTCAAGGTACTCTTCTAGACATCGACCATGGTACTTACCCATATGTTACCTCTTCTAACACGACTGCTGGTGGTGTTGCTGCAGGTTCAGGTTTTGGTCCTCGCCATTTAGGTTATATCTGCGGTATCGTGAAAGCATATTGCACACGTGTTGGTGCAGGTCCATTCCCGACTGAACTATTTGACGAAGTTGGCAACCACTTAGGCACTAAAGGCGCTGAGTTTGGTGCAACAACGGGTCGTGCACGTCGTTGTGGTTGGTTTGATGCAGTAGCTCTACGCCGCGCAGTTCAAATTAACTCTGTAACTGGCTTCTGCCTAACAAAACTTGATGTTTTAGACGGCCTAAAAGAAGTGAAAATCTGTACAGGTTACCAACTAGAAGACGGTACAGTACTAGAAGTGTCACCTCTAGCTGCTGATGCATACGAAGGTATTACTCCGATTTATGAAACTCTGCCAGGTTGGTCGGAAAGTACTTACGGTGCAACATCTATCGATAAACTACCTCAAGCGGCTCTTGATTACATCAAACGCATTGAAGAGTTAACTGGTGTGCCAATTGATATCGTATCAACAGGCCCAGACCGTCGTGAAACCATCATCAAATCTCACCCATTTGATGCATAATCCTTGGTGATTATTTGAGAAAAACCGGCTGACTAGCCGGTTTTTTTTATATTTATACCCAAGTAACTTCAAGATGCTGTTTCAGCGAGAATGGTTTCGCTCTTAGGCAAGGCACTGATTTGAAGACATAGTCATTCTACGTTGAAAGGGAATGACTATTCCTACCGTGATTGAGTTTGATCTAGGCTCGTTGATGAAGCTCTGAATCCTGCATCTTGAGGTCATTTGGGTATATACTTTCTTGGTTGGGTTAAATTTTGTTCAATCAAAACTCTTGGTCAGATGATAACTGAGCATGGTTGAGGAAAATTTTAATAGACAACCAGCACGCCATTTAATATCGAGCGGATCCGATTGGTGCAAATATGTTTCGGCTCTAACTCATTGTTGTGGCAAAAACATGTGATCTGGAGGCAAAAAATTGCCGCTGATCGACAAGTTTTGCCTAAAGAGATACTCTAGATGGTCGATACAAAGATCAAGCTTAGCCAGTGTGCACGTCGTACACTAAAAAAATGATGGCTAATAGAATTGATAAGAGTACAGCAATGAAGCTACGAACTATCGCAGCTTCGCTGATATTGGTGCTCCATGCTTCCTTGGCAACAGCAAAAGCAGCTGAGCTAACGGACGTAGGTGAACCTGTACCGATTTACAGCGAATCTGAGCTCATCAAACTGATTGAGCAGAACAAACATTTAGAACGTGTAAAAGCGGATAAGTGCCAGTTAGTGGAAGATATCGTTGCGCGTGCGACTCGTATCAACTTGCCTTCTTATGAGTTTCTGTATGGGGATATGTTAAGTTGGGGAGTCTGTGTTGATCGAGATATCGAGCTTGGTTTGTACTATATCGAAAGCGCGGCTCATCAGGGGTTACCTGCCGCTTTAGAGCGAATGGGGTCGTATTACGCTCATGGTACTTTTGTACAGCAGGATCGCGAAAAGGCTATCCCATATCTAAGAGAGGCCGCTAAAATGGGCGACCTTAATGCCCGTATTCAGCTCGCTGAATTATTGTTGAGAGATTATGGTAGCCCGTTAGACTACGAAGATGCGTACCGCTGGTTATACAACTCGGTAACGGCAGATAAGCGTCAGCATAAACGTATTACCTTATTACGTGAGGGGCTTGAGCAGAGAATGCCACAAAACATTATTGCTCGAGCTAAACGTAAAGAGACCTATTGGTAACCAGAACTCATCTGGTTATCACTGCTAAATTAGTATCCTTATCAACTGTTCTGTGACTGCTCGGCTTGCGAAACTTTCTGTTCTTGTTGTTGCAGTTGATACATTGCCCGATATTTTCCGTTTTCAATATTCATTAATTGCTCATGGTTACCTTGTTCGATTAACTGACCACGGTCGAGAACTAATATTTGATCGGCATGATGAATCGTTGACAATCGGTGGGCAACCACAATCATAGTGACTTTCCCTTGTAAGCGTTTCAGTGCTTTTTGCACCACTTGTTCTGTTTCACTATCGACATTCGCGGTGGCTTCATCAAGGAGTAAAATTTTCGGCGACCCTGCTAAAGCGCGTGCAATGATGAGTTGCTGTCGTTGTCCCGTGGATAAACGTAACCCGCCTTCCCCCAGTTCCGTTTGATAACCTTCTGGCATCTCCATGATGACATCATGCAGGTGTGCTTTTTTCGCTGCTTCTTCAATGTCGTGTTGATTCAGGTTTCGTCCCATATCGATGTTATCGAATAGCGTTGAAGCCAAAATGAAAGGCTCTTGTGGAATAAACCCCATCCCTGCACGGAGTGTGTCATGGTCAAAATCTGTGAGTGGGTGTCCATCAATCTCTATTGTGCCTTGTTGAGGTTGATAAAAATTCAGCAACAGACTCAGCAGGGTACTTTTACCGCTGCCAGTATGTCCGACAACTGCGAAAAACTGCCCTGCGCCAATTTCAATATCTAGCTGGTGCAATACGGGCTTGTTGTCTTGGTAGCCAAAAGAGACCTGGTTGAAATTAAGTTTTCCATACTCAATTTGGGCGTGAGTGTGATTGTCAGGCGTCATTGTTGGCTCTTGCAGAAGTTCGAATACTCGATCCCCGGCCACTATTGCTTGTTGGTAAAGGCTAAAACGCTGAGTAATTTCAACCAATGGTTCAGTAAAGCGACCTAAATAGTTGAGGTAGGCATAAAGCACACCAATTTCCGTAAACCCTTGGACGACTTTTAAACCAAAGAACCACACGACGCCAGCGAGTACCATAATGCTCAGTAAGTTGATCGCAGGGCGTAATAGAAATGATCCTATCGTAATGGTACGTAGGCGGGTGCCATAATAACGCTGGTTAATATGATCGAATTGATCGAGTTTTGTCTGTTGTTGATTAGTGGCTTGAATGACGGCCATACCACCGATAGATTCGCTGATCGTAGCGTTGATATCTGAACGGAGTTGACGGCTATCGGCGACGATATTGCCACTCAACTTTTGATAGATATAAATCATAATCACAATCGCTGGTATCAAGGCGAGTGCTACCAACATTAGGTGGACATCTAATATTGCCATGGCAGTAAGGATACCAATTAATAAAATTACGCTAGACAAGACATTAGAGAGAAACTGCACATAGATGTCTTTGATTGATTCCGTATCATTGGTGATACGACTGACCAATTGGCCAGTTCGAGCATAGTCGAAAAAAGACATGGGTAAGCGTAATACGTGGCCAAAGACGCGCTCACGAATATCAAGAACTGCATTTAAGGCAATATCAACGAACTTGAGTGTCTGCTGATATTTTAAATAGGTGCCTAAGAGTGTGGCGATAACGTATAGAGAGACCACCCCAGCAATCGGCCAGAAAGGGTAGTGATCGGGCATAATAAAACGATCGATAAATACCTTGCTCAACATTGGACCAAGTACATCAAGGGCGGTTGCAAACACAACCAACAAAACGGCTTTGATTAAGAGCGGACGGTCGGCAAAGACATAGCCCATTAGCAGCTTAAAAGAGCCAGATGGGTTGTTTGTGGAATCTGTGTTGGGATTAGTCATTATCCGCCCCTTCTATTGCTTGAGCCATTTGTTGATAAGCGGCCATTCTGGAATACCAGCCATCTTGGGTTATTAAATGTTGATGAGTTCCCCGTTCGGCGATAGATCCATGAGCGAGTACGATAATTTCATCAGCATGCTCAATCGCGGATAAGCGATGACTGATAATAATGACGGTTTGTGCTTGACGTTCGCGTAAGTGAGCGAGGATGGTTTGCTCTGTGCCTACATCGACAGCAGATAGAGCATCATCCAGAATAAGAACGGGCGCATTACTTATGAGGGCTCGAGCAATAGCAACCCGCTGGCGTTGCCCTCCTGATAGAGTGACACCTCTTTCTCCAACCAAAGTGACATAACCTTCAGGAAATTGCAGAATATCCTCATGAATCGCAGCAAGTTGAGCTGCTTGAAAAACCTCCTCATCACTTGCTCCTGCTCGTCCCATGCGAATGTTTTCTAAAATCGATGTACTAAATAAGAAGGAGTCTTGGGGAACATAAGCAAAGGTTGAGCGTAACTTTTCTAACTCTATATCCTGAATATTAATATTCCCAACGTATAGGGTATGATTTGTCGTTTCCCAATAACGCATGAGTACTTGGAGTAATGTGGTTTTACCGGAACCGGTAACTCCAGCCATTCCTAACACATGATTTTCCTCTAGGTTCAAATTGATATTTTTTAAACTAGGGTGTGGAGTATTGGGATAATTAAATGTCAAATCTTGGATTTGAATGTCATAGCGAATAGGCGTTTGCGTACCGTGATCAGCAATGGTGTCAGGTAAAGACAGTAATTCATGTAAACGGCCAATCGCAGCGTTACCTCGTTGCAAAATATTCATTAACCAGCCGAAAGCAAACATGGGCCAAATCAGTTCAGAAAGGTACATAGTAAAGCTGGTGAGCTGACCCACAGTGAGTAATCCTTGATGAATTTGCCAACCACCAACGAGTAGGGTGATAAGCAAAGACCCACCTAGGCTAATTTGAATGATAGGGTTAAATTTTGCTTCTGACCGTTGCACGCGATAATTACTTTCTGCCGCTTGTTCGGCAATTTTATTAAATTGTTGTTTCTCTATTTCTTCTCTGCCCATTGATTTGATCATTCTGATGCCGACCATGGCTTGTTGAGTTTGATCGTTAAGGGTCGAAAATTTATCAAGAGTTTCTTTAAATTGACGATGAATCAGGCTGGATAAGCGATAAAAAAGGAATCCCATAAAAGGAAAAGGAAGTAAGGCTAACGCTGCTAAGCGCCAGTCGATAAAGACGAACATCATAATAATGACTAATACAAAGGTGAGAAAGCCATCAAAGCCAGACAGTATCCCTTCACCAGCGGCGGTTTCTACCGCATCGATGTCGTTCGTTGCTCGAGCCATTAAATCGCCGGTCGAATTCGCGCTGTAAAATGCCTGGCCCTGTTTTGTTAAACGTTGGTAATACTGTTCGCGCAGTTTGTTTCCTAACAAGTAAGAAGTGCCAAACAGCAAACGTCGCCAACCATAGCGCAATAGATAGACACTCACCCCTGCAGCAAGCAGTAACCAGAGTAAATGCTCAGTATGAGCCATGTCTTTTGTCGCTAGTAATTGGTCAACAGATTGGCCGATGATCCATGGAATAGCCATATTAATTAGCCCAACTGAAAAGAGCATCAGTAGAGCTAGGGAATAGGTATGCCAATAGCGACGGAAAAACCATCCTAGGTGATTAAATAATTGCATATAAGTTTTGGTATTCCTGGTAACCGATTGCCAGTGTAACCTGTGCGATGTTTGACTATCTACCGCCAGATAAACCGAAAGTGACGTTTAACGAGATTTTTATGGTTACTTATGGTGTGAATTAAAGAGTGATAACTATATATCACTCTTTACTAATTTAAAATTCAAATGGGCGATTACCATACAAGTAACGGTTTGCTATAACACCTGTTCGCCAGACTTGATGACTGTGTCGCGTACGACTTGAGTGTAGTCGATGGCTTGTTGGCGAATTTTGTCTTCATCAACAGTTAATACACGACGATTTTGCATGATCAGTCTACCGTTGATAATGGAATCTTTAACGTTAGCAGAGTTTGCCGAGTAAACCAGCGCAGAATATGGGTTATAGATAGGTACCATGTTAGGCGCTTTGGTATCTATGACAATAACATCTGCAAGTTTGCCAACTTCAAGAGAACCTATTTTATCTTCCATATGTAATGCTCTGGCTCCGCCAATCGTTGCCATTTCAATGACTTTAATTGGTGGCATTGCACTACGATCGTGATTGACGAGTTTATGAAGTTTGGCCACTTGGTTGAATTCATCAATGATACTTAATGTATTACCAGACATTGGCCCATCCGTACCTAAACTTATACGTAATCCATCATCAAACATTTTGAGAGCAGGGGAGACACCTTTGGCGGCTTTAATATTGGCGCTCATGCAGTGCGCAATGCCAATATCTTCTTTCTTCGCAATCGCGATATCCTTGTCATTCACCAAAATCATATGCGCAGCGACAACATGGTGATTCAGAGCGCCGATACTTTCCATGTATTGCACGGGTGATAGGCCATTGGAGCGTTTGGCTATCACTTCAGCTTCATGATGAGTTTCTGCCAAGTGAATGAGTACAGGGACATTTTCCTGCTCTGATAGTTTAGCGACCTTTTGCAGTGTTTCGGTCGTGTTACTGTAAGGAGCATGAGGTGCGAACGCTGGCGTGATGAGCGGGTTATTGCGGTATTGCTTAATGAATTTCATCGCGTAATTGATGCCTGCGTCTGCGTTTTTAGCATCTGCGACCGGAAATTTTATGACGGTTTCGCCTAGTATTGCTCGCATCCCGATGTTTTCGACGGTTTTGGCCACTTCATCTTCGAAGTAATACATGTCGGCGTAAGTGGTAACGCCCCCTTTAACCATCTCAACGTTACCTAAGTTAGCGCCGATACGAACCATGTCACGAGAAACCAATTTGGATTCCAAAGGGAAAATATAGCGGTGCAAACGGTCTGGTACATCGTCGGCTAAAGAACGAAATACGGTCATTGATACATGGGTATGGGTGTTAATTAGACCCGGCATAATGATATCGCCATCGACATCCATTGTCTTTTTCGCTTGGAACTGATTGGTAATTGAATCATCGCCTACGGCAATGATTTCGTGATCTTTAATCACAACTGCGCCTTTGGAATAAACCGTTTTATCCCCATTCATAGTTAATACAAGGCCGTTTTTCAAAACAATATCGGCAGATTGGGCTGCTGATGCCGTAAAGGGTAATACACCTGCCATGGCTGTCAGTAATAGGGGAAGAGAAAAGCGCATAAAATGATGTCCTATCGAGCTATAAAATCCAGTGGCTATGATAAATCAGTTGGTTAGGGTTGTAACCCTGATGTATCAGAATGAGCAATTTACGGAATTAAACTGGGATAAAACGTCAAAGTTTAGTGGTTTTCGCTCACATGGGTGTAGCTTACTCATAGACTTAGATATACTTACCCCTAATAGAGGTAGCTAATACCCCTCTTTTTTCGAGCACAACAGTAGGACGATGAATGTCAGACAATATCAAGAACGACCCTTTTGCAGAGCGTGAATCTCAAAAATATGAAAATCCGGTGCCAAGCCGTGAGTTCATATTGGCGTTCTTAAAGCAAGCTAATGTACCAATGAATCGCAATGACTTATTCGAAGCTTTGGAACTGGAAGGTGAAGAGCAGTATGAAGGCCTGCGTCGCCGGCTGCGTGCAATGGAAAGAGACGGGCAATTAGTGTTTACCCGCCGCCAGTGTTATGCCTTACCTGAAAAACTTGAGCTAGTAAAAGGCTATGTTATTGGTCATCGCGATGGTCATGGATGGGTTCGCCCTGATGGAAGCACTGGCAAAGATAATGACATTTTGCTGCCACATCACCAGATGCGCACCATCATCCACGGAGACTATGTATTAGTTCAGCCTGCAGGCACGGATAAGCGCGGTCGAAAAGAAGGCCGCTTGGTTCGTGTTCTTGAGGAACGTAAGACACAAATTGTCGGTCGTTTCTTCCTTGATCAAGGCTATGCCTACGTTGTGCCTGATGATTCGCGCATTCACCAAGATATTCTTATTCCTGAAGAGCACCGCATGGGAGCTCGTATGGGCAATGTTGTGGTGATTGAAATTACGGATCGAGGGACTCGCAATCGAGGTATGATCGGACGTGTAGTGGAAGTGCTTGGCGAAAATATGGCGCCAGGTATGGAAACTCAAATCGCAATTCGCACCCATCAAATTCCTCACGAATGGCCTGAAGCGGTTGAAAAACAGATTCAAGGTTTAGGAGAAGAAGTACCAGAGGAAGCGAAGCAAGGACGTGTTGACTTACGTTCTCTTCCTCTCGTGACCATTGATGGCGAAGATGCACGTGACTTTGACGATGCTGTGTATTGTGAAGCGAAAAAAGGCGGCGGTTGGCGTCTGTGGGTAGCCATTGCGGATGTAAGCTATTATGTTCGCCCTGATACTGCGTTAGATAAAGAAGCGATTAACCGTGGTAACTCGGTTTATTTCCCTTCACAAGTTGTGCCGATGCTTCCGGAAGTGCTGTCGAATGGGCTGTGTTCATTGAACCCGCAAGTTGACCGTTTGTGCATGGTGTGTGAAATGACGGTATCGCAAAGCGGTAAGTTGTCAGGCTATAAACATTACGAAGCGGTAATGAATTCTCACGCGCGCCTTACTTACAATAAAGTCGCTGACATGCTGGAAGGGGACGAAGAGTTACGTGAACGCTACTCTCCGCTTGTTCCTCATCTCGAAGAACTGTATCGCATGTACCAAGTGCTAAAAACAGCACGTGAAGCTCGTGGTGCGATCGAGTTCGAAACAGTTGAAACTAAATTTATCTTCAATGCGAATCGTAAGATTGATCGTATTGAACCTGTGATTCGTAATGATGCACACAAGATCATTGAAGAGTGCATGATTTTGGCCAATATTGCATCAGCCTCGCTGGTGGAAAAAGCGAAAGAACCTGCTTTGTATCGTATCCATGAATCTCCGGGAGAGCAGCGCTTAGTTAGCTTTAGAGACTTTTTGGGTGAACTTGGTTTGAACTTGAACGGTGGATTAGAACCATCACCAACGGATTATGCACACCTGATGCATCAAGTTTTCCAGCGTCCGGATAAAGAGCTTATCCAAACCATGCTGCTACGTTCTATGAAGCAGGCCGTTTACAATGCGGATAACTGTGGTCACTTTGGTTTAGCACTTAAACGTTATGCGCACTTTACCTCGCCAATTCGCCGTTATCCGGATTTATTACTGCACCGCGCTATAAAATATCTTATTGCGAAAGAAAAAGGCCAAAATAAAGATCGTTGGACACCAACCGGAGGGTTCCATTACTCCTTCGATGATATGGATTTCTATGGTGAGCAGTGTTCGACGACTGAACGTCGTGCTGATGATGCCACTCGTGAAGTGTCAGATTGGCTCAAATGTGAATACATGCAAGATCACGTTGGTGAAGTATTAGATGGTGTGATTGCTAATGTGACTGGTTTCGGTTTCTTTGTACGCTTAACTGAGCTTCACATTGATGGCCTTGTGCATATTTCGTCACTGGCAAATGATTACTATCAATTTGATCCCGTCGGTCAACGCTTGGTAGGTGAATCTTTTGGTGCAATCTATCGTTTGGGGGATTCTGTAAAAGTTAAAGTCCAAGCAGTTAATCTAGATGAAAGACAAATTGACTTTGCTTTAGTCGAAACAAGTCGTAAAGTACGCGGCCGTGGTAAAACTGCGAAAAAACGCGCAGCAGAAGCAAGAGCCAAAGTTCGTGGCAATAAACCTAACCAATCGTTAGGAAAAGCTCAAAAAGCCATGCCGGATATAGAGCCGACTAAACGTCCTGATGAAGATGGCTCAACTCGGACTCGTAACAAGACCAAAGCTCAGAAAGCGCGTAAAAACAAAGCCCGTAATAAAACCGGCAAAGCGAAAAAGAAATAGGTAACGAATGAGTAACGAAATGATTTATGGAATTCACGCAGTAAAAGCTGTGCTTGAGCGTGATCCTGCCCGCTTTATTGAAGCGTATGTTCTAAAAGGACGTCAAGATGAGCGGTTACTGCCAGTATTGAATGAATTAGCACGTCTTGGTGTATCTATTCAGGAAATGGGGCGTAAAGCGCTAGACGATAAAGCGAAGGGAGCAAATCACCAGGGGTTGATTGCTCGAGTAACGCCTGCCAAAGTCCTTAATGAACATGATATTGATGGCATTCTTGCTCAGCATGAGCAGCCTTTGTTACTTGTACTTGATGGTGTTACAGACCCTCACAACCTCGGAGCATGTTTACGTAATGCAGATGCAGCTGGCGTTGCCGCGGTTATCGTACCAAAAGATAAATCAGCAGCGATGAACGCTACCGTGAGTAAAGTCGCGTGTGGCGCAGCAGAAACAGTACCTTTAGTCCGAGTAACAAACCTCGCTCGTACTATGCGTGCATTGCAAGAACAAGGCATTTGGTTTGTAGGAACAGCTGGTGAAGCGACACACGATATTTACCAAAGCAAACTTACTGGTCCTTTAGCGATCGTGATGGGTGCGGAAGGGGATGGCATGCGTCGTCTAACTCGTGAAACGTGTGATGACCTGATTAAAATTCCAATGGCAGGTTCGGTTTCGAGCTTGAACGTGTCTGTTGCCTCTGGTGTATGTCTGTTTGAAGCGGTACGTCAGCGTCTAGTGCGCTAAACGTATTACGTATTGATAGTGACTTACCTAGGTAAGTGATCAGCACAATATATCTATGTTTGAGCCCTACTCGTGAGTAGGGCTTTTTTGTAGCAGAATAAAGATATAGCAAGCACAAAATTAATTTCGTTTAATTTTCGACCAGTACTTGCATGTGCTCCAGCAACCTGTATAATGCGCCCCACTGGTTAAGCCAGTTGTGAACCAATGAGCGGCGAGGAGCTAGTAAATCCTTGTTGATTTATAAGGTAATGTATACTCTGCTTATGTTCGCAGTTAATAATTTTTGATATATAATATCTTTTTTTGTTAGCTGACAATGTGTCCAATCAGGACACTACGGTTTCACATAAATCAATCGGCATTCTCTCGCCCTATGCGAGCCAGAGTGGCGATATTGTTTGTGTAATTTTTAATAATTGGAGCTCTGTCTCATGCAGAACCAACGCATCCGTATCCGCCTTAAAGCGTTCGATTACAAACTAATCGATGCTTCTACTGCGGAAATCGTTGAAACAGCTAAGCGTACCGGCGCACAGGTTCGTGGTCCTATCCCACTACCTACTCGTAAAGAGCGTTTCACTGTTCTTATCTCTCCACACGTAAACAAAGATGCACGTGACCAGTACGAAATTCGTACTCACAAGCGTCTGATCGACATCGTAGAACCAACTGACAAGACTGTTGATGCTCTGATGCGTCTAGATCTTGCGGCTGGTGTTGATGTTCAAATCAGCCTAGGTTAAGGGAGTTAGAATAATGATTGGTCTAGTCGGACGTAAAGTGGGTATGACCCGCGTATTTACCGAAGAAGGCGTTTCTATCCCAGTAACTGTTGTGGAAGTTGAAGCGAACCGTGTGACTCAAGTTAAATCTCTTGATTCTGATGGTTACTCAGCAATCCAGATCACAGCTGGTGCTAAGAAAGCTAACCGCGTTACTAAACCAGAAGCTGGTCACTTTGCGAAAGCAAATGTTGAAGCTGGTCGCGGTCTTTGGGAATTCCGTTTAGAAAACGGCGAAGAGTTTGAAGTTGGTTCAGAACTAACTGTTGAACTTTTCAACGAAGTAAAAAAAGTAGACGTTACTGGTACATCTAAAGGTAAAGGCTTCCAAGGCGCAGTTAAGCGTTGGAACTTCCGTACTCAAGATATGACTCACGGTAACTCCTTGTCTCACCGTGCTCCTGGTTCTATCGGTCAATGTCAGACTCCAGGTCGCGTATTTAAAGGCAAGAAAATGGCAGGTCAAATGGGTGCTGAGCGTGTAACGACTCAAAACCTAGAGATCGTACGTGTTGACGCTGAGCGCAATCTGCTTCTTATCAAAGGTGCAGTACCAGGCTCAACTGGCGGTAACGTGATCGTGAAACCAGCTGTTAAAGCTAAAGCATAACGTCTAGGAGTAAGTAATGGAATTGATGGTTAAAGGTGCTAACGCACTAACTGTTTCCGAAACTACTTTCGGACGTGAGTTCAACGAAGCTCTTGTACACCAAGTAGTTGTTGCATACGCAGCAGGTGCTCGTCAAGGTACTCGTGCTCAAAAGACACGTTCAGAAGTTTCTGGCGGTGGCGCTAAGCCATGGCGTCAAAAAGGTACTGGCCGTGCTCGTGCTGGTACAATCCGTAGCCCAATCTGGCGTACAGGTGGTGTTACTTTTGCTGCGAAACCACAAGATCACAGCCAAAAAGTAAACAAAAAAATGTACCGTGGTGCTATGAAAGCAATTCTTTCTGAGCTAGTTCGTCAAGAGCGTCTAATCGTTGTTGAAGAATTCTCAGTAGAAGCACCAAAAACTAAAGAACTAGTAGCTAAGCTTAAAGAACTTGAGCTTAACGATGCACTTATCGTTACTGGTGAAGTAGACGAGAATCTATTCTTAGCTGCTCGTAACCTATACAAAGTTGACGTTCGTGACGCTTCTGGTATCGACCCAGTAAGCCTAATCGCGTTCGACAAAGTTGTAATGACTGCAGCTGCAGTTAAGCAAGTTGAGGAGATGCTAGGATGATCAAACAAGAGCGTCTACTAAAAGTTCTACGTGCTCCGCACATCTCTGAAAAAGCAACTATGGCTGCTGAAAACGGTAACACTATCGTATTCAAAGTAGCGATTGATGCGACTAAAAAAGAGATCAAAGCAGCTGTAGAAAAGCTATTTGAAGTTGAAGTTAAGTCTGTAAATACTCTTATCACTAAGGGTAAGACCAAACGTCAAGGTCTACGCCAAGGTCGCCGCAGCGACGTTAAAAAAGCGTACGTTACTTTGAAAGAAGGTCAAGATCTTGACTTTGTTGGCGGCGCGGAATAACAGGAGTAGTTGAAAAATGGCTATTGTTAAATGTAAGCCGACTTCGGCTGGTCGTCGTCACGTTGTTAAAATCGTAAACGCTGACCTATATAAAGGTAAGCCTTACGCACCACTTCTAGAGAAAAACTCTAAGAACGGTGGTCGTAACAACAACGGTCGTATTACTGTTCGTCACATCGGTGGCGGTCATAAGCAACACTACCGTGTGATTGACTTCAAACGTACTAAAGATGGTATCCCAGCTACAGTTGAGCGTATCGAATACGATCCAAACCGTAGTGCGAACATTGCTCTAGTACTATACAAAGACGGCGAACGTCGTTACATCATTGCACCTAAAGGTATCAAAGCTGGAGATCAAATCCAGTCTGGTGCTGACGCTGCAATCAAAGCGGGTAACGCACTACCTATGCGCAACATCCCAGTAGGTTCAACTGTACACAACGTTGAGCTTAAACCTGGTAAAGGCGCACAGCTAGCTCGTTCTGCTGGTGCATACGCACAAATCGTTGCTCGTGATGGTGCATACGTAACTATCCGTCTACGTTCTGGCGAAATGCGCAAAGTTCTTTCTGAAGGTCGTGCGACTATCGGTGAAGTTGGCAACCACGAACACATGCTTCGTGAGCTTGGTAAAGCAGGTGCAACTCGCTGGCGCGGTGTTCGTCCTACCGTTCGCGGTGTGGTAATGAACCCGGTTGACCACCCACACGGTGGTGGTGAAGGTCGTACTTCTGGTGGTCGTCACCCTGTATCTCCATGGGGCATGCCAACTAAAGGCTTCAAGACCCGTAAGAACAAACGCACTGACAAGTACATCGTACGTCGTCGTAATAAGTAATCTATTAAAGAGGATAAGCCATGCCACGTTCTCTCAAGAAAGGTCCATTTATTGACCTACACTTGCTGAAGAAGGTAGAGAAAGCGGTGGAAAGCGGAGACAAAAAGCCTATTAAGACTTGGTCCCGTCGTTCAATGATCATTCCTACAATGATCGGTTTGACCATCGCTGTCCATAATGGTCGTCAACACGTGCCAGTTTTCGTAACTGACGAGATGATCGGTCACAAACTGGGCGAATTCGCGCCTACACGTACTTACCGCGGTCATGCTGCGGATAAGAAAACTAAGAAGAAATAAGGAGTAGATGATGGAAGCTTTAGCTAAACATAACTTTGCTCGCATTTCTCCTCAGAAAGCTCGCTTAGTAGCAGATCTTATCCGTGGTAAAAGCGTAGACCAAGCTCTAGAAGTTCTAACTTTCAGCAACAAAAAAGCTGCTGAGCTAGTGAAGAAAGTTCTTGAGTCAGCTATCGCTAACGCGGAACACAACGAAGGTGCTGACATTGACGATCTACGTGTCGCTAAAATCTTCGTAGATGAGGGCCCTATCATGAAGCGTATTATGCCTCGTGCTAAAGGCCGTGCGGATCGTATCTTGAAGCGTTCAAGCCACATTACTGTGGTTGTCGCAGATCGCTAAGAGACTAGGAGAGTAAGCAATGGGTCAGAAAGTACATCCTAATGGTATTCGTCTTGGCATCGTTAAGCCTTGGAATGCTACATGGTTTGCTAACACCAACGAATTCGCTGACAACCTAGACGGCGACTTCAAGGTACGTCAATTCCTAAACAAGGAATTGGTAAAAGCGTCAGTATCACGCATCGTTATCGAACGTCCTGCGAAGAGCATCCGTGTGACTATTCACACTGCTCGCCCAGGTGTTGTTATCGGTAAGAAAGGTGAAGACGTTGAGAAGCTACGCGCAGCTGTAGCGAAAATTTCAGGTGTACCAGCACAAATCAACATCGCTGAAGTACGTAAACCTGAGCTAGACGGTCAATTAGTGGCTGATAGCATCGCGTCTCAGCTAGAGCGTCGTGTTATGTTCCGTCGTGCTATGAAGCGCGCGGTACAAAACGCAATGCGTCTAGGCGCTAAAGGTATCAAAGTTGAAGTAAGTGGTCGTCTAGGCGGCGCTGAAATCGCACGTACTGAGTGGTACCGTGAAGGCCGTGTGCCTCTACACACTCTTCGTGCTGACATTGATTACGCGACTTCTTCTGCTCACACTCAATACGGTGTGATTGGCGTTAAAGTTTGGATCTTCAAAGGTGAGATTCTAGGCGGTATGCCAGTTGCTGAACCTAAGAGTGAAAAGCCTAAGAAGCAGCGCAAAGGCCGTAAGTAAGGAGTCGACAGATGCTACAACCTAAACGTACTAAGTTCCGTAAGGTTCATACAGGTCGTAACCGTGGTCTAGCTAAAGGTACTGAAGTATCATTCGGTACTTTCGGTTTGAAAGCTGTAGGCCGTGGTCGTCTAACTGCTCGTCAAATCGAAGCGGCACGTCGTGCTATGACACGTCACATTAAGCGTCAAGGTCAAATCTGGATCCGTGTTTTCCCAGACAAACCTATCACAGAAAAACCACTTGAAGTTCGTCAAGGTAAGGGTAAAGGTAACGTTGAGTACTGGGTAGCCCAAATCCAACCTGGTAAGGTTATGTACGAAGTTGATGGTGTACCTGAAGAATTGGCTCGTGAAGCGTTCCGTCTAGCGGCACGTAAACTGCCATTCAAAACTACATTTGTAACTAAGCAGGTGATGTGATGAAAGCACTAGATCTACGCGAAAAGAGCGTTGAAGAGCTTAATGCTGAGCTATTGAATTTGTTGAAAGAACAGTTCAACTTGCGTATGCAAGCTGCAACTGGTCAACTACAGCAAACTCATACTCTGAAAGCTGTACGCCGTGATATCGCACGTGTGAAAACTGTTTTGACTGAGAAGGCAGGCGCATAATGAGCGACAAAATCCGTACCCAGCAAGGTCGTGTTATCAGCAACAAAATGGACAAGTCTATTGTTGTTGCTATCGAACGTTTCGTAAAACACCCAATTTACGGCAAGTTCGTTAAACGTACGACTAAACTGCACGCACACGACGAAAACAACGAATGTGGCCAAGGCGACGTAGTTGAAATTCAAGAGTGTCGTCCACTGTCTAAGACTAAATCTTGGACATTGGTAAAAGTTTTGGAAAAAGCGAAAATCTAATTTTCCTTTTCTAAAAACAAAAGCGGCTCCGGAATTTTTTGGAGCCGCTTGTTTTTTGACTACCCTTTCTAAAAAAAGGGTGGTACAATTCGCGTCCCTTTTAAAGAGGCAGCCCGACCCGAGAGGGTCTAGTTTTTTTATATTTAGCGGAGCACTAACATGATCCAAATGCAAAGTATGCTGGACGCAGCTGATAACTCAGGCGCTCGCAGCGTAATGTGTATTAAGGTTCTGGGTGGCTCTCACCGCCGTTACGCTCATGTGGGCGACATCATTAAAGTTACTGTTAAGGAAGCAATTCCTCGCGGTAAAGTTAAAAAAGGTGATGTAATGAAGGCGGTTGTAGTGCGCACCCGTAAAGGCGTACGTCGTCAGGACGGTTCTGTCATTCGCTTCGACCGTAATGCTTGCGTATTGTTGAATAACAACACTGAGCAACCAATCGGTACACGTATCTTTGGTCCAGTGACTCGTGAACTTCGTAATGCGAAATTCATGAAGATTGTATCACTGGCTCCAGAAGTTCTGTAAGGAGCGGCAAACAATGGCAGCTAAAATCCGTCGTAACGACGAAGTAATCGTTCTTGCTGGTAAAGACAAAGGCAAGAAAGGTAAAGTAACTAAGGTCCTAACAACTGGTAAAGTTATCGTTGAAGGTATCAACCTAGTTAAGAAACATCAAAAACCTGTTCCAGCTCTTGGTACTCAAGGTGGTATCGTTGAGCAAGAAGCAGCGATTGATGCATCTAACGTGGCTATCTTTAACGCAGCTACTGGTAAAGCGGACCGTATCGGTTTCCGTTTTGAAGAAGGCAAAAAAGTGCGTTTCTTCAAGTCAAACGGCGAAACAATTAAGTAATTTGGAGTTCTACTATGGCGAAACTGCATGATTACTACAAGTCGTCTGTAGTCGCTGATCTGACCAAACAGTTCAGCTACACAAGCGT
The DNA here is from genome assembly GCF_015686695.1 of Vibrio nitrifigilis. Lineage (NCBI taxonomy): Bacteria > Pseudomonadati > Pseudomonadota > Gammaproteobacteria > Vibrionales > Vibrionaceae > Vibrio > Vibrio nitrifigilis. Next base: position 172,162 of record NZ_JADPMR010000003.1, on the reverse strand, counting down.
CATGCAAGTCCCTAGAATTGAGAAAATCACCCTCAATATGGGCGTTGGTGAAGCAATCAACGATAAGAAACTATTAGAAAACGCAGCAGCTGATATGGCTACGATCTCTGGTCAAAAACCACTGATCACTAAAGCTCGTAAATCTGTTGCAGGTTTCAAAATTCGTGAAGGCTACCCAATTGGTTGTAAAGTAACCTTGCGTGGCGAACGCATGTGGGATTTCTTCGAGCGTTTAATCTCGATTGCACTTCCACGTGTACGTGACTTCCGCGGTGTTAGCGCAAAATCTTTTGATGGACGCGGTAACTACAGCATGGGCGTTCGCGAGCAAATCATCTTCCCGGAAATCGACTACGATAAAGTCGATCGCGTGCGCGGTCTTGATATCACTATCACGACTACTGCAAGCACCGATGAGGAAGGCCGTGCTCTGCTGGCTGCCTTTAACTTCCCATTCCGTAAGTAAGGTGAAGGGTTACTGTTATGGCTAAACAATCAATGAAGGCACGTGAAGATAAACGTGCGAAGCTAGTAGCTAAGTATGCTGAAAAGCGTGCAGCGCTAAAAGCAACAATCAGCGATGTAAACGCATCTGAAGAAGAACGTTGGGCAGCAGTTCTTAAACTGCAAGCTCTTCCACGTGATTCAAGTGCATCACGTCAGCGCAACCGTTGTAACCAAACTGGTCGTCCACACGGTTACCTACGTAAATTCGGTCTGAGCCGTATCAAAGTTCGTGAAGCTTGCATGAAAGGCGAGATTCCTGGACTTCGTAAGGCTAGCTGGTAATTGCCACTTAATCATTTGGAGTAAAGTTTATGAGCATGCAAGATCCGATTTCGGATATGCTGACCCGTATTCGTAACGGTCAGGCAGCAAACAAAGTTGCTGTTAAAATGCCTTCTTCAAAGCTTAAAGTTGCAATTGCTGCACTACTTAAAGCTGAAGGTTACATCGTTGACTTCGCTGTAAACAGCGAAGCAAAACCTGAGCTAGAAGTTACTCTTAAGTACTTCCAAGCGAAACCAGTAATCGAGCAAATCCAACGTGTTTCACGTCCTGGTCTGCGCGTCTACAAGAAAAAAGACGAGCTACCATCAGTGATGGGCGGTCTGGGTGTTGCTGTTGTTTCCACTTCCAAGGGTCTGATGTCAGACCGTGCAGCTCGCAAAGCGGGTCTTGGCGGTGAAATCATTTGCTACGTAGCTTAATTTAAGGAGTAGGATATGTCTCGTGTTGCTAAAGCACCTGTCGCTATTCCAGCTGGCGTAGAGGTGAAATTAAACGGCCAAGAGATCACTGTAAAAGGTGCTAAAGGTGAATTGACTCGTGCATTCAACAACGCTGTTGTTATTGCTCAAGAAGAAAACCACCTAACTTTCGGTCCACGCGAAGGTGTTGCAAACGCTTGGGCACAAGCAGGTACTGCTCGTGCACTAGTTAACAACATGGTTATCGGCGTTACTGAAGGCTTCTCTAAGAAATTAGTTCTTAAAGGTGTTGGTTACCGTGCTGCTGTTAAAGGCAACGCTGTAGCTCTAACTCTAGGCTTCTCGCACCCTGTTGAGCATGAATTGCCAGCAGGTATTAAGGCTGAGTGTCCAACTCAAACTGACATCGTAATTTCTGGTTGTTCTAAGGAATTAGTTGGTCAAGTTGCTTCGGATATTCGTTCTTACCGTGAACCTGAACCTTATAAAGGTAAAGGTGTTCGTTACGCAGATGAAAATGTGCGTACTAAAGAAGCTAAGAAGAAGTAAGGTAACGCTATGGATAAGAAAGCATCTCGCATCCGTCGTGCCACTCGCGCACGTCGTAAGATTGCAGAACTGGGTGCAACTCGCCTAGTAGTACACCGTACTCCTCGTCACGTGTACGCACAGGTGATTGCAGCTAATGGCTCTGAGGTTATCGCAGCAGCTTCTACTGTAGAAAAAGCGATCCGTGAGCAGGTTAAAAACACCGGTAACATCGATGCTGCTAAAGCAGTAGGTAAAGCTATTGCTGAGCGTGCGCTTGAAAAAGGCGTAACTGCAGTTGCATTTGATCGTTCTGGTTTCCAATACCACGGTCGAGTAGCGGCGCTAGCAGATACTGCTCGCGAAGCTGGTCTGAAATTCTAAGGTAGGGTTGGAAGATGGCTAAAGAACAACAACAAGCTAATGATTTGCAAGAAAAGCTAATCGCAGTTAACCGTGTTTCTAAGACGGTTAAAGGTGGTCGAATCATGAGCTTCACTGCACTAACAGTAGTTGGTGACGGTAACGGTCGTGTAGGTTTCGGTTACGGCAAAGCTCGTGAAGTACCTGCAGCGATTCAAAAAGCAATGGAAAAAGCGCGTCGTAACATGACTACTATCGCGCTTAACGAAGGCACTCTTCACCACGCAGTGAAAGGTCGCCATTCGGGCTCTAAAGTTTACATGCAGCCAGCATCAGAAGGTACAGGTGTTATCGCAGGTGGTGCGATGCGTGCAGTACTAGAAGTTGCCGGTGTACACAACGTACTATCTAAAGCATACGGTTCTACGAACCCTATCAACATCGTTCGTGCTACGATCGATGCACTAGGTAGCATGAAGTCACCAGAAATGGTTGCTGCTAAACGTGGTCTAACTGTTGAATCTATTTCGGAGTAAGAACACCATGGCAACTATTAAAGTAACTCAAACTAAAAGCTCAATTGGTCGCCTACCTAAGCATAAAGCTACTTTGCGTGGTCTAGGCCTTCGTCGCATCAACCATACAGTTGAACTTGAAGATACACCGTGTGTACGCGGTATGATCAACAAGGTTAACTACATGGTTAAAGTTGAGGAGTAATCAGAATGCGTTTGAATACTCTATCACCGGCTGCGGGTTCTAAACCTTCTAAGAAGCGTTTAGGTCGTGGTATCGGTTCTGGCCTTGGTAAAACAGGTGGCCGTGGTCACAAAGGTCAAAAGTCACGTTCTGGCGGTAAAGTTCGTCCAGGTTTCGAAGGCGGTCAAATGCCATTGAAACAACGTCTACCTAAATTCGGTTTCACTTCTCGTAAGAGCTTAGTGTCTGCTGAAGTTCGTCTAGGTGAGCTAGCGAAAGTGACTGGTGACGTAGTTGATCTAAACAGCCTTAAAGCAGCTAACGTTGTTGCTAAGAACATCGAAAATGTTAAAGTTGTTCTATCTGGCGAGATCAGCAAAGCTGTGACTGTTAAAGGTCTACGCGTGACTAAAGGCGCTAAAGCTGCAATCGAAGCTGCAGGCGGTAAAATCGAGGAATAATCTCGAGGATTGAGGTACAGATGGCTAAGAAACCAGGACAAGATTTTCGTAGTGCTCAGGGCGGCTTAAGTGAGCTGAAGTCGCGCTTATTATTCGTAGTGGGTGCACTTTTAGTATTCCGAGCTGGCTCTTTTGTGCCGATTCCTGGTATTGATGCTGCTGTACTCGCCGATTTGTTCGAACAGCAAAAAGGCACCATCATTGAGATGTTTAACATGTTCTCTGGTGGTGCACTTTCGCGTGCATCTATATTCGCATTGGGCATCATGCCGTATATTTCGGCGTCAATTGTTGTCCAATTGTTGACTGTAGTTCATCCAGCGTTAGCGGAACTCAAAAAAGAGGGTGAAGCAGGCCGTCGGAAGATCAGCCAATATACGCGTTACGGCACGCTTGTACTTGCAATTTTCCAAGCTATTGGTATCGCAACTGGCCTACCAAATATGGTCTCTAATCTGGTCGTTATCGACCAAACCATGTTTACGCTAATTGCCACCGTAAGTTTAGTAACTGGTACCATGTTCTTAATGTGGTTAGGTGAACAAATTACAGAGCGAGGAATAGGTAATGGTATTTCATTGCTTATTTTTGCAGGTATTGTTGCTGGGTTGCCTAAGGCAATCGGACAAACTATCGAGCAAGCGCGTCAAGGTGAACTGCATGTACTTCTTCTACTGCTAATTGCAGTAATTGCTTTTGCAGTTATTTACTTCGTTGTTTTCATGGAACGTGGTCAACGTCGAATCGTCGTTAACTATGCGAAACGTCAGCAAGGTCGTAAGGTTTTTGCAGCGCAGAGCACACACTTGCCATTAAAAGTAAATATGGCCGGTGTAATCCCTGCGATTTTTGCATCAAGTATTATCCTTTTCCCTGGGACTTTGGCTCAGTGGTTTGGTAAAAGCGGTAATCCGGCATTTAGCTGGTTAACAGATGTGTCTTTGGCGTTAAGCCCTGGCCAACCGCTTTATGTAATACTTTATGCAGTAGCAATTATTTTCTTCTGTTTCTTCTATACTGCGTTGGTGTTTAACCCACGTGAAACAGCGGATAACTTGAAGAAGTCCGGTGCGTTCGTACCCGGTATCCGCCCTGGTGAGCAGACAGCGAAATATATCGATAAAGTGATGACGCGCCTAACATTAGCTGGTGCACTGTACATTACCTTTATCTGTCTGATCCCTCAGTTCATGATGTCAGCGTGGAACGTACGTTTCTACTTTGGCGGTACGTCGCTACTTATCGTAGTGGTTGTGATCATGGACTTTATGGCACAGGTACAGACACATATGATGTCTCATCAATATGAGTCTGTGTTGAAAAAAGCTAATCTGAAAGGCTACGGTCGTTAATCGACTTTATTGCCCCCCAGATTACATTTACGGAGTTTAGCAATGAAAGTTCGTGCTTCCGTTAAAAAAATCTGCCGTAACTGTAAAATCATCAAGCGCAACGGTGTTGTGCGAGTAATTTGCAGTGAGCCTAAGCACAAGCAGCGCCAAGGCTAATTAGCAGAAATTTTTACTTGAAAAATAAGGTAGTGTCGAGTATAGTCCTCGGCCTACCTTTTGCGTGCAAAAGAAGTAGTATACCGCAGCGTATCCTCAACGGGCTCTGCTGCGGGTAATTCTTTATATAGAGTACTAGGAGTGAATAGTGGCCCGTATAGCAGGCATTAACATTCCTGATCAAAAACATGCTGTGATTGCATTAACTTCAATCTACGGCATCGGTAAGACTCGCTCTCAAGCTATCCTAGCTGAAGTGGGTGTTGCTGAAAATGTTAAGATCAGTGAACTAACTGAAGAGCAGATCAATCTACTGCGTGATGGTGTAGCTAAGTACACTGTAGAGGGTGATCTACGTCGTGAAGTTTCCATGAACATCAAGCGTCTTATGGACCTTGGCTGTTACCGTGGTCTTCGTCATCGTCGCAGTCTACCACTACGTGGACAGCGTACTAAAACCAACGCACGTACTCGTAAGGGTCCGCGCAAGCCGATCAAGAAATAGTCGGGAAGGGTAGAGTACAATGGCAAAACAACCAACTCGCGCACGTAAACGCGTTCGCAAGCAAATTGCTGATGGCGTAGCGCATATCCACGCATCTTTCAACAACACAATCGTAACCATTTCTGACCGTCAAGGTAACGCTCTTGCATGGGCAACTGCAGGTGGTTCAGGTTTCCGCGGTTCTCGTAAATCAACTCCGTTCGCTGCACAGGTTGCTGCAGAACGTTGTGCTGAAATGGCTAAAGAATACGGCCTGAAGAACTTGGAAGTTATGGTTAAGGGTCCTGGTCCAGGTCGTGAATCTACTGTTCGCGCACTGAACGCAGCTGGTTTCCGTATCACTAACATTGTTGATGCGACTCCAATCCCTCATAACGGTTGTCGTCCACCTAAGAAACGTCGCGTATAACGTTTTTTAGAATACTGGAGAAAGATCATGGCAAGATATTTGGGTCCTAAGCTTAAGCTTAGCCGTCGTGAAGGTACTGACTTGTTCCTTAAGTCAGGTATTCGCGCGGTAGATACCAAGTGTAAAATTGATAACGCACCAGGTGTACACGGCGCTCGTCGCGGTCGTCTATCTGAGTATGGCGTTCAGCTTCGTGAGAAGCAAAAAGTTCGTCGTATGTACGGCGTTCTGGAAAAACAATTCCGTAACTACTACAAAGAAGCAGCTCGCCTTAAAGGTAACACTGGTGAGAACCTACTTCAGCTTCTAGAAGGTCGTCTAGATAACGTAGTTTACCGCATGGGTTTTGGCGCAACTCGCGCAGAAGCTCGTCAGCTAGTTAGCCACAAAGCTATCCTAGTTAACGGTAAAGTTGTAAACGTTCCTTCTTTCAAAGTTGCGGCTAGCGACGTTGTTGCAATTCGCGAGAAAGCTCAAAAGCAAACTCGTATTAAAGCAGCTCTAGAAGTTGCAGAACAACGCGAAAAACCAACTTGGATTGAAGTAGATGCTGGCAAGATGGAAGGTACATTCAAGCGTTTGCCTGAACGTTCAGATCTATCAGCTGACATCAACGAACAATTGATCGTCGAGCTTTACTCTAAGTAAGGTTTAAACTAAAGAGAGGACACAATGCAGGGTTCTGTAACAGAATTTCTTAAGCCACGTCTTGTTGATATCGAACAGATCAGCACGACACACGCAAAAGTAACTCTTGAGCCGTTAGAGCGTGGTTTCGGCCATACTCTGGGTAATGCACTTCGCCGTATTCTTCTATCTTCTATGCCTGGCTGTGCAGTCACGGAAGTAGAGATTGAAGGCGTACTTCACGAATACAGCACCAAAGAGGGTGTACAAGAAGATATCCTTGAGATTCTTCTTAACCTGAAAGGCTTAGCAGTTCGCGTTGCTGACGGCAAAGATGAAGTGTTCATTACACTAAACAAATCAGGCTCGGGCCCTGTGGTTGCAGGTGACATCACCCATGACGGTGATGTGGAGATCGTAAACCCTGAGCACGTTATTTGTCATCTAACCGATGATAACGCTGAGATCGCTATGCGCATCAAAGTTCAACGTGGTCGCGGTTATGTTCCGGCATCCGCTCGTATCCATACTGAAGAAGATGAGCGTCCTATCGGTCGCCTGCTTGTAGATGCAATCTACAGCCCAGTAGACAAAATTGCCTACTCTGTGGCTGCAGCTCGTGTTGAGCAGCGTACTGACTTGGATAAGCTTGTTATCGATATGGAAACGAATGGTACTTTAGAACCAGAGGAAGCTATCCGTCGTGCAGCAACTATTCTTGCTGAACAATTGGATGCGTTCGTAGATCTTCGTGATGTACGTGTACCTGAGGAGAAAGAAGAGAAGCCTGAATTCGATCCTATCCTACTGCGTCCTGTAGACGATCTTGAACTAACAGTTCGCTCTGCTAACTGTCTAAAAGCAGAAGCGATTCACTACATCGGTGATCTTGTGCAACGTACCGAAGTTGAGCTTCTGAAAACGCCAAACTTAGGTAAAAAATCTCTTACCGAGATTAAAGACGTTCTTGCATCACGCGGTCTGTCTCTAGGCATGCGCCTAGAAAACTGGCCACCAGCGTCAATTGCAGAAGATTAATCGATACTAGTTAGAAGGATTAGGTCATGCGCCATCGTAAGAGTGGTCGTCAACTCAACCGCAACAGCTCACATCGTAAAGCGATGTTTAGCAACATGGCTAGCTCTCTGGTACGTCATGAAGTTATCAAGACAACTTTACCAAAAGCAAAAGAGCTACGTCGCGTCGTTGAGCCTTTGATTACACTAGCTAAGACTGACAGCGTTGCAAACCGTCGTCTAGCATTTGCTCGCACTCGTGATAACGAAGTTGTAGCAAAACTATTTAACGAACTAGGTCCACGTTTCGCAGCACGTCAAGGTGGCTACACTCGTATTCTTAAGTGTGGTTTCCGTGCAGGTGATAAAGCTCCAATGGCATACATTGAGCTTGTAGACCGCCCAGAAGCAGAAGCTGCTGCTGAGTAATATCAGTTCGTAGTTAAAAGAAGAGCCGAGCATTTATGCTCGGCTTTTTTATACCTAAAAACATTATTCCCTCCCAGTTATCTCTACAAATCTTTCTCTCTCATTTCTTCTTCTTTCTTTCTTTCTTTCTAATACCAATCACACTAATTAACTGGTCAATATGGTCCAATCTCTAAAGCAGAGCGAAATGACTCTGCTTTTGTCTGCACAAAAACGATTCCAAGCACTACACAGCTTGTCGACAATATCGTCGTAACATTCAAAACACCTATTGGCTATTTCTTTCTGACGCAACCAACTCCATACCTGCTCTATTGAGTTGAGTTCGGGTGAATAAGGAGGTAGATGAATGACAGTCAAGTTCTTGAATGAATCCGCTAGATAGCTTTGATGCCAACTGGCTTGATCCATGATGACGACAGCATGTTTGCCTGTGGGGGTTGATTGAGAAATGAGTCTGAGTTGTTCCTTCATTGCTTCCATGTTGCTCATAGGAACAACAATAGCTTCAGTTTCTCCGGTATTAACGCACACCGCTCCAAATAAGTACGCATACTCAAATTGCTGTTGTTGTACCGCCCTAGGACGAGTCCCTTTTTTTGCCCAGATTCGGGTTGTTGTGTTGCGCTGGCCAAATCTGGCTTCATCTTGAAACCAGATTTGAACATCTTTTAAAGCAACATGCCCAGGGATCTTAAGGATCGTTTCTATTGGGAATTTTTTTAAAAGCTTCTTGCGCTTCTACAGATTGCTTTGGGTGCTTTGAACGAGTGGTTATCCAAACTAAATTAAGCTTTCTCAATATCTTATAGATGCCTGATAAGCTGTAAGATAGGCCAAATTCCTCATGGATGAATTCAATAATATCAGTCCCTTGTAGTCTTCCACCTTCAGGTTTAATCGCATTGGAAGTGATGTACAGCTTTAACAGAGATAGCTGATCTTCAGTCAGTCGTGGAGGACGGCCTGTATGCTGCTTTTCTACTAAACCTTCAACACCATTCTTTAAATAAGTCGCAACCCAGTTATTGACACTGGTACGGCTGACTTTTAAATATTTGGCGATCTCAGTGCGGCTTTTTCCATCCACGAAATGAGATATAGCAAGAAGTCTCGTACGCATCCTCGCATCGGATGTTTCACGAATAAGTTTTGGGAAGTCAGGGGGGTTCATATCAGCTCCTATCGAAGCTGATATTAGATCATAAAATTAGTGCGATTGGTATAATTTCTCTACTTAGTCTCATATCAATTATTTCGCGTTTTACCTCCTGCTTATCGAAAAATAAAAAAACGGCACTCAAAGAGCGCCGTTGCTATTAATTGACTGTGTTCTTTATGAACAAGAAGTAGAATTACAGGATATCTAGTAGTTCAACTTCGAATACAAGTGCTGCAAATGGAGGGATTGCTGCACCAGCACCGCGCTCGCCGTAAGCAAGATCGTGTGGTACGTACAGTTTCCATTTAGAGCCTACAGGCATTTTTTGTAGAGCTTCAACCCAGCCTTTGATTACGCCAGTTACAGGGAACTCAGCTGGTTGACCGCGACGTACTGAGCTATCGAATACAGTACCGTCAACGAGTTCACCGTGGTAGTGAACACGTACAGATTTGTCTGAAGTTGGGATTTCGCCATTGCCTTCAGTTAGTACTTCATATTGAAGACCAGACTCAAGAACGGTCACTTCTGGACGTAGTGCGTTGTCTTTAAGGAAAGTTTCGCCTTCAGATGCTGCTACTTTAGCGGCTTCTTGACGAACTTCTTCTGCACGTTGGTGCATTGCTTGTAGCGCTTGGTTGATTTCATCGATTTCAACAGCTGGTACGTCACCTGCAAGTGCAGTTGCGATACCGGCAGCGATTGCGTCAACGTTTAGGCCTTCTAGACCACTACCTGCAAGTTGTTGGCCCATTTGGATACCAATACCGTAGCTTGCTTTTTGCTCTACAGTTTCAAATTTCACTTCAGACATACAAGTCACTCTTTGTCTTGATGGATAAAGGCGAAAGCATAACAGGTTAACTGGTTGGATTAAACGGTTGGAGACAAAAGAGCATAGAAACCATCAAAGGTGTGACTTGCTTCCTGATCTGAATGTTTAAAAATACAAGATTTTGTCAAGGTTCAGAAGAAACCCTTCTTAGCTCTATACTCTCGCTGAATGAGTTTTTATACTTATAGCGCAAGCCTCTGATATTTCATTAATGTTATTTTAGGCTTCCACCAAGGACTCGGGCATTTTGCTAGACAAGTTTGTAAAGTCCCTTGGATTACACTTACTTGATCAACAGGCGGAACACCATGAATCGTCGTAAGAAGAAAAAGCAGGAAACTGATTACGTTGCATTTGTCTCTAAATGGGTTGGTAGCATTCAGTGGCGTAATTTTCCCGCAGCTGGTAAGGCGTGTTGGATGTCATTGCCCAAGCGCCATCGATTGTGGCTTAAAATACTTATTCCAGTCGTGCTCGTTATTGCTTTTATTCCGCTACCTAAACTTAACTCTACGCAGCAACCGTCTCAAGAACAGCGAATCAGTATTGATGTGAATACGGTGGGCTTAAGTGAGCAACTGAGTAGTGAGAATAGCGCGCCGAAATCTAAGCAATGGCATCAATATATCGTGCAAAAAGGAGATACACTAGCCGCTGTGTTCCGTAATAACGATCTCTCGATGGCGGATCTTGGCGCATTGGTTAAGATTGAAGGAAGCGATAAGCCACTTAGCCACATTAAACGTGGTCAGTTAGTCAGATATAAATTGAATAAGCAGGGCGAACTCGACATCTTACAGTTGGAAAAAAATGATAAATCTGTGATGTTTTTCCGCATGTCGAATGGCAGCTTTGGCCGGAGCAAATAATAGGGTATCGCATAGCTGTAAATAGTTAACCCAAAGGAATCGCTTATCAATTCCTTTGGTTGTTTCTTTAGTTGGCTCTTTGCATTTCGATGTGGGGAATGCCATCGAGCATAAATGGTTCTGAATGTTTAACGAAGCCATGGTGCTCATAATATTTTTGTAAATGGGCCTGTGCTTCGATTTCTATGATTTGATTAGGCCAGTATTGGTTGCAGTGGTTAATTGCTTGCTCAAGTAGTTGGTTACCAAGGCCAGAACCTCTGGCGCTCTGCTTAGTGATGACGCGTCCTATGCTTAAGTGTTGAAGACTAACGCCAGCAGGCAGTAGTCGCGAGTATGCAACCAGTTCATCATTCAGGTAGCCTAGGAGATGTTTAACGCCTGGCTGATGGTCTTTATTATCCAATTCTTCATAGGGGCAATTTTGTTCCACGACAAAGACGTCGACACGCAGTTTTATGATTTCGTAGAGTTGGCGTGTTGATAGTTCATCAAAGCTGACACATTGCCAATTAATATCCATTTTTGCCTCTATTTAATTTTTATGATTTACGGTGAGAATCGTCAAGAAAAGCTTGTTTCATCTCTAATAGTGCTTGTTCATTTGTTCCTAAATAATCTGCCAGCCTTTTATTGCTGATCTGTTCTAGCAAATGAGGGAACTGTTGCTGGAATAGCTGATAGCGCTCTTGCGCACTATAAAAGAGTTGGAATCGTTCTTTCTGTTCTTTCAACAGCCATTCCATCTCCAATAAGCGCATGTATAGCGGGTTTGTTTGCTCACGCCACTCTTGTAGTAAGTCGAGAGGAATCTGTACTACGCTAACATCGGTTAATGACTCAAGCAAATAAGGATTAGGTGCCTGAGTAATAAGGCTTTCAAAGCCTATAATCCAATCTTCTTCCCAAAAGAAACTTTTTCCAATTTCTTCCCCTGCTGCAGTCAGATAGCTGGCATGACATAAACCCGATTGTAAAAAGTAAGCGTATTGCGGATTTTGTCCCTGATGGATAAAAACGTGACTAGTGGGCAACTCGATAAGAGAAGCATGTTCACACAGTAAGGCAATATCATTGGCTGAAAACTGGTGTTGGCTTAAATAGTTTTTGAAGATGTTCAGGGACATACAATCTCCTTACTGGCTCTCGTTGTTTGCAGATTTACGCATAGGTTTACAACTTTTCATAGCAAATCAACATCACTATTTTCGTCAATCTAAGGTAAAAATAATTTTATTGACTAGGTAACCTGAGAAAAGTGCGGCTGTTTATCATACCCACATTTTATGTCGTGTTTGCTTGTAACCCTTGTGTAACAAAGTATTGACTGTATTTTTGATTAATCAATGCTTCAATCATGCCAATGCTATATCAATTTTTCGAATAAAAAATGAAATTTTAGAATTTCAGGTAATAACTTCCTCTGCTCATAATGCAACCCATGAATTGAGTAAAGGATGACAAAGATGGCAGACGTGATAGACGTATCCTCAATAGCTCGTAAATCCCCAAATTTAATGTCAGTTGAAAAACAGGCACTGACTAATGCTGTGACTCAGCTTTCTCGCAGCCAATTGCCTGCTGGTGAAGTGGCATTAATTGGTGCTGGTCCTGGTGACCCAGAGCTGTTAACTGTGAAAGCGTTAAACTTTCTGCAGCAAGCAGATGTTGTGCTTTACGACTATCTCGTATCAGAAGAAATCATGGCTTTGGTTCCAAGTGATGTCATCTTAGTTTGCGTAGGTAAACGTGCTGGTCATCACAGTGTTCCTCAAGAAAAAACTAACCAACTGCTCGTTGATTTTGCCAAACAAGGTCATCGTGTCGTACGCATTAAAGGTGGCGATCCCTTTATGTTTGGTCGTGGTGGTGAAGAGCTAGAAATATTGTTCGATGAAGGGATTCGCTTTCATGTCGTCCCTGGAATTACTGCCGCTGCGGGTGCTACTGCATATGCAGGTATCCCCCTCACTCATCGTGATTTTGCTCAGTCAGCGTTGTTTGTGACCGGACACCGAAAACAAGATGCTGATGATCTGGATTGGTCAACGCTGGCTAGAGGTCATCAAACACTGGTTATTTATATGGGGTTGATGAAATCCCAATTTATTGCTCAACAGCTTATTTCCCATGGTCGTCAAGCATCAACACCGATTGCCATTATTGAACGCGGTACTCAGGCAACACAGAAAGTATTCCGTGGTCAGTTAAACCAGTTAGCTGAGTTGGCAAAAGAGGCGCAATCACCGGCATTGATTGTCGTAGGTGAAGTGGTCTCATTGGCCGATAAGCTGCAATGGTTTGGCAGTGAGCAACAACCACATACTCAATTCCAATACGCTTAATATTCATATTGCAGAGTCACAAAGCTCAGTTTGAGAGAAAGCAAGCTAGCTTGTCGGCAAACTAAAAGGAAGCAATAAGATGGATCAACAACGCTTAACTCATTTGAAAAAACTTGAGGCTGAAAGCATCCATATCATCCGTGAAGTGGCGGCTGAATTTTCCAATCCTGTCATGATGTATTCGATTGGTAAAGATTCATCGGTCATGCTGCACTTAGCGCGTAAAGCGTTTTATCCGGGCAAAATTCCTTTCCCGTTGCTGCATGTCGATACCAATTGGAAGTTTAAAGAGATGATCAAGTTTCGTGATGATACCGCGAAAAAATTCGATCTCGATTTAATCGTGCATAAGAACCCAGAAGGTTTAGCGATGAATATCAGTCCTTTTGAAAATAGTTCAAAACATACTGATGTGATGAAAACTCAGGCACTGAAACAGGCACTGAACAAATATGGTTTTGATGCCGCCTTTGGTGGCGCTCGTCGCGATGAAGAAAAATCACGTGCGAAAGAGCGTGTTTACTCATTCCGTGACAAAAACCATACTTGGGATCCTAAGAACCAACGTCCAGAGCTTTGGCATACCTATAACGGCCAAATCAACAAAGGCGAGAGTATTCGTGTGTTCCCGCTATCTAACTGGACTGAGCTAGATATCTGGCAATACATCTACCTAGAAGGGATTGAAATCGTTCCTCTTTACTACTCAGCGGTGCGCCCAGTGGTTGAGCGTGATGGCATGATCATTATGAAAGATGATGATCGTCTGGAACTGCTTCCTGGTGAAGAGCTGCAGCATAAAAGTATTCGATTCCGTACGTTAGGTTGTTACCCATTAACTGGTGCAGTGGAGTCTGAAGCGCAAACTCTGCCAGAAATCATCGAAGAGATGCTGGTGACGACCTCAAGTGAACGTCAAGGCCGTGCGATCGACCACGATCAGTCCGGATCGATGGAAATGAAAAAACGTCAAGGTTACTTCTAAGGATCTAAGGAAAGAGTATGAATAATGCAGTTCAAGCTCAACTTGCTGAGCTAGGTATTGAAGGTTACCTCAATCAACACCAACACAAATCACTACTGCGCTTCCTTACTTGTGGATCCGTAGATGATGGTAAAAGTACCTTAATCGGCCGTTTGCTACACGATTCAAAACAAATTTATGAAGATCAACTGGCGGCTGTTCGTTCTGATAGTCAACGTGTTGGTACTACTGGTGAACGCCCAGACTTGGCTTTGCTTGTGGATGGTCTTCAAGCAGAACGTGAACAAGGCATCACCATTGATGTTGCTTACCGTTATTTCTCAACCAAGAAACGTAAGTTCATCATTGCTGATACTCCAGGACATGAGCAATACACTCGTAATATGGCAACTGGTGCATCAACTTGTGAAGTGGCAGTAATCTTGGTCGATGGTCGTAAAGGTGTATTGGATCAAACACGTCGTCACTCGTTTATTTCGAATCTACTGGGTATTAAACACTTTGTCGTTGCCGTAAATAAAATGGACTTGGTCGATTACTCACAAGATCGTTTTGAAGAAATTAAACAGCAGTATTTAGATTTCTCAGAACACTTACGTGGGGAAACAGATATTAAGATCATTCCGATCTCGGCTTTAGAAGGCGATAACGTGGTAGATCAAAGTCTGAATATGACTTGGTATCAAGGTCCAACCCTGCTGGAACTTCTTGAAGACGTAGATATAGATGCACCAAAAGGTAATGAAGATTTTCGTTTCCCTGTGCAGTATGTTAACCGTCCGAACCTCGATTTCCGTGGTTTTGCGGGCACTATCTCTGCTGGCACAGTCCACGTTGGCGATAAAATTAAGGCGCTACCGTCAGGTAAAGAATCAACGATTGAACGTATTGTTACCTTCGATGGAGACTTGCAATCGGCTCAAGCTGGTCTAGCTGTCACATTGACGCTAACGGATGAGATTGATATCAGTCGTGGCGACCTGATTGTGCCACAAAGCTCTGATGTTGCGCATACCAACCACTTGTTAGCCGATGTCGTTTGGATGACTGATCAACCGTTGGAAGCCAATCGTGATTACGACATTAAGATCGCTGGCAAGAAAACAGTAGGGCATGTAGAGAGTATTCGTCATCAATACGACATCAATACCCTTGAAACATCACCAACTCAGCAACTGCCTCTCAATGGCATTGGTTTATGTGAATGGTCTTTCAATGAATCAGTTGCTCTTGATAAATACCAAGACTGTGCCGATACCGGTGGTTTTATCATTATTGACCGTCTGAGCAATGTGACCGTTGGTGCTGGGATGATTCGTGAAAGTCTACATAATGTGGCTGTTCAAGCAGATCAATTCAGCGCGTTTGAATTAGAACTTAATGCATTGGTTCGTAAGCATTTCCCTCATTGGGGTGCGAAAGATTTAAGCCAATTACTTAAGTAATCGTGTGAGGGAGGGAAGCTCTCCCTCCCTATTTAGGGATGATTATGTGGGAACAGGGGCTGGTATTAGCAATATTGCTTGCTGTTATAACGTGTTTATTGGTTACTCGACTCAAGCCTAGTATTGTGTTCGCTGGCGCTACTGTCATCGCCTATTTCTCCGGATTAATGGATGTTTCAGACTTAGCTGTCAATTTTACTAACTCGTCATTAGTCACGTTAGTGTTACTGATCTTAGTGTCTGCAGCACTAGAAAAAACGCGACTGATTAGTTGGGTAAGTCGGAACATTTCCACCGGACACCTAGGTACTGTCATTGCCAAACTGGGCCTTTCTACGGCCTTTTTGTCTTCATTTAC
The DNA here is from genome assembly GCF_015686695.1 of Vibrio nitrifigilis. NCBI lineage: Bacteria > Pseudomonadati > Pseudomonadota > Gammaproteobacteria > Vibrionales > Vibrionaceae > Vibrio > Vibrio nitrifigilis. Next base: position 156,407 of record NZ_JADPMR010000003.1, on the reverse strand, counting down.
CAATAATACTGCGGTCGTTGTGTCATTGATTGGGGCTATTAAGCGCAATCAACAGCATGCGCCTTCTAAGTTGCTGATTCCATTATCATATGCAGCAATATTTGGTGGCACATTAACGCTAATAGGCACCTCAACTAATCTGATTATTAATAGCTTTGTTGAGGATGCAGGATTACCTGCATTAACGTTTTTTGCGCCTACCACTATTGGCTTAGCGGTAATGATAGTTGGCGTATTAATTCTTATCCCTTTGAGTTATTTATTGCCCAATACAGATGAACAAACTCAAGGTGGAGATTTACCTTACTTTTTAGAAGCGATTGTAGAAGATGATTCACCACTCATCGGTAAAAGCATTGCGCAAAATAATCTTCGTGAATTGCGTAAGTTGTATCTAGCTGAAGTGATTCGATCAGGGCACAGTTTACCTTCTGTCACCCCAGATTTTGTTCTCGAAGCCAATGATCACTTACTATTTTGTGGCGATGTTGAAAGTGTTTCTACTTTACAAGAGATTTCCGGTTTAACCCTGTTTGGGCAGAAAGAACTTAATGGGCAAAACTTTGTTGAAGTTGTTGTGAGTTCTTCAGCCAGTGTTTGTAATAAGACATTAAAATCGTCTCGATTTAGGGAACGTTTTGATGCGGTTGTTGTTGCCATTCGTCGCGGGCATGAGCGTCTGGATGGTGGGCTAGGCAATATCGTTTTAACTGCTGGCGATACGTTAGTACTGGTGCCGGGTAAGCAATTTGAATCACAACGTGATGAGCACAGTCGTGAATTTGTATTGATTAACGATTTGGATACTAGCGCCAAACTGGATAGTCAGAAATCTTGGTTAGTATTGTTGGGATTTATAGCGGTGATTGCTGGTGCGTTACTTCATTTATGTCCAATAATTAAAGGCTTGGCGGGATACCTTATCCTGTTATTAGCCACAGGAATCTTGACGATTAGTGATTTGCGTCGCCGGTTTCCTGTCGACATTATTATGATTGTTGGTTCTGCACTCTCTATCGCTCAATTGATGATAAGTACTGGCTTGTCGCAAAAAATGGGGGCGATGTTTATCCATGCGTTTAATGGATGGGGGGCATTTGGAGCCATGGTCGCAACCTATTTGGTCACGTTAGTGCTCACCGAATTAGTTACCAATAATGCCGCCGCAGCACTGGCTTTTCCCATTGGATATAGCATGGCTGTCGGGTATGGGGTGGATCCCATGCCATTTATTATGGCTGTGCTGTTTGGGGCGAGCGCCAGTTTTATATCTCCTTATGGTTATCAAACTAATTTATTGGTCTATAACGTAGGGAATTACAAACTACGTGATTATGTACGCATTGGTATTCCGATTTCTTTGGTTTATTCGACCTTAGTTATCACATTAATTCCGGTATTTTTTCCATTTTAAGTTAATGAGCCAATGGTGTGGCTCATTAACAATAATCTGTAGAAGGATGAGACTATGAGCTCAGCACCTAAAGTGAAAGATGACAATATCGTGTGGCATCAACATGCGGTGGATAAGCACTTACGAGCCGAGTTAAAACAGCAAAAGCCTGCCGTACTGTGGTTTACTGGCCTATCCGGTGCAGGAAAATCGACGATTGCTGGCGCGTTAGAAACCCGTTTAGCTCAGTTAGGTTTTCACACCTATTTACTTGATGGCGATAACGTTCGCCATGGTTTATGCAGTGATTTGGGATTTTCTGAACAAGACCGCCGAGAAAACATTCGTCGTATTGGTGAGTTAGCAAAATTAATGGCAGATGCCGGGTTAATTGTTTTAACCGCTTTTATCTCACCGCATCGAGCTGAGCGTCAAATGGTTCGTGATCTATTGCCCGAAGGTGAGTTTATCGAAGTCTTTGTTAATACGTCACTTGATGTGTGTGAATCACGCGATCCAAAAGGTTTATACAAAAAGGCTCGTGCAGGTGAAATTGCTAATTTCACCGGAATCGATTCTACTTATGAAGCACCAGAGAGCCCTGAGATTGACTTACCCGCGGGTGAAGCATCCATTAATGAGCTAGTGGATTTGTGTCTTGAAGCGTTAAGGCAGAGAACAATTATCACCTAATCATAATATGTTACTGTTGTTGCAAAAATCAGGTAATCACCTGATTTTTGTTTTTTAGACTTCATGATGGAAAGTGCTGGTCACTTCACTCTGAATGGTAAATTTTTGACTAAGTAAAGCGACTAACTGGTCGTAATACGACATGTTCGGTTTATTACCTAATAGTCGACAAAGCTCATTCCCTGTAGGACTGAAACGATAATAAAGCAAGCGTATACCTTTTCCCGATGGCTGCAATGCGAGGTTCTTTCCTTGATAAGCCAAACTCAATGGGGGATCCATTTCTATTTCCCCTGATTCTAATTCTGTGGCGTGCAGTAGACCTAGTTCAATCAGGACCAATAGGCTTGAGTAAGGGATATTGAAGTTACCAATATTGACGGTTACGGTCGAATCCCGTTTACCTAACCGGAATATACTGCCATTTTGCGCTCGTACACCAAAAAGAAGTTTAAGGCTATGATCGCTGCCAAAACTACACGAAAGTGCTGCAGCGCGCTGAAGGATCTGTGCTTCTTTCGGCGTCATGTCCTGTAATATTTTCAGTGCCTTCATTGAAGTAAAGCCCGGATTAGTCACTTCTCGTTTCAATACCTGAGCCCACAGTCGTTGCATTGAGGAGTTGTGAATATCTTGGGCCATGTCAAAAAAGCGATGCAACCAATCTTGATCAGGATCGCCAGCCGTTTCGTTGTGACAAGAGACATGTGCCAATTTAATGATCTTTTCTAAATTACGCTGCCTTTCTTCACGGCGTTTTCTTTCCCGTTTTATCGCTCTTTCATAAGGCGTGTGTTTAGGCTTTTCGTCTTGTAATAGCGCGTCTAAGCCTTGCTGATGCGCAATATTCAGAATACGGCTTGCACTGTCTTTCACATAGGTACTTTTCTTTTCATTACCTGAGTGATTGGCGCTTTCCTCATGTTCGATAACGACTGGATTTTTCGGCGTTGACATGGTGTTCCTGAAACGGTGAAAAAAGGTTCATAGAGTAAAATGTACCCGTTTATTGCTAGATGAGCTAGTAAAAGTCTGGAGTAGAGTGCACAAATTTGCGCTACCTAATATGCTAATAATTTGTTAAAATTGTTGCCTATCTCAGAGGTGTGTAAATGAAAAACCAGAAAACATTGAGATTTAAGAGGCACCTAGTCATTGGCGTAATCATCGCAGCTTATGTTGCTCTTTTAATTTACTTATCCAGCTATCTCGATTAATACCAATCTTTTTTCTCCAGTAATTGCGCAATATTGGTTCACTAGTTTCACAGTCATTTTTACTGCGCTGATTGGTATTAATCGTAGGTTAAATCAAAATGCTAACTCTAGTTAATCGAGGTTTCTTCTTCGCCATCTTCATAAATAGAGATTGTTGTTCCTTCCAATGTATAACCTGTCTGGCCAAGTTCTAAGTCAGTCGATTCTGTTTTGAGTTTTCCCGTCACATAAACGACATCCCACAACTCTTGAACTGCTGCTCCTTGCGGAAATTTTACATAAATAATTTGGTTGGGCGGTGGTGGTGGCACATGGATACAAGCACCAAAGTAAGGCACCAGCAAAAACTCGGTAATTTGATTTTCATCTCCCTCTAACGGAATGACAAATCCGGGGATTTTCACCACGCTGCCATTTAATTCTTTGCGAACTCCGCCCAATTTAGATTGAGCCGCAGGCGCATTTCCGTTGTGGTTTGTTACTGGCATACCTTGTTTATCGAAGAGTGCTCGCTCACTTTGAGGAATTAAATCTATCCAATCTAGAGTAAGCGCATCTTCGGCATACGCACAGCTCGGAAGCCATATAAGGCAAAGTAAGGCGCGTATAAAAAGCGATTTGGTCATTCTGTTTCCTATAATCTGATGGTCATGCCATCACTGAGAGATTGACGATAAGCTCGCAGAGCTGGAATAACACCAATGATGATTCCTGCGAGTTGAATATAAGCGATAAGGTGCCACTCGTAGTTGCTGATGCCTGTAAAATCGATCACGATGCCGTAGCTTTGTTCTATGAGCGGACTGACGATGGTTAACAGTGCATAGAGGAGTAATAATCCCAGCAGAATTCCGGTAAAAGTGAGCAGGCTTGCTTCACTGATTAGCAGGGCAAAAATATGTTTTGGCCTTGCTCCCATCGCTCGCAGTATTGCCATCTCACGTCGTCTTTCTTGCAAGCTCGTCAGCAAGCTACTTAACATTCCGAGTAAGCCCGCAATAACGACAAAGGCGGATATTGTTGTTAGGGCTTGTTCTGCAACAGACATCATGCTCCATAGTTCGTGTAACGCAACGCCGGGCATGATTGCACTCAATGGTTCTTGTCGATAATTATTAACGGTTCTCTGTAAAGCGAAGGTCTGAATTTTTGATTTCAAACCGATTAGCATGGCTGTGATTTGTTGTGGTGCGAAACTATGCTGTTTGAGGGTATTTGCACTCGGTGTTGCGCCAATATGCGCTCCTGATTCCCACCCCACATGAATGGCTTCAATAGCAGGTAATGACACATGGACGGTTTTATCTACCGGAGTTCCGGTTGGCTTCAATATCCCGACCACAGTAAAAGGTAAGTTGTCGTGACGGCTAAAACCCACATCACTTATGCCATGCGCGATAATAATTTTACTGCCTATTTGATAGCCGAGCTTTTTAGCAACGTCTGAGCCGATAACTGTGTCAAATAGCCCTTTAAACGGTTTACCTGCTTGAAAAGTTAGTGGTTGCTTACGTCCATAGCGATAATACGCAAAATAATCTTGATTGGTTCCCATTACTCGGAAGCCTCGGTGAGAATCGCCCAAAGAGATAGGAATAGCCCAGCTTACCGCTTTGTGGTGAGCAAATTTTTGGAAGCTTTGCCAATCAATGTTATTGGTCGCATTACCGATACGAAAGACGGAGTAGAGCAGTAGATTGACCTGGCCTGAGCGAGCGCCGATGATAAGGTCTGTGCCTGAAATCGTATTTGCAAAACTCGCTTTAGCTTGAGTTCGTATTCGTTCTACTCCCAGCAATAAGACGACAGATATTGCGACCGTTAGAACAACAAGTAGTGCCGTCGTTTTGCGGTTTAAGACACTCTTCCACGCTAAATTAAAGATAACTTTCATTGTGTTCCTCCTGCTCGATTTAAATCAGGTAAGTACACACTTCGGTTAAATCGCTTTTCTAAAGTAGGATCATGACTGACAAAAATAAGTGTTGAGTTTACGCGGTCAGATTCATCTAGCAGGAGGTCAATAAAAGTACTGCGCGTATCGAAATCAAGAGCCGATGTCGGTTCATCAGCAATAATTAAACTAGGTTCTCCAATCAAGGCTCGCGCGGCAGCAACCCGTTGTTGTTGACCGATACTGAGCTCAATCACCGGTTTGTTTAATAATGATTCAGGTATTTTCAATCTAGAGAGTAGTTGGTATGCACTACGCTCTGGGGATTCTTTTAATCTGGCTTTGCGCTGTGATGACAATTGGCAAGGTAAGGTGACATTTTCGATCACGGAAAGATAAGGAAGTAAGTTAAATTGCTGAAAAATATACCCGATGTTATCGGCTCGAAATTTATCTCGTTGGCTGGCTCGTAGCTGTGTTAATTCCTGTTGTAACACGTTTACTGTTCCCTGAGTCGCTTGAGTAATTCCGGTCAGCAACCCAAGTAACGTTGATTTACCACAACCACTTGGCCCTTTTATAAATAAGTGCTCACCAGCTGCTACTGACAAAGTCTCAATCTCTAATGTATTACGGGAGGCTTTTGGCCATTGAAAATGAACGCTGTTAAGTTCAATTACTGCCGATGAGTTTACAGTTTGGTCGACGCTCATCATAAATCCTTCTATCCATAGGAGGTAAGTGGGCACTTACCTCCTAAAGTCACTTATAGAGATATAATGTGACGTTCTGGTGTGAGTTCTAGTGAGGTTTGGCGTTTGTCCGTGAACACGTTGACGTCCAACTCTTGAGTGTTGGAAAAGTGCTTAAACCAATGTGTTTCGAGTGTATTCAATTGTTCAATGTGGTCACAACGGAACTGATATTGTGCATTGAAAGCCCCATGTTCATGATGTTCTTCTTCGTGCTCATGGTGCTGGCTATGCTCTTCATGCTCATGCTCATGCTCATGCTCATGCTCATGCTCATGCTCATGCTCATGCTCATGCTCATGCTCATGCTCGTCATGGTCGTGATCTTCATCGCCAACACTGGTCGTGACCAATACGTCGATACTTTTACATCCGGCGGCATGGCTTAAGGAAAACAACTGCCCAGAGTCGTTTAATAGCGCTAGCGCTTGTTCAATCTTTTTATGTTGTTCTGCATTAGTCGGCTCATGTTCAAAGCCAACGACATCGACGCCAGGGGCATCGATTTCGATTAATAGGTCTTGACCATCCTGAGCAATATTTAATTCGACATGCCCATGTACATGCGCTTCATGTTGGGTAAATTCTTCATTTGCCATAGCGGTAGAGGCTAGGGCTGCAGATAGCGTTAAGCTTAATAGTGATTTGGTAAACATCGACAACTCCAAATAATAAAAATAGTAGTGAATTTAAATTGGAGAGTTGTAAGGTGGTGACCGAGCCTGACGAGTAATGGCGATAAAACGCAAGGGTAAGTCACGCTCTAAAGGTGAGTTTATCGTGTGAGGTTGCCAAATCGGCAGAGCTGGAACGTGGGGAAGTAGCGCAGTATTTACATGGTGGTAATGTTGACACATATGATGGTGATGTGACACATCATAATCTGTTTCATGGGCTACGAAAGCCACGCTCATCCATAGAACACAAATCGCCATTGCCAACGATGCTAATGACTTCAGACTTATTGTGGTGAATGGTGCAACAGTTAGCCTCATTGGTTACCAAAATTTAAACACTGCGAGTAAATATGTTATAGCATAACAAAGTGGCAATAAGGCTAGCTAAGATTAATTGATACTATTAATAAATTGTTACGAATGAAGCTCAACTTGGACTAAATGAAGAACATGCTCTATTTCATCTTGAGAGAGTTTGCCTTCGTGTGTGTATAAAATTTTGCCATTCTTATCTTGAACAATAATGGCAGAACTTTCGGGCTTTAAGTGCCATCGAGCGGCGACTTGACCATTTTCATCAAGCACGATTGATGACCATGGGTACTCTTTCTTCGCACTAATCGCTGAAGATTTTACAAAAGAGCCTGTTCCCCAAATCGAATCATCTTGATTAACGATCGTAGTCGTTTGATAACGGTTGGAGTCGAATTCTGCTTTAGTAATGGCCTGCATCAGTCGGGCATTCATTGCTTTGGCACTACTTCGCCCAGCAATTGCTTGGATGATACGAACTTTTCCTACCATTTGACTGCTCGACCAAGGTGCAAAGGTGATTTTATTATGATGCCAAAAAATCTCGCCTTGATGTTGCACTTTCACTGCAGGTACAGAGTGACCGATTTTTAAATTGTGTGCTTGCGAGGTAAAAGTAATCACGCTCAATAATAGAGCAATAGGAACAAATAGCTTCATAGCAATCCTTACATTTTAAGTCATTAGCGTGTTGCTAAATGGCGACGTTTAGCTGAGGCCGTTGATCAAACTGAGTACGGTGAAAGCGGTGCACCCTAACATATTTTTGGCATGAATGATCAAACTGAAAAATGGGATAGCCATAGTTGGAGTAGAGCCTGCTGGAGATCAATCTCCAGCAGGGAAAACGCGCGTTTAGCCTTGTAGACTAGGAGGGAAGCAAACACCTGTACCGCCTAATCCGCAGTAACCTTCTGGGTTCTTGGCGAGGTATTGTTGGTGGTAAGTTTCTGCATAGTAGTAAGGTTGTGCTGGTTCGATAATCGTGGTGATGTTGTTCATCTCATTATCAGACAGCAGTGCTTGATAAGCCTGTTTTGTTTCTTCAGCAGCCGCTTTTTGCTCTTCTGTGAAATAGTAAATAGCAGAACGGTATTGCGTACCTAAATCACCGCCTTGACGCATGCCTTGAGTAGGATCGTGTTTTTCCCAAAAGTAGGTCAATAGCTCTTTTATTGGTAGGGCGGCTTTGTCGTAAATAACGCGAACGACTTCGGCATGGCCGGTTTTACCGGTGCAGACTTCTTCATAGGTTGGATTTGGTGTAAAGCCACCTGAGTAACCTACTGAAGTAGAAATAACGCCATCAAGTTGCCAGAACAGACGTTCGACTCCCCAGAAGCAACCCATACCAATCAGAATTTGTTCCTGACCTTCCGTTGGTTCTGCCGTCATGCTGGTTTGATTGACGTAGTGAGTGCCTTCGATTGCCATTGGGGTTGAACGACCTGGTAATGCGGTTTCCGCAGTGATCATTTCTTGTTTATTGAGCATAGTGATTCCTTTGTTGTTGGCGCTGACCGAGACTCTCTTTTAGAGACTTATTCGATATTTGACTGTTTCCGTACAGACGAGGTTATCGTTTCACTGTATGATTATTAGCTAACGACATAGAACCTGCTGAACATGATTTCCCTTAATTAAGCATGAGACGAACATCTTTTCCAGCGTTTATCAGCGCAATGCTATTTTCTGCTTCTTCTTTCGCCAATGTCGATTTAGACATCCAGGGAATCGATGGTTCCCTTGAGAAGAATGTACAGGCGTATTTATCTTCTATTCCTAAAGAAGACTATTCCACTAAATTACGTTTTCAGTCTCAAGTTAAGCAAGACATCATTGAGGCCTTGAATGCACTTGGTTACTACCATCCTGCGGTCAGTTTTGAGGTGGAAGGTGACGATAAATTAATTGCGACGGTGAGTCCGGGCGTTGTCACTAAGATCGCCAAAGTGGATGTTGAAATCACGGGTGAAGCAGACAGCGATAAAGATTTTCAAAATCTTATTCGCCAGTCTGGATTGAAGGTGGGCGATCCTTTAGATCACAGCAAATACGACAAGCTAAAAAGTAATATCAGTAACTTAGCGTTACGCAAAGGTTACTTTAATGGCAAATTCACCAAAAATCAGTTAGGTGTTTCTCCCGAATTAAATCAAGCATTTATACAACTGCATTTTGCCAGTGGTATTCGTTATCAATTTGGCTCGACGACCATCACTGGTAACCAAATTGAAACGGACCGTGTCGCTTCGCTACAGCCATACAAAGAGGGTGACCCATACGATGTATCGAAAGTTGGGCAATTTAATCAGGCGCTTTCAACAACAGAATGGTTCTCATCGGTATTAGTTGAGCCGGACTTATCAAACCTAGATAAAAGCCGAAAATTACCAATGAATGTTTCTTTGGCTCCGCAGGCGCGTAATCAACTCGAAACTGGGATAGGTTATTCAACTGATGTCGGAGTGAAAGGGACGTTGACATGGAAAAAGCCTTGGGTAAACAAATACGGCCACAGTTTTAATAGTAGTTTTTCTATTTCAGAGCCTGAGCAGGTCATCACACTAAGTTATAAGATTCCTCTCGAAGATGTCTTACATCAGTACTATCGTATTGCATATGGTATGAAGCATGTCGATAGTCTCGACACCAAAAGCTTAGAATCTAATTTAGCTATAGAACGTCACTGGTTAATGGATGATGGCTGGCATCGAACTGTTTTTGCTCGTTATTTGGTTGAAAACTATGAACAGGGTGAATTAGATGATATTGGTCGCTTCGTGCTGCCAGGGGTGACTTATACTCGAACCCGAACGCGAATTAAAAACTCAGTCATTATGTGGGGTGATAAAGAATCGATCACTTTAGAATATGGCGATCCTTCTTTGTTCTCTGAGACCCAAGTTTTTCGAGTGCAGGCTGGAACCTCTTGGATTCGTAGTTATGGGCAAAACCATCGTGGGATCATTCGTCTTGATGGTGGAGCTAACCTTGCTCAAGATTTTGATAAAATTTCCCCTTCTTTACGTTTCTTTGCTGGTGGTGATAACAGCATTCGTGGTTACGAATATGAATCCATTTCTCCTGAAGACTCTAGTGGGTCACTAGCGGGAGCCAAATATCTAGCCACCGGATCGTTAGAGTATCAATATCGAATTACGGGAAATTGGTGGGGCGCTTTATTTGTTGATGGTGGTGATGCTTTTGACACCCTGCCAAATTGGAAAACAGGTACGGGATTTGGTGTTCGTTGGATCTCACCTGTTGGACCTTTACGTCTCGATTTTGCGTGGGGGCTTAATAAAGATCCTGGCGATCAATTCCGTATTCACTTTACGCTAGGCCCTGAATTATGATCCATATTGCGTTGAAATGGACCAAGTTGGTCTCGCTGTTTTTAACTGCATTACTGCTAATTACTGCCGTTTTTGTTGGTTCTTTACTGTTTAGTCATTCAGGCTTGAAAACGATTCTTGTTGCTGTTCAGAGCTGGGTTCCTCAATTAACAATTAAGGGCTCATCTGGCGCCTTATACCCCAGTTTTACCTTAAAAGGTGTGCGCTATAACAATCCTGATTTGGGGATAGATGTTACAGCTGATTCATTGAGTTTAGGCATCAAAGGCCACTGCTTACTTGAGCCCGCAATTTGCTTGCGTACAGTAAAAACGACTGGATTACATCTTACTCTTCGTTCGACAGAGCCATCAGCAGAGGATACTTCCGCTGATTCTGGTTCTGTCACTGGCATTGCTACGCCAATCCCTCTGTATATTCCGTTATTGATCGCAGATGATACCGAACTTGATATTCATGGAACCAAACTGAATTGGCAGCATCTTGAAACACGAGCTTCGATGCGAGGTAATCGAATTGAGTTGGGGAAAACATTGTGGCAGAGCGTGCAATTACAATTGGCTAAATCTGAGGCTAAGCCGCAAGGACAGGCTCCGAAAAAAGCGCAATCAAACAAGCAGGTTTCGCCAATCACATTGCCCGAGATAACCATACCGGTGGATATCGATGTTGAACAATTTGATGTGCATGATTTTACCTTGGTGCAAGATTCCCCCGTTATTGTTCGTCATCTTGGTTTAAAAGGTTCTGCGTATAACCATGATGTGACGATTAAGCAGTTGAATGTCAATATGCCGCAAGGCAAAGCCAATCTGTATGGGCAGGCGACATTAAGTGGTGGTTATCCTCTTAATTTAAACTTAGACACGACGCTTAATTTGAAAGAGTTTGCTGGGCAACGCATTCAATTAACAGCTAACGGCAGCGTGGCGAATCTAACCATGCAAGCTCAGTTGTCTGGACAAGCGAAAGCTCGATTACAGGGGCAGTTAAAAACCTTAGAGCCTAATATGCCATTTGCTCTTCATGTCACTCAGGTGGATGCACAATGGCCGCTTCGGGGAGAGGCAGACTACCAACTTAAGTCTCCTGATTTGGTTGCGCAAGGAAATCTGCAGCAATATCGTATTGCTCTGCAAGGGTCAGCTTCAGGCAAGGCGATCCCTACGACGCACTTTAATCTTCAAGGGAAAGGCTCATTGCATGATATCCAGCTTTCTTCCTTGGCTTTAGATACATTGGGCGGTCATATATCAGGTACTGCTGCGGCTAACTGGCAAGGTCTGGTGAATTGGCAAGCGAATGTCGATATGCAAGATATCCAGCCAGGCAAGCAATGGCCACAAGCCCAAGGAAATATCAGTGGTCATGTTGAAACTTCAGGGTCTTTAACTGAGCAAGGTGGTTGGCAAATTCAGTTACCGAAGTTAAGTGTTGATGGGGAAGTTCGAGATTATCCATTACACGTTGCTGGGCAGCTAACGGCCAGTGATGCTAGCGCGAGTAGTCAGGTTAAAGTTAAGACACAAGGCATAACACTTGCCCACGGGCTAAATAAAATTACAGCTCATGGCACGCTTGATGATGTGTGGAATTTGGATGTGGCCGTTCATGTTCCCGACTTAAGTAAATCTTTGCCCGATGCACAAGGCAATATTGAAGGAACGCTGCAATTTCGTGGTCAAGCAAAACAACCTGATATTCAATTATCGGTTGCTGGTAAGCAAATCCACTGGCAAAAGTTAGTCGATATTGATCAGGTTTCTCTTACAGGTTCTGTATCACCTTTGGTTGAGCCCACCTTAGATTTGGTGGTTCAAGGCGAGAATATTCGTTATCAACAAGAAAAAATCAGCCGAGTGACCATAAAAGCGCAAGGTTCAGAGCTCAAACATCATGTATCGCTAGATCTGACTGCACCTGACCCTAAATTGAGTACTCACTTGGCTGTCTCTGGTAAGTTGACGCAAAAACCAACCATTAAATGGCAAGGGCAAATTGACCAATGGAGTATCACTTCTCCGCAAGGGCGTTGGGCTATTAACAAAGCAACGGCGTTAAGCTTAGACGTCGCGCAGCAAACGGCACACATTGCAGCGCATTGCTGGCAGCAGGGAGACGCTTCGATTTGTCTTGATAAGGATGCGTCACTTGGAAAAAGCGGTGCTGTGAATGTATCGATTCATCAGCTTAACTTTGCTCAAATTGATGGTTTTTTACCCCAAGAGACTCGTGTTAAAGGTGTTGCCGATATGTCGGTCACCGCTAAATGGTCCAAAGATCACCCACCACAAGTGAAGGCAACTGCTACAGTAAGCAAAGGCCAATTGACTCAGGAGTTAACGAATCCACTTGTTATTCATTGGGATAAGGTCTCAGTGAATAGTGAATTACGTGGCAATAAATTAACTGCAGATTGGTCTATCGATGTGACGAATAATGGTGATCTGACTGGGAATATTATGATTCCAGATGTCACCCAAGCACAGAGACAGATGCAGGGACATCTTAAACTCACTCCGCTTAATATCGATTTCCTCGCGAATCAATTTGGTGACTACAGTAAAGTTGCCGCTCATATTGATACGGATTTATCCTTTAAAGGTGAAATGTTGCATCCTCAAGTTCAGGGGCAACTGAATGTGAAACAAATAGGCGTGAGTGGGGATGTGACGCCCGTTGAAGTAAAATCTGGCGATATTCAAATTGGTTTCTCAGGTTATCAAGCTCAATTGCGTTCAGATATAGAAACGCAGGATGGCAAGCTGCAATTAACCGGAAATGCGGATTGGGCCGATATGGACAAATGGGCAGTCAATGCCCACGTTGGTGCTCAATCTCTATTAGTTGATATGCCACCAATGGTTGAAGCGAAAGTCGTTCCAGATTTATCTTTATCTCTCAAACCCAAATTGGCCTCAATAACGGGGAATATAAAACTACCTTGGGGGCGTGTAACCGTTGAAGAATTACCACCAAGTGCTGTCAGTGTGTCGAAAGATCAAGTCATACTGAATAAAGATCTGAAACCGGTAGATAAGACCAATCGATTCCCATTTGAAATACAAACGGCAGTCTCAATTGATATTGGTGACGATTTTCTTTTGGATGCGTTTGGTTTGAAAGCCGGATTAATTGGTCACCTAAATGTCTCGCAAAAGGACAAAGGCCCGTTTGTGACCGGTGAAGTTAATTTAGAAGACGGTACTTACACCTCTTTTGGTCAAGATTTGATTATTAAAGAAGGTAAGATCTTGATGAATGGGCCGGTTGATCAGCCTTATTTATCGATCAATGCGATCCGTAATCCAGATAATACTGAAGATGATGTGACGGCGGGAATAAAAGTGACGGGTCCAGTCGATGAACCAAAAGTTAGCGTCTATTCTGATCCTAGTATGCCTCAAGCAAATGCCTTGTCTTATCTCTTAAGAGGTCAAGATATCGATGGAGAAGGTGGAGGAAACTCCATGACTACGACATTGATCGGTTTAAGTCTTGCACAAAGTGGTAAGCTGGTGGGTGAGCTTGGTGAAGCTGTAGGCGTTCAAGATTTGCAGCTCGATACGTCAGGATCGGGCGATGATTCTCAAGTGACCGTCAGTGGTTATATTTTACCTGGTCTACAGGTGAAATATGGTGTGGGAATCTTTAACTCTGTGGGCGAGTTTACAGTACGTTATCGGTTAATGAAGGATTTGTATGTCGAAGCGGTATCAGGGTTAACCAGCGCGGTTGATATTCTGTATCAGTTCGAATTTGACTAAGGAGAGCGCTGTGCAACATCTTGTTTTTGTTTATGGCACCCTACGCCAAGGGGAGTGTAATCACTCGTATTTGGTTAATAGCCAATTGCTTGGGCATTTTGAAACCAAAGCAGAGTTCGCCTTATACGATTTGGGTCCATATCCTGGGTTAGTCGAGGGACATCACACCATAAGAGGTGAAGTTTATATGGTTGATGATGCGACACTAGCTAAGCTAGATGAGCTGGAAGATGTTCCCGTAGAGTATCGACGTGAACTTATTGCGACCACGTTTGGTGATGCTTGGATTTATATCTATCAAGATAGTGATCATCTTGATACGTTAATTGAATCTGGTGATTGGTGTCAGCGCGTGTAAATTATCTGTAATTAATTGTGTCGTTAGTAAGAGTGATCTTGATTCCACTTCTATACTGAAGGCGGCGATTCAGGATAGGAGAACGCACGTGAAATACTACTTACTACTTGCAGGATTGTTGGCAGGATGTAGCTCGCAGGCACCAATGTCTGATGATTCAAACGCTTGGCAAAATTATGGGTTTGAACAAGGTAAGACGGGTCAAATCGAACTGACCATAGCAGAGTTAAAAGAGCAGAGTGAACATGCGATAACAGATACCTTATATACCTCATACCGAGATGGGTATGTTGCTGGTGTCCAACAATATTGTAGCCAAGACCCTTATGAGCTTGGTATTCGTCATCGTCCGTATCGTGGCGTTTGTGATGATATGAATCCTAATTTTGGTGACCGCTATCGTCAAGGTGATGCTTGGGATGACGGTATAATGATGGATTAACTCAGGTATTTAACAAGAAAAGCCAGCATCAGCTGGCTTTTTTATATTTGAGCGTGTGGTTCTCAAATCTGGATTAATAATCTGAATCTGGATATTTTTCTAAGAACTCATGAACCGTATTCATCATGTTGGTTGAGCCAATGAATAATGGTACACGTTGGTGTAGCTCAGTCGGTTTTAGATCTAAGATACGGGTTTTTCCATCGGTAGCTTGGCCGCCAGCTTGTTCGATCAAAAATGCCATTGGATTACATTCATACAACAAGCGGAGTTTACCTTGAGGATGGCTTTGTGTACTAGGGTAAAGATAGACGCCACCTTTGAGTAGGTTACGGTGGAAATCTGCTACAAGAGAACCAATATAACGTGAAGTGTATGGACGATTATCTTCTGGAACATTTTCTTGGCAATACTTGATGTATTTCTTCACACCTTGCGGGAAACGAATGTAGTTTCCTTCATTGATCGAATAAATCTTGCCATCTTTTGGAATCGTCATGTTTTCATGGGATAAACAGAACGTACCAATGGATGGATCATACGTAAAGCCATTGACACCGTTACCCGTGGTGTAGACCAGCATGGTTGAAGAACCATAGACAACATAGCCAGCAGCAACCTGTTTATTACCAGGTTGTAGGAAATCTTCCTGAGTAGGAGGTGAGCCAACTGGAGAAACACGGCGATAAATGGTAAATATGGTACCAACAGAGACATTGACATCAATGTTGCTTGAGCCATCGAGAGGATCCATTAACACAACGTATTTAGCATTACGGTTGAGTTCTTTGCTAAATACAATCGCTTCATCTTCTTCTTCACTACACACGCCGCAGACTTGGTCTCGCGCTTCTAGAGCCGCTTTAAATTTTTCATTCGCAAAAGCGTCGAGCTTTTGCTGCTCTTCACCTTGGACATTATCAACGCCTGTTGAACCTGTGATATCCACCAAACCGGCTTTGTTAATTTCACGGTTAACAATTTTTGCCGCGAGACGGATGGAGGCTAACAGTGAAGACAATTCTCCACTTGCGTGAGGAAAGTCATGTTGCTTTTCAACAATGAATTCCCCGAGTGTACGCAATTCAGACATGTCTTTTCCTTATTTTGTCTTTTTAGAGTTTTCCATGCTTGATTTAGTGACTGACAACTTAATAACACAAGCACTTACTGCGATTTTAGAGTGCTTTACTTATTACGAGTACTGAAGTAATTGCTTTAGGTCTCAAATTAGCAATGGTAACGAGGAAAATGACATTGTCCTGATAAAGCTTGACTCGCTTTTACGGATTGAATGAGGATAATGGGCGAGCAAGACGTTACCTCTTAATAAACAACATACTCTTTTTGTAAGGCACATATCTATGCATATTCATATCTTGGGCATCTGCGGCACCTTTATGGGAGGGATGGCAATGTTAGCGCGCCAGTCAGGACATAAGGTGACGGGTAGTGATGCCAATGTATATCCGCCGATGAGTACGATGCTTGAATCTCAAGGTATTGAAATAATAGAAGGTTTCGATCCAAAACAATTAGAGCCACAACCTGATTTGGTAGTAATTGGTAATGCAATGAGTCGTGGTAATCCCTGCGTTGAATATGTACTGAATCACAATCTACGTTATACCTCTGGACCGCAATGGTTACAGGAACACTTACTGTATGACCGTTGGGTATTAGCTGTGGCTGGTACACATGGTAAAACAACGACTTCTAGCATGTTAGCTTGGATTCTCGAAGATTGTGGTTATCAGCCAGGATTTTTGGTTGGAGGTGTGCTGGGGAACTTTGGTGTCTCGGCTCGTATGGGTGAAAGCATGTTTTTTGTGGTTGAAGCCGACGAATATGACAGTGCTTTTTTCGATAAGCGTTCTAAGTTTGTCCACTATCATCCTCGCACATTGGTCATGAATAATCTTGAGTTTGATCATGCCGATATTTTTGATGATCTGGAAGCGATCAAGCGCCAATTTCACCATTTAGTCCGTACTGTTCCTGGCAATGGTCGTATTTTTACACCACGCCAAGATGAAGCATTACATGATGTATTAGAGCGTGGTTGTTGGAGTGAAACGGAGTTTCTGGGTGATAACGATCAGTGGAATGGCGTAAAACAGACCGCGGATGCCAGTCAGTTCGATGTTCTATTCGAAGGCCAAGTTGTCGGGCATGTGAAATGGGATTTGGTCGGCGATCATAATATGCATAACGCGCTAATGGCGATAGCGGCAGCGCGGCATGTGGGAGTGACTCCTGACTTAGCGTGTGAGTCTTTGGCTAAATTTGTAAATACCAAACGTCGCTTAGAGCTAAAAGGCGAGGTTAGAGGTATCACTGTTTATGATGATTTTGCTCATCACCCAACTGCGATAGCGCTGACTTTAGGCGGTTTACGTAACAAAGTTGGCCAACAGCGTATTTTGGCTGTACTTGAGCCCCGTTCTGCGACCATGAAGTTAGGTGTTCATAAAGAAACTTTAGCTCGTTCGTTATCGGTCGCTGATGAAGTGTTTTTATTCCAACCCAATAACATTCCTTGGTCGGTGCAAGACGTTGCCGATCACTGTGATCAAAAAGCGATCGTAAAAGACGATATTGATAGTTTAGTTGCGGCGATCGTACAAGAAGCTCAACCGGGTGACCAGATTTTGGTGATGAGTAATGGTGGTTTTGGTGGTATTCACGACAAGCTACTTAAGGCATTAGCTAAGTAACTCTTTCACTGGATGTTGATGGTGATTCATCGCCATGGTCAACCCCACAAAAATCGCGTTTATCATTCACAACATTGTAGCTTCTTTAGCTAATTCGCTTTACAATTTGCGGCACTCATCGGGGAGCCAACCGCGTTAGCGGCGCTGAGATCGGAAGATATCCGGGACCCGTTAATCACATCTTAGTGATTAAACACCTGAACCAGATAATGCTGGCGTAGGAATTGAGTGCGGCTGTCAAAATCGAACTTCTGATTCTTCTCATCCACCTCAAGCCTGTGCCGCTCATCATACTAGGAGAGCGAGCCTTGAAATTACTATCTAAAACAAAACGACTAAACCCACCTTCTGTTTCTTTATCTCACTTACTGTCTCTGACCGTTTTAAGTTCCGCAATGCTGTCTAGCTCTGTATGGGCAAAAACAGAGACACTCACTGTATATACCTATGATTCATTTACATCAGAGTGGGGGCCAGGCCCAGCGATGAAAAAAGGGTTTGAGAGTCAATGTGGGTGTGAGCTGAAATTTGTCCCCTTAGAAGATGGCGTCTCGATTCTTAACCGATTGCGTCTAGAAGGCTCACATAGCAAAGCCGATGTGGTTTTAGGATTGGATAATAATCTGATTACTGAAGCACAAAAAACCGGCTTATTTACTTCATCTAACGTTGATGTAACCAAATTGCAAGTGCCCAACGGATGGACAAATACCACTTTCGTTCCTTACGATTACGGCTATTTTGCCTTTGTCTATAACAAGAAAAAACTTACCAATCCTCCACACTCTTTACGTGAAATGGTAGATAAAAGTAACGATCTTACTATTATCTATCAAGATCCTCGCACATCGACTCCCGGTCAAGGTTTATTGCTGTGGGTAAAATCGGTCTATGGCGATAAGGCACCACAAGCATGGCAACGTTTGGCGAAAAAAACCGTTACTGTGACAAAAGGGTGGTCAGAAGCTTATTCGATGTTCTTAAAAGGGGAGTCGGATATGGTGTTGTCATACACAACGTCTCCGGCTTACCACGTGATTGCTGAAAACAATCATGATTACGCAACGGCAGATTTTGCCGAAGGAAATTACTTACAAGTGGAAGTGGCTGCGAAGGTGAAAGGATCACCGCACTCTCAATTAGCCGATCAATTCTTATCTTATATGGTTAGCCATTCATTCCAAAAAGAGATTCCAACAACGAACTGGATGTATCCAGTGGTGGCAACTCAGTTACCTCAAGGCTTCCAACAACTAGATAAACCGAAACACGCATTGGAATTTTCTCCTGAGCAAGTGGCCGCACATCGCAAAGCTTGGATTCGAGAATGGCAACATGCGGTTGCATTTTAAGGAGCCGTGTTGAATAAAATTCCCAAATTAGGCCTCATTGTTGGGGCTTTTGTGGTGCTATTTGTGTTGTCTGCCGTGGTCTCGTTACTGCGGCAAGCACCTCTGGGTTATACCAGTGATGCAATTTGGCATGATTCCTACTATTTGTATGTGACTTGGTTTAGTTTCTATCAAGCGTGCTTATCGACAGCAATTAGCTTAGTACTCGCTATTCCCGTAGCGTTAGCATTATATCGTCGCCAGTTTTGGGGGCGAAATGTCCTGTTAAAGCTCTTTAGTATGACACTAGTCTTACCCGTGCTCGTTGCTGTTTTTGGTTTACTCGCCATCTACGGACGGAGTGGATGGTTGACTGAATTAGGCATCACGATGCCATTTCAAATCTACGGGTTGGGTGGGATTTTGTTGGCCCACGTGTTTTTTAACTTACCCTATTCCAGCCGATTAATTTTGCAAAGCTTGCAAGAGATACCTGAGGATCAGCATAAGTTATGTGCTCACCTTGGTATGTCGCATTGGCAGAAGTTTCGTTGGGTAGAATGGCATCGGGTTCGCCAGCAATTGCCTCATATCGGTGGGTTAGTCTTTATGCTTTGCTTTACCAGCTTTGCTGCGGTAATGGCATTGGGAGGTGGCCCTAAATCCACCACGATTGAACTCGCTATCTATCAGGCAATTAAATATGATTTTGACCTGCAAACTGGTGCCTTATTAGCCATTTGGCAGATGATACTCTGCTCTTCACTGTACTTTTTACTCCATTACTTTGCTCGTTTGGAGCCTGTTGCAAATGGCGCTATTCACTCCAGTATGCAGTGGTTGCGAGATGGCTGGAGAATGAAAGTTTGGGATGGTGTGTGGATTGTCCTTGTCGCATTATTGGTGATGCCACCTTTAGTGATGGTGGTTGTGAGTGGCATAAATGATCAACTATTTTCAGTGCTGACAACCTCAGCGTATTGGCAAGCTCTTGGGACATCAGTTCGTGTCGCTTTATTGGCAAGTATCACTGCTTGTATCTCTGGATTGGCGATTTTACTTTCCAGTCGGGCGCTACGCTTACAAGCAAAAAATGGTCAAGCCAATGGGTTGGAATTAATCGGTACTATCATTCTCGTGACTCCAGGGTTGGTGATCAGTACTGGGTTATTTTTGTTACTGCGTCAATGGATAGATGTTTTTAGTCATGCCTATTGGGTGGTTGTGTTGGTTAATGCACTGATGGCTTTACCTTATGTCATTAAGAGTTTAAGTCAGCCGTTACTGCATATTGAGCAACAATATCGCTTTTTATGTGCGAGTTTGGGAATGAAAGGTTGGCAGCGTTTACGTATGGTAGAGATGAAAGCATTGAAAGTGCCGCTGGCCCAAGCGTTTAGTTTGAGCTTTCTACTTTCAATGGGCGATCTCAGTGCTATTGCTCTGTTTGGTAATGAAGACTTTCGTACCTTGCCTTTGTATTTGTATCAGTTGCTGGGCTCTTATCAGATGAAAGCGGCTGCGGTAGTTTCTTTAACCCTTCTGCTATTTAGTGTAGGGGTGTTTTACTTAGTCGAAAAACTATTTACGTGGAAAAAACGGAGTCGAGCATGTTAGTCCTTGATGGTGTGAAATATGAGTACCAACAAGAGTGGTTCGAATTTGATTTAACAATGCAGCAAGGCAGTATTCTTGCGCTTATGGGACCAAGTGGTTCTGGAAAGTCGACCTTACTTAGTCTTGTCGCAGGATTTATTGACCCGAACTTTGGTTCGATTTCGTTTCAAGGAGAAGAATTAGTCGGGCTTGCTCCTTATCAACGGCCTTTTGCAATGCTGTTTCAAGAACACAATTTATTTGCACACCTAACCATTCGGCAAAATATTGGTTTGGGATTACATCCTGGGCTGAAATTGAATGCAAAGCAGCAACAGCAAGTGGAAGAAGCGGCTGAGCAAGTGGGGCTAGCTCATGTGCTTGATCGTATGCCTGAGCATTTATCTGGTGGCCAACGGCAGAGAGTAGGGTTGGCAAGATGTTTTGTTCAGTCGCATCCCGTATGGTTATTAGATGAACCGTTTTCAGCATTAGACCCAGTACTTCGCGAAGAGATGTTGGGATTAGTTCATCGTTTAGCGAGAGAGCGTGGTGCGAGTGTATTGATGGTGACGCATCATGTATCAGATGCGCAGACTATTGCGACTGATTTTGCCTATATGGCAGAAGGCAGTGTAAAAATCACAGCGCCAATCGACCAATTGAATAGCCAGCATCCCAATACAGAATTAGCGGCATTTGTTCGTGCAGGCAGTTGAGGTCTGAGGGGAACATAAAAAAGCCAGATAATGATATCTGGCTTTGTGATTTAAAACTCTTCGTCGTTCAAATCTTTTAAGGTTTGAAAGATTTCACGAGCTGCTTTTGGTGTCTTTGACTGCTCTTTTTCTTTACGTGCTTGACGAGCAAGTTGGCGTAAACGTTGACGATCGGCAGCAGGATACATCTCCAATACATCAGCAATAGCATCATCACCATCCGCAATAACACGATCACGTAGCTCTTCGAGCTTATGCAATACGGCGGTATTTTGAGAGTGTTTATTACGGAATTTATCCAAAGCTGCTTGAATTGGCTCTGGATCGATATTGCGCATTACTTTCCCAACATACTGAAGTTGACGGCGGCGCGCTTCGTTTTTAAAACGCTGCGCATCACGGATCGCTTCAGCAAGTTCGTCTGGTAGAGGAAATTTTTCAAGTACGCTTGGTTTTAATGCAACGAGCTCTTCACCAAGTTCTTGCAGTTCAAGCATGTCATTTTTCATCTCGGTTTTACTTACCCAGATGATCTCTTCTTCCTCTTCCCAAGGAGCTTTTTGGTTTTTACGGGCCATTTTCATCACTATATGAGTTAGCTATGTCAGCTATTTTAGCAAGAATCATGGGGAGAAAGCGAAATTCTTGTTATCCTATCGTTACGATGCCTAAAAGTTTGGGAAAAATATGGATGTAAAACAGCAAGTCGCTGCGCAGCGTGTGGAACTCGAAGCCGCTGTTGCTAAAGCGTTAGATATGGCCTCACAGAGTGCTGATGCCGCTGAAGTTGCCATTTCAAAAAGTACAGGCCTAAGCGTTTCTACCCGTATGTGTGAGGTAGAAAATGTGGAGTTTAATAGCGATGGTGCTCTTGGCATTACCGTATATCGTGGTCAGCGGAAGGGGAGTGCATCGACTTCAGATTTAAGTGAGAAGGCGATTCAACAAACGGTTCAAGCCGCCTTGGACATTGCTCATTTCACTTCTGAAGATCCATGTGCTGGCCCTGCACCAAAAGAATTTATGGTCAAAGATATTCCTGATTTGGACTTGTTCCACCCGGATATCCCTGACCCAGATAAAGCGGCACAAATCGCTATTGAAGCGGAAAAAGTGGCGTTGGATTACAGTGACAAAATTAAGCAAAGTGATGGAGCGAGTTATGATAGCCATTATGGTATCCGTGTTTACGGTAATAGCCATGGTTTGTTAGCTAGCTATCCATCAAGTCGTCATAGCACCAGCTGTTGCGTGATAGGCCAAGGTCAAAATGGCGAGATGGAACGTGATTACAGCTATACTGTTGCGCGTCACAAAGATGACCTTTGGGCACCAAGTCTTGTTGGTGAAAAAGCTGCGGAAAAAACTGTAAGTCGCCTTGATGCTCAGAAGGTCAAAACGGGCCATTATCCAGTGCTGTTTGCCAACGATGTTGCAACAGGTTTGATGGGGCATTTGGTCATGGCCATCAGTGGTGGCAATCTATACCGTAAGTCATCATTCTTAGTCGATCATCTAGGAAAACAAGTGCTACCGGATTGGTTTAATGTGCAAGAGCGCCCACATATTCTGCGTGGTTTAGCATCGAGCCCATTTGACAGTGAAGGCGTGGCAACGCAAGATCTAGACATCATTACTGACGGTACTTTGGCTACTTATCTTCTTACAAGCTATGCGGCGCGGAAGATGAATATGTCTCCGACTGGTCACGCTGGTGGTATTCACAATTGGTTTGTAAAATCGACGGGTCAAAACTTTGAGCAACTGCTTAAAGAGCTTGGTACGGGGCTACTTGTAACTGAGGTGATGGGGCAAGGCGTCAACATCGTTACTGGTGATTATTCACGCGGTGCCGCAGGGTTCTGGGTCGAAAATGGTGAAATTCAATATCCTGTTTCTGGTTTTACGGTAGCAAGTAACCTTAAAGATATGTTTAAAGGATTTGTTGCTGTGGGTTCTGATATTGAAATGCGTTCACAGATTCAAACGGGTTCAATCTTGATTGATAAGATGAAGATTGCCGGTGAGTAATTTGTGTTGAACTCATGAAAATGCCGAACCAGAGGTTCGGCATTTTTGTTTTGAGTCGTTAAGCAACGAAAGGCTTTAATGAATCATAAATGTGGCTAGACCAAGGAATGCTGAGAGTCCCACAACATCTGTAACGGTCGTTAACGCCATTCCTCCTGCCAGTGCAGGATCGATATTGATTTTCTTCAGCACCATAGGAATGACTACCCCAGCAATACCTGCCACAAACAGGTTAGTTAACATCGCTACTGAAATAATAATGCCTAGTTCGACCTCACCTTTCCATATCACAATGATTAAACCAATTAACACTGCCCACAATACGCCGTTGAGTAAGCCGATAGCCGCTTCTTTTAGCAGTAATTCCCGTTTGTTACTTTGACCGATATGACCTAGAGCTAAACCGCGAATAACGAGAGCAACTGTTTGGTTACCAGCAACCCCACCCATTGATGGTACGATTGTCATTAACACTGCCACTGATGCCATCGCTTGTAGAGTCCCTTCAAACATATTCGAGACGGAAGCTGCAGCTAATGCAGCTAATACATTCGCACCCAGCCAGATACTCCGCTTACGAGCGGATTGAAAAACGGGGGCAAAGGTATCTTCATCGTCATCCAAACCCGCCATACTCATCATAGAGTGCTCAGCATCTTCACGAATAACGTCAACAACGTCATCGATAGTGATACGACCGACCAGAATTTGGTGTTCATCGACGACAGGGGCTGAGACCCAATTACGCCGCTCAAACAAGCTAGCGACATCGGAATCTTTCGTATCGACTTTGATTGCTTCGTCGGCATCATCCATGACTTCACTGACCGGGGTATCAGGTTGGGTCGTTAAAAGGGTTGTCAGTGATAAATGGCCAATTAGCTTGTTTTCATTGTCGACCACATATAGCGCATCCGTGGCTTCAGGCAATTCCCCCCGCATACGCAAATAACGTAAGACAACATCAACATCGACGTCACCACGAATGGTAATTACGTCGGTGTTCATTAAGCCACCAGCAGTGTCTTCAGGATAGGATAGGGCGGTTTCAACTCTTAGCCTATCCGCGGTATCCATTTGTGCTAAAACTTCACGAGAGAGATCATCTGGCAAACTACGTAATACGTAGGCCACATCATCGGTATCCATCCCTTCGGTTGCTTCGGCCAATTTCTCCGGAGCCATTTTAGAGACTAAGGCGTCTTTTACATCCTCTGCTAGCTCATCGAGGATTTCACCATAATCTTCAGGGTCAGTTAATTGCCATAAAACTTCACGGGCTTTACGTGGCGACGCTTCTAAGAGGACTGCAATATCCTCAGGTTCCATGTCCTGCAATTGGCGACGAACATGAACAAAACGACCGTTGTCTAAAGCCTGAGTAATTTCATGGAGGGTTTGGTGAGCTTGATCAAATTCTATTTGCTCTGCCATTGGTGCCCCCTAACGCTCTAAAAGTGATAACTTGCAGAATAGTAACTTAATTTTTCTTGTTCTTTTAATATTATCTTAGTTTGGTGAATTGTTTATATTCACTCACAACATCTTAATATTAATACTTTGCAAGTTGGATTGATTTGGATTTTTCGGACGCACTTATTCCGCTTCGTCAAACTTACCTTCGATAAGATGACAAGCAGCATCCAGTGCTTGTTCGGCTTGCGAGCCAGAAGACGATATTGTGATATGTTGCCCTTGAGCAGACTCCAGCATCAATAAACCTATTACTGTATCAGCGGTTGCTTCTTTACCATCTTGCCCTTGTATTGTTAATACGGCATCAAAGGATTGTGCGAGTTCTACGAGTTTTACTGCAGCACGGGCATGAAGGCCAAGCTTATTCTGAATTAATACAGTACGGCTCAGTTCTGGCATAGAGTTTTCCTTGGCTTAAGAGTGGGATTGCTCAAGAGTATTATGATGAATTTGTACTTGGTTGCCTAGTTCAGCAAAGTATTCCCCGAGCTGTTGGGCAATATACACTGAACGATGCTTTCCTCCAGTACAACCAATGGCAACGGTTAAGTAGCTACGATTACTTTTTTCTAGCATAGGTAACCAATATTCAATAAATTTTTGAATCTGAAGTTTGAGTTCAATAACTTCAGGATGACCTTCAAGAAATGATTTAATCGGAGCTTCTAGTCCGGTGAGAGGACGTAAATCAGGTTCCCAATGCGGGTTAGGTAGAAAGCGAACATCAAAAACATAGTCAGCATCGGTTGGTAAACCATATTTAAAACCAAACGATTGGAAAACCATCACCAGCTTTTTACGCTCATGGCCTTCGACATAAGTTCGTACTAATTCGCTGAGTTCATGGATCGATTTTTTTGAGCTATCGATAACATGATCTGACTGTTCTTTCAGTGGGCCAAGAATTTTACGTTCTGTTTCAATGGCTAATGCCAGAGAAGGTTTCTCTTTGGAGAGAGATAGAGGATGGATACGACGAGTTTCGCTATAGCGTTTTAATAAGGTATCAGCCGACGCATCGAGGAATAAAACGCTGACTTCATTGTTGCGTTTGAGATCCTCTAAGACTGGCTCAATCGTCCCTGGGTCTTTGGGTAAGTTACGAATATCGATGCTAACAGCGACATTTTGGCTGCCGCCTTGCACGGATTTTATGAAAGCATCGAGGAGGTTGAGTGGTAAGTTATCAACACAGTAATAACCGAGATCTTCCAGCACACGTAGGGCGACACTTTTGCCTGCTCCTGATTGTCCACTGACCACTATTAACCGCATAACGCTACCTGTCCTGCTTAGTGTTGCTGATTGATCATAATGTCATAGAGCTCTTGATCACTGTGTGCATTTCTTAGCTGTTTAAGCGTTTGTTTGTCGTTTAAACGCTCAGCCATGCAAGACAGAGTTTTCAAGTGTTCTTTGCATTGGGCTTCTGGGACCAATAGCGCAAATAAAAGATCAACCGGTCGATTGTCTATCGCATCAAACTCAATGGGCTCTTCACACTGAACGAGAACCGCGACGGCATCTTCACTTTCAGTCATTCGAGCATGAGGAATCGCAATACCGTTACCGATACCTGTACTACCCATTTTTTCACGACTTAGCATGCACTCGAACAGGTCGGTTGCATTAAGGCCGGTATGCTGGGCGGCAATTTCACTGATAATTTCCAGTGCTCTTTTTTTACTAGAACATTGGACTGCACTTTTCGTGCAGTCCAAGGTTAATACTTCGCTTAATTGCATGATTAATGGCTACTTAGCTTTTCTTTATGCTTGTTAAGTTGTCGTACGAGTTTATCCACCAGCTCGTCGATTGCGGCGTACATATTGTCACTTTCCGCGGTCGCATGAAGCTCAGCTTGACTCACATGGAGCGTAGCTTCTGCGATCTGACGAAGTTTTTCAACACGTAATATCACTTGAACGTTGTTTATTTGGTCAAAAAAGCGTTCAAGCTTCTGAAATTTCGAATTAACGTAGTCCTGCATTGAATCAGTAAGATCAACGTGGTGGCCATTAATATTGATTTGCATAGACTTTCCTTCTCGGTTAGGCCTTAAAGTAGGCGTTTGCGCTGACTTGAAGGGGCTATTCCCAAAGATTCTCGGTACTTAGCTATCGTACGTCGTGCGACTTGTATCCCTTGGTCAGCAAGTAATGCCGCAATTTTGCTGTCACTGAGGGGTTTCGCTGGGTTTTCTGCCGAAACCAATTTCTTAATCAGTGCGCGAATTGCGGTTGATGAACACTCTCCACCGTTATCGGTGCTAACGTGACTTGAGAAAAAGTATTTCAATTCAAATATACCGCGAGGGGTATGCATAAATTTCTGAGTGGTCACCCGAGAAATGGTTGATTCATGCATGTCCACCGCGAGAGCAACGTCATTCAGCACCATCGGCTTCATGGCTTCCTCACCATATTCGAAAAAATCTCGTTGATGTTCAACGATGCATTTAGCAACTTTGAGTAAAGTCTCATTACGACTTTCCAAGCTTTTGATTAACCATTTCGCCTCCTGAAGATTTGAGCGAATATAGTTGCTTTCCGCATTATTCCCTCGAACTAGATCGGCGTATTGCTGATTGACTTTGAGCTTGGGCACGCTATCTGGATTGATGGCCACAATCCATTTACCGTGCTCTTTGTATACCGAAACGTCGGGAATGACGTATTCCGCATGCTCCTCAGCAATACGGCTGCCTGGTCTAGGGTCCAACTGTTGTATTAGTTGGAGTGCTTCACGCAACTCATCTTCTTTGAGTTTAGTCTCTTTTAATATGAGTTTGTAATCGCGGTTACCGAGCTGGTCAATATACTGAGAAAGGAGTAGTTTGGCCTCATCTAACCATGGTGTGTCTTTAGGATAGGTAGCCAGTTGTAATAGAAGGCAATCTTGTAAATTGAGAGATGCGACACCAAGGGGATCAAATTGTTGAATTCTTTTACGAACTGCTTCAATTTCATCAATCTCAATTTCTTCGTTATCGAAATTTTCAAGAATGTCCTCTAACGACAACGTTAAGTAACCGTAATCATCGATAGCATCAATTAATGCGACTGCGATGGTGCGGTCTGTTTCTGTAAATGGGGTAAGCTCTAACTGCCACAATAAGTAATCTTGTAGCGATTGCGTAGTTTCCCCTTGATAGATAGGTGTATCGTCATCCATTGCCAAACCAGTGCTACCGGTATTGGCGCTATAGACATCATCCCATGTTGTATCAATTTCTAAATCGGTGCTGATTTCTGATTTTTCAAACACATCGGAGCTATCTTGAGGCTCTGGTTCTGAAACAACATCTGCACTAGGCTCTTTCTCCTCGCGTTCGCTTACAGAGTTTTTATCGTTATCTGCAGCATTAGCAATGTCGTCGTTGCCTTCCTCTACATCCAACAGAGGATTGGAATCCAATGCTTCTTGGATCTCTTGTTGTAAATCGAGCGTAGACAACTGCAGCAAACGAATAGCTTGCTGTAACTGCGGCGTCATTGCCAGTTGTTGACCTAGTTTGAGCTGTAGCGACGGTTTCATTCAGTATCCAACTACCTTATCTTTTTATCTTGGTCTGTATCTGTCCATCCATCATAGACGGAATTGTTCCCCAAGATAAACCTGTTTAACCTGCTCGTGGTTTAACACCTCTTCAGGTGTACCTTCAGCGATTAGATGTCCTTGGCTTACAATATATGCTTTTTCACACACATCCAATGTTTCACGCACATTATGGTCCGTGATCAAAACACCAAGGCCTCGGTCGCGCAGGTGTTCAATAATCTTTTTAATATCGATAACTGAGATTGGGTCAACCCCAGCAAACGGTTCATCCAGCAAAATAAATTGTGGGTTAGCGGCCAAAGCTCGGGCGATTTCAACACGGCGTCGTTCACCACCAGATAAGGCCATACCTGCACTTTTACGAATATGCTGGATATGAAATTCTTCTAGTAAGTCTTCCAGTTTATCCTGACGTTGCTCTCGAGTCATTTCATCACGAGTTTGTAGCACTGCCATAATATTATCTTCTACTGATAATTTACGGAAGATCGATGCTTCTTGTGGTAAATAACCGATTCCCATACGAGAGCGACTGTGCATAGGTAACACACTTATGTCCTTGTCGTCTATGGAGATTTTACCTTCATCACGCGCAACAAGGCCGACAATCATGTAAAAAGATGTCGTTTTACCAGCACCATTAGGACCAAGAAGTCCTACAATTTGGCCGGCTTGTACCTCTAGACTCACGTCTGAGACAACTTTGCGTTTTTTGTAGCTTTTCGCTAAATGTTCCGCTTTAAGTACTGGCATAGTTTAGTTACTTATCTTTTTCTTCATCTTGCTGTTGTATCGCCTGTGGTTGTAGCACAGTTGATACTCGTCCATCACCATTACTATCTGCAATCAGTTTTTGTAATGAGATTTTGTAACGAATTTTTTTACCACGGATTTCGCTGTCATCTTGAGCCAACATGGCTTTATTAATCATGATCAGTTCATCATCCGCCATTTTGTAATAAAGCTGCTCAGCTTCACCGTAAAGGGTTTTCCCTTCATCGGTCAATTGCGAAAAGGTGGCTAACTTGCCATATCCTTCAATATCTTGAATTTTCCCAGACTGTTCGTTACGAATCACGATCAGTTTATCCGCATTGATGTTAATACTACCTTGCTTAAGTTTAACGTCACCAATAAAAGTCACGCGGTTACTTTTCATATCTAACTGCTGACTGTCTGAGTCAATATAAACGGGCTGCTTGCTATCCGTCGATAGCGCAAATGTCTGGCTACTAATGAGTAAGCAGGCCAACAGACTAAGGTGTGAAATTCTCATATCTACCTTGAACATGTTTATATAGGAGAGCCGAATTATCAGCAAAATTGCCTTTCATCGCCTGACCATTATTTTCAAATTGAGGCCCTGTTAGCTTAACTGGGTTATCGGCCCAGAAGTCTCGGGTATCAAGCTTAATACTGAGCTCTTTTGTCGTCATTTTGTCAAAACCAGAATCTTTAAATAGGTTTTTGGCTACGACATCATCATAAAGCGTCAGTACTTGTTTTTTGGATAGTACTGCTCGTTTCGCAGTGACTTGCCACTCTTGGTCGGTGCCGTTTTGATACACCTTCAAAATTGGGCTTTGGAAAATCGTGTCACCGCTTTTTGCGTAATATTCTAAGTGAGTCGATTGAATCACATAGCTACGCACGCCCTGTTCGTTATACGAGATATTGTTCAGTTGGTTACCAGTAAACATCGGTAGCTCCGAATTAGGAGCTACCTGAATGTCCGGTTTGCTTTCTGAACTCATCATATAATAGATGGACCAAGAAGCGATAAATATCAGAATCACATAAATGATTCGGGATATACTCATATACTTAGACCTTTGTGCACGTCAAGCTCATCCCGTGCTTGTAAGATCAAATCACATACCTCTCGCACTGCGCCATGACCACCTTTGGTCTTAGTGACGTAGTTAGCACGTTTCGCTAGCAGTGGGTGGCCATCTGCTACACAAACTTGCAACGCAACTTTTTCCATGACTGGCCAGTCAATCAGATCATCACCGATATAACCAGTATGTTGTGGGGCAATGGATAGTTTCTCACAAATATCTTGATAAGCTTTTACTTTGTCATCTTGTCCTTGATAGACAAGAGAAACACCAAGAGCGTTCATTCGGTTGGTGACGATCTGTGATTCACGGCCGGTAATGATAGCAATCTCAATGCCTGCATTCATAAGGCTTTTGACGCCATAACCATCGCGAGTGTGGAAGGTTTTTAGCTCTTCGCCTTGGTTACCCATGTAAACTAAGCCATCAGAGAATACGCCATCAACGTCACAGATTAATAGCTTAATGGATTTTGCTATTTCAATTAGCTCGGCATCGACGTTGCCGTACAATGTTTCAACCTGTTGGGCCATTACATTACTCCCGCTTTTAATAAATCATGCATGTTTAATGCGCCCACTAATTTGTGGTTTTCAACCAACATCAGACCATTAATGCGTTTCTCTTGCATTAAATTCACCCCTTCAACCGCCAGGATGTTTGGTGTAGCAGTGGTTGGGTACTGTGTCATAACCGTATCGATTGTCGCGCTGTGAATATCGACACGTTTGTCTAAAATGCGACGTAAGTCGCCGTCAGTAAAGATACCGATTAACTGGTCGTTGTCATCCACAATTGCGGTCATTCCCAGACCTTTTTGACTAATTTCTAGCAATGCTTCACGAATCAGTGCGCTAGGTTTGACTTTAGGTAACTCGTCACCAGTGTGCATGATATCACTTAACTTCAACAGCAACTTACGACCTAATGCACCACCTGGATGGGATAGAGCAAAATCTTCGGAAGTAAATCCTCGAGCCTGCAGTAATGCTATGGCGAGGGCATCGCCCATGACCAATGTAGCAGTGGTGCTTGACGTTGGGGCTAGTCCTAGAGGACAAGCTTCTTGAGGAACACTGATTTGCAAGTGAATATTGGCTAGTTTGGCCATATTCGAGTCAGGATTACCCGTCATGCTAATGATTTTGACATTCAAACGTTTAAGAACGGGAAATAGCGATACGATTTCCGATGATTCGCCGGAATTAGAAATGGCTAGTACGATATCTTGCGCGGTCACCATACCCAAATCGCCGTGCGCTGCTTCTCCAGGATGAACGAAGAAAGCGGATGTCCCTGTACTTGCAAGCGTTGCCGCTATTTTTCGCCCAATATGACCTGATTTGCCCATACCCATCACAATGACTTTGCCATTAGTGTTGTTTAAGAGCAGTTTACAAGCCCGAGAAAAATCCTCGTTAAAATATTGGTCAAGTTGCTGTAAGCCTTCAATTTCAGTGGCTAATACATTCTTGGCTGCTTGTTGGTAATCAAAGCCAGAAGACATGGTTTCCCCCACTTAATGCCTATGCTTTTTGCATTAGGCACTCATGTTTAAAAATAGATAACTCTGGTACGCAATAAAGACAATAAACAATATTGCACCTTCAATTCGATTGATACTGCGCGATCTACCTAATGCCATGATGACTAATAAAATGGATACCCCGAGTAGTACCCAGAAATCGCGGCCCATTGCATGTTCACTGACAATCGAGGGATTCAGTATGCCCGGTAACCCCATGACGGCTAGGATATTAAATACGTTAGAACCGATGATATTACCAACGGCCATATCGTCTTCACCTTTGAGAACACCAGCTAAAGAGGCGGCAAGCTCGGGTAGGCTAGTGCCGATAGCGATGATAGTGAGGCCGATGACAAGATCGCTCATCCCAAAGTATTTAGCAATAATAACTGCGTTATCAACCAGCAGGTTAGCTGCTATAGGAAGGAGTATTAAGCCAAATAAGACCCACATGAGCGCTTTTGCGTTAGGCACATCATCAGGGATCTCTGATTCGTGTTCATCGAATAGGGAATCACCACGTTTTTTCTCGTTGCGGCTAATCTGTAACATGCCAAGAATAAAGGTGATAAAGAGTACGAATAATAAAATACCTTCGCCAAAGCCAAGATGATTATCACGTAGTAAGATGCCGGCGAGGATCGTCACACCCATCATAAGTGGCAATTCACGGCGGATAACGCTAGAACTAATGGATAGTGGTTTGATAATGGCGGTAATGCCAAGTATCAGCGCAATATTTGCGATATTTGAACCCAGAACGTTTCCGACGGCTGTGTCGGTTTTGTCGCTAAGGGCGGCGGTCGCAGACACCATCATTTCTGGTGCTGATGAACCCATCGCCAATATGGTCATACCGATAACTAACGGAGATATGCCAAAATTTCGGGCGACAGCTGCTGCCCCAAAGACTAGTTTGTCTGCACTCCATACAAGGAGAACGAGACCGACAATGAGCAATCCAACCGCTTCAAACATGAATAATCCTGATAGTGTTGATAATCGTGGAACATAAAATGGGTAATTTTGACGTGTTGGTCAATAAAAGTGAAGACGATTATCTCATTAATTATTCCATTTTAAGAGAGAATTCTCCATCGTGGATCAATTTATGCTTGCCGCCCATAATCTTAGCATGAGATCATGGTGCATATAAGCGTATTTGTTACAACACTTTATACAATAAAATTTGAACCTTTTTGACAAAAATGCATTCTATCTTTGTTGTAATTGCACAGTGCTTTATATTTTACATTAATCTGCTTATGATTGCTCATTCTAATGGATGAGTAAGCCAAAGGGCGAAAAAATAACATGTCTGATAATGACTTAGTCACCATCAAAAATCTGACTTTTTCCCGTGCCGGGCGTAAGATTTTCGACAATATCAGTTTACGAGTACCTAAAGGGAAAGTAACGGCCATTATGGGGCCATCGGGAATCGGGAAAACCACTTTGTTAAGGCTGATTGGCGGTCAGTTAATGCCTGAACAAGGAGAGATTTGGTTTGATGGCGAAAACATACCAGCGCTGACTCGTAGCCAGTTATATCAAGCTCGTAAGAAAATGAGCATGCTATTTCAATCGGGAGCGCTATTTACTGATCTCAACGTCTTTGACAACGTAGCCTTTCCTCTACGTGAGCACACTAATTTAGATGAATCTTTGTTACGTACACTTGTCTTACTAAAATTAGAAGCGGTGGGTCTTCGTGGCGCGGCTAATTTAATGCCAAGTGAGCTTTCTGGTGGGATGGCGCGGCGTGCGGCATTAGCTCGCTCTATTGCTCTTGACCCAGAATTAATTCTTTATGATGAACCTTTTGTTGGGCAAGACCCTATTACTATGGGCGTTCTGGTGCAACTGATTCATGATCTAAACGAAGCTCTAGGATTAACATCGGTTGTGGTTTCGCATGATGTACCTGAAGTGATGAGCATTGCTGACTGGGTATATATACTTGCTGATGGCAAAGTGATTGCAGAAGGCACGCCGAAGAAGTTGTCTTTAGAGCGCGATCCACGAGTGCAGCAATTCTTACAAGGTAATGCAGATGGCCCTGTGCCATTTCGTTTCCCTGCCCAACCGATCGAGAAGGACTTATTTAATGTTAGCGAATCTTGAACAGTGGGTGAGTGGTATCGGGCGACGTTCTCTCGCTGTTTGCCAATCGGCTGGCCGCGCGACACTGATGATGTATGGTGCATTAAGTGGTCGGCCACAACTAAAACATTTTCCTTTACTCATTAAACAACTCTATAGCGTTGGTGTTCAATCTCTCGCCATTATTGTTGTTTCCGGTTTATTTATCGGGATGGTACTTAGCCTACAAGGTTACGTCATCTTGGTGGACTATGGTGCTGAAACCAGTTTAGGGCAGATGGTTGCTCTATCGTTACTCAGAGAGTTAGGACCAGTGGTAACCGCTTTGCTATTTGCAGGTCGAGCCGGTTCTGCATTAACGGCTGAAATTGGTTTAATGAGAGCAACCGAGCAACTTTCTAGTTTAGAAATGATGGCGGTTGATCCACTAAAACGAGTGGTTGCCCCCCGTTTTTATGCTGGCCTTATCTCGTTACCTTTGTTGGCGATGATCTTTATGGCTGTCGGTATCTGGGGTGGTCAATTAGTCGGTGTGGATTGGAAAGGAATTGATGGCGGTAGCTTTTGGTCTACGATGCAGTCATCAGTTGAATTTGGAAAAGATATTGGTAACAGTGCCATCAAGTGCGTAATCTTTGCTATTACTTGTACTTGGATCGCATTGTTTAACGGTTATGACGCGGTTCCAACTTCGGAAGGAATTAGCCGAGCCACAACGAAAACTGTAGTGCATTCTTCTCTTGCTGTTCTTGGCCTGGATTTTGTACTTACTGCATTGATGTTTGGGAATTAATCATGCAACAAACGCGAAAACTAGAATTATGGGTTGGCGGTTTTGTCTTGGCAGGAATTTGCGCAATCCTAGTAATGATTTTTCAAGTCGCTGACGTGAAAGGACTTGGAAGTAATGATACTTACACCTTAACGGCGGAGTTTGACAATATCGGAACACTAAAAGTCCGTTCACCAGTTAAAGTGGGTGGCGTTGTTGTGGGACGAGTTGCTGCGATTTCGTTGGATAAAAAGTCGATGTTGCCTCTGGTGACAATGGATATTGACGAGCAGTACAATCAATTCCCTGATAATTCGAGCGCAAAAATTCTGACATCAGGATTGATTGGTGAACAATACATAGGTCTAGTTCCTGGTTTTGTTTACGAAGATGAAGGCACTATGCTGAAAGATGGCGATCGCATAGAAGACACCAAATCAGCTTTGGTTCTTGAAGATCTCATTGGCCAGTTCTTATATAGCGCTGGTGATAAAGACAATAAAGACGGGGATAAATAATGTTGAAACGATACTTCGTTCTCATGTTGAGTTTGGTTCTTTCTTGGGCGGTACATTCGCAAGAGGTCGACCAAACGCATCCTTATACCATGATGAAGCAAGTCGCTACTCAAGCGTTTGCACGTTTGAAAAATGAGCAGACTAAAATTCACCAAGATCCTCAGTATCTAAAACAGATTGTTGAAGAAGAACTGATGCCTTATGTGAATGCTAAATATGCGGCGTTAAAGTTATTGGGCCCTAATTTACGCGGAGCTAAACATGATGATGTTGAAGCCTTTATTACTGCATTTCGTGCTTATCTCGTAACAAATTATGCTCAAGTACTGACACAATATACGGATCAAACGATTCAATTTGGCCCTGAGTCTGAAGTGCCAGATGATCGTCGTATTACCAGTGTTAAATTAAATATTGTTGATACACCTCGTCCTGATATCCATTTACAGTTTCAACTTCGCAAAGAAAAGTCGGGAGAATGGAAAGCGTATGACATGATCGCTGAAGGCGTAAGTTTGCTTTCAAGTAAGCGCTCTGAGTGGAGTAGTAAAATCCGCCGTGAAGGCATTGCGTCCGTTGCGAAAGATCTACAACACTTGGCAGATCAACCGATTCATTTTGAGAGTAAGTCCAAATGAGTCACCCTCAATGGCAAATAGCAAACGCTCAGCAAGTATTGCTGAGCGGTGATTTAGATCGCGATACTGTGCCAGAGTTATGGCGTGAATTAAGCGGTTGGACACCTAGTTCTAAGCAACTAGATGTATCACTAGAATCCGTTTCACGTATCGATTCTGCAGGTATGGTAATGCTAATTCACTTAATAGAGCATGCAAAACAGAAAAACTGTCATATAATGTTGAGTTCTGTGCCAGAACAACTGAGCACTTTGTTCCAACTGAGTAACATCGAACCAATGATGGCTCAACACATCGAGAATTCAGCAGGGGTGAATTGTGGATAGCTCACAAGTAAAACAGATATTAGAACAAGCACTCAATCTTCAAGAGATTCACGTGAAGGGAGAAGGCAGTCACTACGAAGTGGTTGCTGTAGATATGTGTTTTGATGGTATGAGCCGTGTGAAAAAACAGCAACTGATTTATGCTCCATTAATGGAGTACATTCAACGTAATGATATTCACGCAGTATCCATCAAAGCGTTTACCCCAGACGAGTGGGCTCGCGATAAGAAATTGATGTCGCTGTAAGGTTTGTTAATGGAAAAGTTTCGAGTTATTGGTTCTACCGCTCCACTGCAAGGTGAAGTGACCATTTCTGGTGCAAAAAATGCTGCACTACCGATTTTGTTTGCGTCTATCTTGGCTGAAGAGCCAGTAGAGGTTGCTAACGTACCTCATTTACGCGACATCGACACCACTATGGAGTTGCTTAAGCGCCTTGGTGCGAAAGTGACACGTAATGGTTCTGTGCATGTTGATGCAAGCGGCATTGATCAGTTATGTGCGCCTTATGATTTAGTCAAAACGATGCGTGCGTCTATTTGGGCCTTAGGTCCTCTTGTAGCGCGTTTCGGTGAAGGTCAGGTGTCTTTACCTGGTGGCTGTGCTATCGGAGCCCGACCTGTCGATTTACACATCCATGGTTTAGAGCAGCTAGGTGCCACGATCACACTCGAAGATGGCTATGTCAAAGCTGAAGTAGATGGTCGTCTAAAAGGCGCTCATATTGTGATGGATAAAGTCTCAGTCGGCGCTACGATCACCATTATGTGTGCGGCAACTCTGGCTGAAGGCAAAACGGTATTAGACAATGCGGCTCGTGAGCCTGAAATCGTTGATACAGCAGAATTTTTAAACCAGCTTGGAGCTAAAGTTTCAGGAGCTGGGACTGATACAATCACCATTGAAGGGGTTGAACGTCTTGGTGGTGGTAAACACGAAGTAGTGCCTGATCGTATTGAAACTGGTACATTCCTCGTGGCGGCTGCTGTGTCAAAAGGTAAAATTGTATGCCGTAATACCGATGCACACCTTCTTGAAGCTGTGCTGTCTAAGCTAGAGGAAGCGGGCGCTAACATCGAAACGGGTGACCGTTGGATTAGCTTAGACATGACCGAACGAGAGCTAAAGGCTGTGACTGTCCGTACTGCGCCGCATCCTGGCTTTCCAACTGATATGCAAGCACAATTTACGCTACTTAATATGATTGCAAAAGGTAGTGGCGTTATTACCGAAACCATTTTTGAAAATCGTTTTATGCATGTTCCTGAACTGATGCGTATGGGCGCTAAAGCAGAAATTGAAGGTAATACTGTTATTTGTGGTGATGTTGAGCGTTTAAGCGGAGCTCAAGTCATGGCGACAGATTTGCGTGCGTCAGCGAGTTTAGTGATTGCTGGGTGTATTGCTAAGGGTGAAACTATCGTCGATCGTATTTATCATATCGATCGAGGATACGAAAAAATCGAGGATAAACTGTCGGCATTGGGCGCAAATATTGAGCGTATCAGTGAAGCAAGTTAGAATCTCACTATTCTACGGGCCGAAACCGAGTGTTTCGGCTTTTTTATTTTAGCTCCTTTGGAGATTTCGATGATCGCACTCATTCGTGTAATAGTCGTAGCGTTATTTGCTATCGTCATGTTTATCTTTGGCTGTGCCTATTGCTTGCTTAGCCCTCGTAATCCAAAACATGTATTCACCTTCGGCCGGCTATTCTCTGCAATGGCTCCCGTTTTTGGTATTAAAATTATTTTCCGCGCGCCAGACGATATTTATCAACGTGGTCAACATATCTATATTGCTAACCACCAAAGTAACTGGGATATGTTTACTGTATCTAGAGCAGTAACGCCTAATGTCGTTACTGTTGGTAAAAAAAGCCTTGCTTACCTGCCATTATTTGGCCAATTGTATTGGTTGTCTGGCAACATATTGATTGACCGTGCAAATAAAGCCAAGGCAAAAGGCACCATTGATCAAGTTGTTAAAAGTATTAAAAATAGCAAAGTATCGGTGTGGATGTTCCCTGAAGGTACTCGCTCACGTGGTCGAGGCTTATTACCATTTAAAACCGGCGCTTTTCATGCGGCAATTGGAGCAGGTGTACCGATCGCGCCAATTGTGTGCAGTTCAACGAATAAGTTGAAATTGAATCGTTGGAACAATGGCCATGTCATCATTGAAATGTTGCCGCCGATTAGCACTGAAAATTGTGGCAAAGAAGATGTGCGTAAATTAGCAAATCAATGTCATGATCTGATGAAGCAAAAATTGGCTGAGTTAGATGCAGAAGTGGAAGAGCTCAATCGCAAATAATATTGTTGCTATGTTTCTAGAAAGTATTGTTATAAGAAAGGGTTGCATAAGCAACCCTTTCTTTTATTTGGTATACGTAACTATACCCAAGTAACCTCAAGATGTTGTTTCAGCGAGAATGTATTCGCTCTTAGGCAAGGCACTGATTTGAAGACATAGTGATTCTACGTTGAAAATCAGTAACACCGCCTAGGAGCGAATAAAACTCGCCCTCTGGGAGCTCATCAACAAACCTATTTCTGCGCCCAATCACGTTGAAAGGGAATGACCATTCCTGCCGTGATTGAGCTTGACCTAGGCTCGTTGATGAAGCTCTGAATCCTGCATCTTGAGGTCATTTGGGTATATTGATTATTTACGTACTGCAATCGCTTCAATTTCGATACCCACATCTTTTGGTAGGCGAGCAACCTCAACACAAGAGCGAGCAGGGTAGTTCGCTACATCGTGCTCATCGAAAAACTTACCGTAGACTTCGTTAACTGTACCAAAGTCACCCAAATCTTTAACGAATACAGTCATTTTAACGATATCACTAACAGTCAGACCAGAAGCTTCTACTACTGCTTTAACGTTATCAAGAGATTGACGAGCTTGCGTTGCAATATCAGCTGCGACTTCACCCGTTGCTGGGTTAACTGGAATTTGTCCAGAAGTCATTACCATATTACCTAAATCAACGCCTTGAACGTATGGGCCAATTGCTGCTGGTGCAGAATCCGTATGTAGTACTTTAGTCATTGTTACTGTTCCATTAGTTACTGAAAAATCTATGTTCAGTTTGCCCTGTCTTCCGGTGAAGGTAAAGAGGGAAGAACATATTTAGCGTTAACGATCTGCGACTATGTCGCGGTCGAAAACTTTCTCACAGTATTTACATTTAAGGCGAATATCGTGGCCTTTTTCTTGTACTGAAAAGCTGCTTTCTACCGGTTCATTATGAGAAATACAGTTACTGTTTGGACAAGCAAATACATCATTAATATGTTCTGGTAGTTCGAGAGGAAGTTTTTTCACTACTTCGTAATTTTCGATGCGGTTTACGGTTGCGTGAGGTGCGTATAGCGCCAGTTTGCTCGCTTGCTCTTCCGTGATAAACACATTTTCAATTTTAAGGAGGTCTTTACTCCCTAATGCAGAAGACGGTAGATTTAAACCAATCGTTACCTTCTGATTAGAGTTATGCATATCAAATAGCTTCAGCACTTTGATCCCAACTTTTGCTGGAATATGGTCGATAACGGTACCATTTTTAATGGCTTCTACTTGTAGTTGGTTTTGTTTAATCATGATTCCAGTGCTCCTTAAAGTGACTCATTAAGAACAAGTGCAAGTAATGCTTCGCGTGCAAATACACCATTACCTGCTTGTTGGAAGAAGTAAGCATGTGGTGTTTTATCTACGTCTGTCGTGATTTCATCAACACGTGGTAGTGGGTGAAGTACTTTCATGTTCTCGCGAGCATTTTCTAGGTGCGCTGCTGTCAGTACATAAGCAGATTTGATATGAGCATATTCTGATTCATCAAAGCGTTCTTTTTGCACGCGAGTCATGTACAAAATATCTAAGTCAGGAATCACGCTCTCCATATCGGTATGTAGGCTGTATTGAATACCGGCTTCATCCAATTCTTCACAAATGTAATCAGGCATCGCGAGTGCCTCTGGTGCGATGAAATAAAAGCGGATATTGTTGAATTTAGATAGGGCTTGAGTCAGTGAGTGCACTGTACGGCCATATTTTAGATCGCCGACAAAGGCCACATTCAAATCATCTAAGCGACCTTGAGTCTCATAGATGGTAAATAAGTCTAATAGCGTTTGAGATGGGTGTTGGTTTGAACCGTCACCGGCATTAATTACAGGAACGCCATGTGAAAATTCTGATGCAAGACGTGCCGCACCTTCTTGAGGATGGCGCATGACAAAGGCATCAACATAGTTAGAAATCACTTGTACGGAATCAGAAAGTGTTTCCCCTTTCTTTGCTAGCGATGTATTACCACCGTTATCAAATCCTATGACATTTCCGCCGATACGTTGAATCGCAGTCTCAAAAGATAAGCGCGTACGAGTGGATGGTTCAAAGAAGCAGCTTGCCACTACCTTATTTTTAATCAATTCAGGATTTGGCTGAGCTTTCAATTTTCCAGCGGTATTTACGATCAATTCCAGCTCTGCACGCGACAGCTCAGAAATGGAGATGATGTGTTTTTTATACAGCGAGTTCGCCATGATCTTTATCCCTATCTTTTCCAACAGCCATAAAAAAGCCCCCCGATCTGGGAGGCTTAATAATTAATGATCATCAAGAGGAAAAATAACGCCACGTAAGCAATGATGCTTACGGAAATTTACGGGTGCATTGAGCACTGTAACGGTGAATTTCATTGGCTACCCCTTAGACAAATTGCTCGGCATTATACCCCTAAGTTTGATGAGTGCAAGCGATTACATCACATCATTTTTGGGGAAAATTGTGCAACTTGTTGTGGCGTAAATCAGAGACCTAGTGTTGCAACCATCACGGCTTTAATCGTGTGCATACGGTTCTCTGCTTCATCAAACACGATAGAATAATCAGATTCGAAAACATCATCTGTTACTTCTAACCCATTCATTCCATATTTTTCAGCGACTTGTTTGCCAATTGTCGTTTGATCATCATGGAATGCAGGTAAGCAGTGCATAAATTTCACATTAGGGTTACCTGTGGCTTTAATCACATCCATATTAATCTGATACGGTTTCATGACAGCAACACGTTCGTCCCATGCTTCTGGAGCTTCTCCCATCGAAACCCAAACATCGGTATAAAGAAAATCACAACCGAGCACACCGTCTTTTACATCTTCAGTTAAGGTGATTTTTGCCCCAGTCTTTTGTGCGATTTCTAGGCACTCTTGCACCAAATGCTCTTCAGGCCAGTACGCTTTTGGTGCAACTAAGCGGATGTCCATCCCCATTTGGGCTGCGCCAACCATCAGTGAGTTACCCATGTTATTGCGCGCATCGCCAAGGTAAGCAAACTTAATTTGATGTAAGTGTTTACCTCGGCTGTGTTCTTGCATCGTCAAGAAATCAGCCAAAATTTGCGTTGGGTGAAACTCATCAGTTAAGCCGTTCCAAACGGGAACGCCAGCATGAGCGCCAAGCTCTTCGACAATGTCCTGTCCATAACCGCGGTATTGAATGCCATCATACATACGACCAAGAACACGAGCCGTGTCTTTCATTGATTCTTTATGGCCAATTTGCGAGCCAGATGGGCCAAGGTAAGAGACTTGTGCACCTTGGTCGTGTGCAGCAACTTCAAAAGCGCATCGTGTTCGGGTAGAGGACTTTTCAAAGATAAGGGCAATATTTTTACCCAAGAGATTTTTTTGCTCTGTGCCAGTGTATTTTGCTTGTTTTAATTGGGCAGAGAGATCGAGCAAGAATTGAATTTCTTTTGCAGAGAAATCCAATAACTTAAGGAAATTGCGATTACGTAAATTGAAAGCCATATCCCAGTCCTTAGATGCAAGGTAAATCGTTACGAGAAAAGAATATGGCTAGTAAAACATATAAATGCTGCAAAAGTGAATATTTATTTTAAATAAAGGCGAGATATTTCGAGTGTATCTCGCCTTTGATGCTTATAAATTCTCTTCAGCAAACTCAGCTAGGCGACTGCGTACAACTCCATTGAGGTGGATGTTGGCACTACCTTCGAAGTTTTTGAAGCGTTCAACCATGTAAGTTAGCCCTGACGTAACAGGGGTTAGATAGTGGGAGTCTATTTGGGCAAGGTTACCCGAACAGACAATTTTGGTGCCTTCACCACAACGCGTGATGATGGTTTTGATTTGTGAAGCAGTTAAATTCTGGCATTCATCGAGAAGTACAAACGCATCTTGAATTGAACGACCTCGCATAAAGTTGACGGATTTAAATTGAATATTGGCTTTATCGCAAATGTATTTGAGTGATCCCTCTGTACAGTGATCGTGCTTGTGGAGCGCCTCTAATGTATCGGTCACAGATGCTAACCACGGCAGCATTTTCTCTTCCTCTGTGCCTGGTAAGAAACCGATAGATTCACCGATGTCTGGGGTATTACGTGTGACAATGATTTTATCGAAACGGTTTTTTTCAACCGTCTGTTCGAGTGCTGCTGCCATAGCAAGCAGAGTTTTACCGCTGCCAGCCGCTCCCGTTAAGATGACTAAATCGATGTCAGGGTCAAGCAGTGCATCTAACGCCATCGCTTGATAGATGTTTTTCGGGGTGATGTCCCAAGCTTTGCGATGCATCATTCGTTCACGACTCATGTCGCGTAAGGTGAGTTTATCATCGTGAATTCTTTCTACCCTCGCTGCAAAGTCACTGTCTTCATCAATCACATATTGATTGATGTATGTAGGGTCAAAAGGTTCACGGTCTAAAGTATGGAAGGTATGGCCATCGAGTGTATGGCTATTAACGTCATTCACGCTATCCCAAAAAGCTCCTGGGCGTGTCTGAAATCCCTTGGTTAGGTATTGAACGTCATCAATCAGTTGGTCAGTGCGGTAGTCCTCAACAAACAGGACTCCTGCACCTTTGGCCCGTAAGCGCATGTTTATGTCTTTGGTGACC
This sequence comes from Vibrio nitrifigilis, assembly GCF_015686695.1. Taxonomy (NCBI): domain Bacteria; kingdom Pseudomonadati; phylum Pseudomonadota; class Gammaproteobacteria; order Vibrionales; family Vibrionaceae; genus Vibrio; species Vibrio nitrifigilis. Next base: position 113,450 of record NZ_JADPMR010000003.1, on the reverse strand, counting down.
AAAACAACGGGGCGAGGGGCGCGTTTATTTTGCAAATATAAAACAGCATTTAAAATACGATTATCGCCTTCTTTATCGGTAAAGGCTTTAAAGGTATCAACCAGTTCATAATCGGCAAGAATCGATATCGATCCGGTGGTGTTACTCTGTTTGTTTAAGGGAATGCCCTCGGTAATTTCATCCGGTGTGGCATCGTGGAATAAATTTTCTAAAGAACGAATCGCAACTCGGGCGTCCCTTGCAACGTCACGTTTACTGTCTTTGATTCGGTCTAGTTCTTCGAGGACGGTCATGGGTATGACCACATCATGTTCTTGGAAGGAGTAAATAGCTTGAGGTTCATGGAGCAGGATATTGGTATCCAGTACAAACAGTTTCCGATCGGTATCGCCCATAAGCGTCTCCTTGCTACTAATGTAGCCTTGCTATGCAAAGGTTGTTTGCATGACAGTCGCTAAGTGCTCTTGCGCATAGGGTAGGCTCTCGATCACTTGACGACTTACTGCAAACCCAATTTGATACTTCACTGTTTAGATAAGCAGACACTGTGCCAACTTTCCTGTTGAATGGTCGCCATCTAAAAATCAGTATAGCAACAATGTTAGAAATGCCATCAAAGTTTTACAGTTTTATGTCAAGCATCAAAAGTTGAAAAAACTTAAGGATTATGATGGTTTGCTCGTGACCTGTATCACGCCTTCGAGTAAGATTAGCGGCCTTTTCTACACAGCTCTTCGGGACACGTCATAATTAGCATTCTTTAGATGTGGTTCGAACAGCAGAATAATATAATCGTATACCCAAGTGACTTTTTAGGTGAGATTCAATCTCTCATTCAATCGGTTTAACGAGAACCAACGGCCTTCGAAATAGAACGGTTATAGGTTACTTAGGTATATCCAATCCAAAATTAATGAGGTAGTCGATTCATGACTTTTGCTTTAGGGCAACGCTGGATAAGCGATACGGAAAGCGATTTAGGTTTAGGGACAGTGGTAGCGATGGATGCTCGAACGGTAACATTGATGTTTGCTGCATCAGAAGAAAACCGAGTTTATGCGCGTAACGATTCCCCAGTAACACGTGTTGCCTTTAATGTAGGTGATGTCGTAGACAGTCAAGAAGGCTGGTCTCTTGAAGTAAAAGAAGTCAATGAAGATCAAGGTGTAATCACTTACGTCGGTGTTCGCCAAGATACGCAAGAAGAGAATGTTGCGTTACGTGAAATCTTTTTGAGTCATCAAATTCGTTTTAATAAACCGCAAGATAAGTTGTTCGCCGGTCAGATCGATCGTATGGATAACTTCGTTCTGCGTTATCACGCGCTAAATAATCAGTATCAGCAACAAAAAAGCCCAATGCGTGGTTTGTGCGGCATGCGTGCTGGTTTGATTCCTCATCAGCTTTATATTGCTCATGAAGTAGGACGTCGCCATGCGCCGCGCGTTTTATTAGCCGATGAAGTGGGATTAGGTAAAACGATTGAAGCGGGGATGATCATCCACCAACAAGTATTAGCGGGTCGTGCTGAACGAATTTTGATCGTAGTGCCTGAAACTCTGCAGCATCAGTGGCTCGTAGAAATGATGCGCCGTTTTAATCTTCATTTCTCTATTTTTGATGAAGAGCGTTGTGTTGAAGCGTTCGCTGAAGCGGATAATCCATTTGATACCCAACAATATGTGCTGTGTTCTTTAGATTTTCTTCGTAAAAGTCGCCGTCGTCTTGAGCAAGCATTAGATGCTGATTGGGACCTATTGGTGGTGGATGAGGCTCATCACTTAGAGTGGAGCCAAGATAAGCCAAGTCGAGAATACCAAGTGGTTGAAGCGCTGGCTGAGAAAACGCCCGGAGTACTACTTTTAACCGCAACGCCTGAACAGTTAGGGCGTGAGAGTCACTTTGCACGTTTACGTATTCTAGATCCAGACCGTTTTTATGACTACGACGCCTTTGTTGAAGAGGAAGAAAAATACGCACCAGTGGCTAATGCGGTAACCGCGCTGTTATCTGGTAATACACTATCGATAGAAGAAAAAGATCAAATAAGTGGCCTTTTACGAGATAAAGATCTAGCTCCTATTTTTAGCGTGTTAGAAAGTCATGCCAGCGAAGAAGAAAAAGCAACTGCTCGTCAGGATCTGATTGATAACCTCATGGATCGTCACGGGACTGGACGTGTTTTATTCCGTAATACACGCTCAGGAGTGAAAGGGTTCCCACAGCGTAATCTACATTTGTTACCGATGGATATTCCTACGCAATACTCTACTGCCATGCGTGTGGCGGGTATGTTGGGTGGTAAAATGGCACCGGAAGCTCGGGCTATAAAAATGCTTTATCCAGAGGAGATCTTCCAAGAATTTGAAGGGGAAGATTCTAGCTGGTGGCAGTTCGATTCACGAGTGAACTGGTTACTTGAGAAGATTAAAGAAAAACGCAGTGATAAGATTCTTGTCATCGCCTCTCGAGCAAGCACTGCGCTGCAATTAGAGCAAGCTCTACGTGAACGTGAAGGTATCCGAGCCACTGTCTTCCATGAAGGCATGTCTATTCTAGAGCGTGATAAAGCCGCCGCTTATTTTGCTCAGGAAGAGGGCGGTGCTCAAGTTCTAATTTGTAGTGAAATCGGTTCAGAAGGTCGCAACTTCCAGTTCGCTAACCAATTGGTCATGTTCGATTTACCGTTTAACCCTGATCTTTTAGAGCAACGTATTGGCCGTTTAGACCGTATTGGTCAAACGCAAGACATTGATATTTATGTCCCTTACTTAAAAGGCACTGCGCAAGAAATTTTAGCGCGCTGGTTTGATGAGGGGCTGAATGCCTTTTCTGAAACCTGTCCTACCGGACGTATGGTTTATGATAAGTTCAGCGAGCAATTAATTGAGTTATTGGCTGCGGTAAGTACAGATGGGCTTGATGAAATCATTGAGCAATCCGCTGAAATGAATCAAGGCTTGAAAGCTGCGATGGAGCAAGGTCGTGATCGTCTATTAGAAATGCACTCTAATGGCGGTGAAAAAGCGCAACGTATCGCTCAGCAAATTGCTCAAACCGATGGTGATACTAACCTAGTCACGTTTGCGATTAGCCTGTTTGATACCGTAGGAATTAACCAAGATGATCGTGGCGATAACGCGATTGTGCTGCATCCAACAGAGCACATGATGGTATCGAGTTATCCTGGGTTACCAACCGAGGGAGCAACGGTGACATTTGATCGTGAAACTGCGCTTGCTCGTGAAGATGTGCAGCTAATTAGCTGGGAACACCCAATGATCTTAGGTGGTATTGATCTGCTTATGAGTGAAGGGGTGGGTACATCTGCAGTATCGCTCTTGAAAAACAAAGCATTACCTGTTGGTACTATCTTGCTCGAGTTAATGTATGTGGTTGATGCTCAAGCACCAAAACGCAGTGGTATCGGTCGATTCTTACCACCAACACCAATTCGTGTGCTATTGGATGGCAAAGGTAATAACTTGTCATCTCAAGTGGAGTTTGAAGGTTTCAATCGACAATTGAGCCCAGTGAATCGTCATTTAGCAAGTAAACTAGTGTCTTCTGTTCAAACACAAGTTCACGATTTGATTGAGTGTGGTACGCCAGTAGTTGAAGCTCAAATTGGTGCAATTCGTGAACAAGCTCAACAAGAAATGGAATCACAACTTCGCGGTGAATTGGAGCGCATGGTCGCATTGAAAGCGGTTAATCCTAATATTCGTGATGAAGAAGTGTCTGCATTGCAAGAGCAAATTAATGAGTTAACAGGTTTTATTGCACGTGCTCAATACCAATTAGATTCACTCCGTTTGATTGTGGTTTCGCATAATTAATCTTTAAGTGATGATAAAAGAAAGGCCTTCGTTTTTAAGCGAAGGCCTTTTTTGTTGGTTGTTATTTTTTGAGGGTTTATAGGAACCACTTCCACCAAATAAACACGGCAAGAAAACCAAATAGATAGACCAGACCCAGTATAGAAAGTGATTTTAATTTAGGTCCGACTGCGAGCGCTTTTGGTAACTCTGTTCGAGTCACTAAAATGTAGTTCAACAGAGCAAAGATTGGCGTTGTCATGAATGCTAAAATCATTGCGAAATTAAGCATTGGTAGTAGTGCTGACGTGAAGAACAATACGATGGCGACAGCAAGTACTGACACGAGTAGCATCCAACCTTGGAATGCTTTCTGAGAAGACGTTTCTTTTTTTGTTAGCAATCGTTGTGATTCGTTGAGAACACGGGAGTAACCATCAATAACAGTAATGGTGCTACCGAAGATACAGAAAAATGCGATAACAGCGATTAAGTAGCGTGACCATTCACCAATGGTTGATGCATATAGGCCAACTAACTGGTGGGTAAAACCAACCCCCGATTTCGCTAACGGCACTCCATTTCCGTGTAATACGATGGCTCCGAGGGCTAAAAAGACTAGGGCCAGTAACGCAGTACTAATGTAGCCGACGTTAAAATCAAACAATGCGGATTTTGGGGTCACCTCGGTTTCTTTAGATTGGTTTTTTAACCACATCGAAGTAATACTCGTTACTTCAATTGGGGCTGGCATCCATCCCATTGTCACGACTAAGAATCCGATTGCCGCCATTGTCCACGGTGATGGTGTATCCGTAACAACATGAGCCGGTTCTGGACTACCTACCGCACAGACTAGTGCCAGTAAGGTACTGATAGTTAATACCGCCATGATGATTTTTGAGAGTGCATCAAGCGCCTTGTAATGGCCTGCAAATAGAATGACTAAGCAGGTGATCAAAATAATGATGCTGAGTGTGCCCATGGAAAGCTGAAAAGGGATGAAGTAGCTCAACAAGCTGGCAGTAAATAGCAGTAATGCTGCTGTGTTAACGACAGCGGACACTGCACTTAATACGAAAAATAGCCATAAATATGGACGACCCATATTGGCGTACCCTTCAACCAAACTTTTGTTGGTGCCCATCGTGAATTGAACGCCAGCACGGAAAAATGGATATTTAAATAGGTTTACCAGCAAGATAAGAATGGCAAGTTGCCAACCATAAATAGCACCAGCTTTGGTTGAGGCAACAAGGTGTGAGCCCCCAACAGCCGCGGCTGCCATCATAATACCAGGCCCTAAAGATTGAACAGTTTTGGCAATAGCCCCGCGCTTTTGCGTGGAGTATGGAACAGCATTCTCCATGTGGATTCCTTTACATTCTTTGCATGACTCAAGAGCTTTTGAAAGAGCTTCTTTTCTATCTTGATGCGAACGATTGAAACATATTCAGCTAAAGTGTCAATCAATATGTACACTTGGGCTAAAATAAATTTTTTATTAGTATTTAATGTTAAAAAATATCTATATTTGGTGTTATAAACTACTTTTTCGAGCCGTTTCACACTGGTATGGAAGGCTTAAGTTGAGTTGGTAACCTTTTATGCGAGGTTTTATATGATGATTGTAAATTATATTTTACAGTGGTGGGGATGCTTTCACGGTGGGAGATGTTTGAGGTTGGGGGATTCTCTGGTGTTGAAATAGCGCTAATAAGGCGAGGGTTACCTAGTGTATTGGTCAGGTAGATAAGTATATAATGCGGCGTTTTTATTTCCTTAACCTGTAATAAGAGTAAACAGCCATGGCTATGACTGAGTATCATCCACCGACCGATCCTTGGATTGATGTGGTATACGAAGATAAGTACATTCTTGCAGTAAACAAGCCATCGGGGTTATTGTCTGTACCTGGTCGATTAGAAGAACACTATGACAGTATGTGGAGTCGATTAGTGGCTGAGTATCCAGAGATTCAAGTGGTACATCGGTTGGACATGTCTACGTCAGGATTAATGGTCTTTGCCAAAGATAAACATTCTGAATCTGCATTGAAGAAGCAGTTTCAGTATCGTCTGACTCATAAAATCTACTATGCGCGCGTTTGGGGACATCCTGAACAAGATGAAGGAGAGATCGACCTCCCTTTGATTTGTGATTGGCCTAATCGACCAAAACAAAAAGTATGTTTTGAAGACGGTAAACCGTCTAAGACGATTTACCAAGTAGTAAAAAAAGAAGCGCAAACCTCTGTCGTACGTCTATTGCCGGTAACAGGACGTTCTCATCAACTGCGTGTCCACATGCTGGCGATCGGCCATCCTATTGTTGGTGATGAGTTTTACGCCCACCAAGAAGCGATCGATTTTACCCATCGGCTGGAATTACATGCTGCAGAGCTGAGTTTTTACCATCCACACAGTCATTGGTTGCGTTCCATATTCGTTCCATGTGATTTCTATCCAGAGGCACGAGAAGAAATCTTCGAGCATTTTGATGCTGAGAGACAATTACCCGATTATAAAACGCTCCCTCGCCCGTAATGAATGACAATCGGTGGGGAGTGAATAAGCAAGGAGCTATTGATGTCACAACCTACCGTGGTTTTTTTAGATAGAGCGACGATTCCAGAGCAGATTATTCTCCCTCAACTAAAAATGGATCATATTTGGCGAGAATATGATTTTACGAGTCCAGAATTAACCTTAGAGCGCAGCCTAGGTGCACAGGTCTTAATTTCCAATAAAGTGGTTCTTAATGCCGATATCTTGTCCCAACTCCCAGATCTCAAATTAATCGCGGTGTGTGCGACGGGAGTAAATAATGTCGATCTCGACTATTGTGCTGCTCAAGGTATCGCTGTAACCAATATTCAAGGTTATGCGACTCAGTGTGTTCCTGAACATGTTGTTGCGATGATGTTTGCTTTGAGGCGTAACCTGAAAGGGTACCATCAAGATATTGAGGCTGGCGAGTGGCAACGTAATAAGCAGTTTTGTTTCTTCACTCACCCCATTGGTGATATTGCAGGCTCAACACTAGGTATTATTGGTGGCGGCGTGCTAGGACAAGCCATGGCTCAGCTTGCTAAAGCATTGGGGATGAAGGTTATCTTTGCTGAACATAAAGATTCGTCAACATGTCGTTCTGGCTACATGCCATTTCAGGATGTTCTTCAGCAAGCTGATATTCTTACCCTACATTGCCCGTTAACGGAGCAGACGCGTAATTTGATTGGTAGAGATGAATTCACGCAGATGAAGTCCAGTGCCATTTTAATCAATACCGGGCGTGGTGGGCTAGTGGATGAGAGTGCTCTTGTTGAGGCACTAGAACAGGGATATATTGCTGGAGCTGGGGTGGATGTCTTTAGTCAAGAACCTGCGGATGAGGGTAATCCGCTCATAGCGAATGCGCAGTTACCTAATCTATTATTGACGCCTCATGTGGCATGGGGCAGTGATTCCGCTATCACCAAGCTTGTTGGTATTTTAATCGATAATATTGATGGTTATTTCTCAGGACATGAACAGAATCGCGTTATCTAATTACCGATTAATTCACCTCAAGAGCTAGACAATTTAAAAAAGGCAGCCGAAGCTGCCTTTTTTCATTTCTAAACAAGAAGATTACAGTGCTGCGATAGTCACTTTCTGTTCTTCAAGTTTTGCCAAGGTATCTTTGTAGCCTTGCAGTTTTTCACGCTCTTTTGCTACAACCGCTTCAGGTGCTTTTGCAACGAAACCTTCGTTACCTAGTTTACCTTCGATACGTTTGATTTCACCTTGAGTCTTAGCAATTTCTTTTGCTAGACGATCCAGCTCAGCGTCTTTGTCAATCAGTCCAGCCATCGGGATAAGCAGCTCTGATTTTCCAACTAGCGCTGTTGCACATGCTGGTAATGTTTCATTATCAGCAATCACGCGTACGCTTTCTAGTTTCGCAAGAGACACTAGAACTTGTGTGCACGTTTCTAGGCGGTTTACATCTACGTCGTTAGCTGCTTTCAACATCACTTCTAGCGGTTTACCAGGGTTAATGTCGTATTCTGCACGTAGGTTACGAATACTAGTGATGAATGATTTAACCCATTCAATATCGTCTAGCGCTTCTTGGTGGAAGTTTGCTTCGTTGTACTGTGGTAGCGCTTGAAGCATGATGGTTTCACCAGATACGCCTTCAACAAGAGGTTTTACACTTTGCCAAATGGTTTCAGTGATGTATGGAATCACTGGGTGCGCTAGGCGAAGCGTTTTCTCTAGAACGGTAATCAGTGTACGACGAGTTGCGCGTTGCTGAGCTTCTGTACCTTTCCATAGAACCGGTTTAGTTAGCTCTAGGTACCAGTCACAGAATTGGTTCCAAATAAATTCGTACAGCGTGTTCGCTGCCATATCAAGACGGTAGTTATCGATATGCTCATTGAATGCTTTTGCAGCCAATTCAAATTGAGATTCGATCCATTTGTCTGCTAGTGAGTACTCAAGCTCAGCGCCTGCAGCAAAGCCACAATCTTGCTCTTGAGTATTCATCAATACGTAACGGCTGGCGTTCCACAGCTTGTTACAGAAGTTACGGTAACCTTCTAGGCGCTTCATATCCCAGTTGATATCACGACCTGTCGATGCCATTGCTGCAAGGGTAAAGCGCAGCGCATCTGTACCGTATGGTTCAATACCGTTTTCAAACGTCTTACGAGTATTTTTCTCAATCTTCGCTGCCAATTGAGGCTGCATCATGTTGCCAGTACGCTTAGTCACTAGAGACTCAAGATCGATACCGTCAATCATGTCGATTGGGTCAAGTACGTTACCTTTCGATTTCGACATTTTGTCGCCGTTTTCGTCACGGATTAAACCAGTTACGTAAACGGTTTTGAAAGGTACTTGTGGTTTGTCGTTTTCATCTTTGATGAAGTGCATGGTCATCATGATCATGCGAGCAACCCAGAAGAAGATAATATCGAAACCGGTTACTAGCACTTCCGTTGGATGGAAGGTGGTAAGATCTGGCGTTTGTTCTGGCCAACCTTGAGTACCGAAAGTCCATAGTGCTGAAGAGAACCAAGTATCAAGTACATCATCATCTTGACGCAGAGCAACATCTGCAGCGATGTTATTCTCTTGACGAACTTCTTCTACGTTACGACCAACGTACACGTTTCCTTGGTCGTCATACCATGCAGGGATACGGTGACCCCACCATAGCTGACGAGAGATACACCAATCTTGAATGTCGCGCATCCAAGAGAAGTACATGTTCTCGTATTGTTGTGGTACAAATTGGATGTCACCATCTTCAACGGCTTTGATCGCTGGTTCTGCGAGAGGAGCAGTGCGAACATACCATTGGTCAGTCAGCATTGGTTCAATAACCACACCGCCACGATCGCCGTAAGGGATCGTTAGGTCATGATCTTTAATTTCAACCAGAAGACCAAGCTGTTCGAACTCAGCGACAATCGCTTTACGTGCAGCAAAACGTTCAACACCTTGATAACGCTCAGGGATCTCAGTCGAGTAAGCATCACTTGCTTCACCTTTAGCAGTGAACACTTCAGCAGCGTCACGTACGTTCGCATCTAAAGTGAAGATATTGATCATTGGCAGATTATGACGTTTACCCACTTCGTAGTCGTTAAAGTCATGAGCTGGTGTGATTTTTACACAGCCTGTGCCTTTTTCCATATCGGCGTGTTCGTCACCTACGATTGGGATGCGACGATCAACGATAGGAAGTAAGATTTCTTTACCAATGAGATCTTTGTAACGTGGATCTTCTGGGTTAACAGCAACACCAGTATCCCCAAGCATGGTTTCTGGACGAGTTGTTGCAACGACGATGTAGTCTTTACCTTCCGCAGTTTTTGCCCCATCAGCAAGAGGGTAGCGGAAGTGCCACATGTGACCTTTTTTGTCTTTGTTTTCAACTTCAAGATCAGAAATCGCAGTGTGCAGTTTTGGATCCCAGTTAACGAGGCGTTTACCACGGTAGATAAGGTCTTCTTTAAATAGGCGTACAAACACTTCTTGTACCGCATTAGAGAAGCCTTCATCCATAGTGAAGCGTTCACGATCCCAGTCAACAGAAGCACCTAGACGACGAAGCTGGCGAGTGATGTTACCACCGGATTCGCCTTTCCATTCCCAAATTTTGTCGATGAATGCTTCGCGACCGTAGTCGTGCTTGGTTTTCTCTTCTTCTGCGGCAATTTTACGTTCCACAACCATTTGAGTTGCGATACCAGCATGGTCTGTACCGACTTGCCACAAAGTGTTGTTGCCTTTCATACGCTGACAACGAATCAGAGTATCCATAATGGTGTCTTGGAATGCGTGACCCATATGCAGGCTACCAGTGACATTCGGTGGCGGAATGACGATGCTGTAAGCAGGTTTTGAGGTGTCACCGTGAGGCTTAAAGTAGCCTTGTTCTTCCCAAGTCTTATACAGATCTTGTTCGATAGATGTTGGGTTATATGTCTTTTCCATAGTGCTCTTAAATGGATACTTTAATGGTTAATCAGTTAATCTTTATAAGTGAGTTCTCTGGTGAAGAGAGCTTAACTATAAGGATGAACTGCTACGGATATTGGATCTCGATAGTCTGCAGTTGGTATCCTGCTTGTCGATAGAGTTTATATCGTTCACGAGCCCGTTGTTTGGCATTTTCTTCACAAGGGACGAAGTCTATCACTTCAGCGAAGTTCTGCGCAAAGGTTGTCTGATTATCAGCCAAATTTATTATGAGTTGGCGATGGTAAGACGGCTTTACTTTTTGATGACCAATTTCAATATGAGTGCCATATTTCGGGCCTTCCCCCACTAAATTATGTGCAATAAAATCATGTGGTTCGGTTTGCCAAAATCTCTCTGCATAATGTTCTGCTTGGTCTTTATCGTGGCATTGTAGGTACACTTTGGCCCCTTGATGAGCAAAATGACGCGTCAGAAACAGCACGTAGTCTTCAAAGCCTAGTTGCTCGGCTTGAGGAGTATCTTGTTGTACGATGTAAAACGTCGCCATTGCCATTGGGAATACCTTAAAAGAACGATACAAAAAAGGGCCTGACGGCCCTTTATAAAACGTTGTTACTCTTCGTTTTCTTGGCCACTACGGTTAAGTAGGAATTGGACAAGTAAAGAGACGGGACGTCCCGTTGAGCCTTTAGCTGCACCAGATTTCCATGCGGTACCCGCAATGTCAATGTGTGCCCAGTTATATTTCTTAGCAAATTTTGATAAGAAACAGCCTGCGGTGATAGCACCCGCTGGGCGGCCACCAATATTAGCCATGTCCGCAAATGGACTCTTGAGCTGTTCTTGGTATTCATCCGTAATTGGTAAGCGCCATGCACGGTCACTTGCCTGTTCTGATGCACTAATGATCTCGTGTGCTAATGGGTTATGGTTACTCATTACACCACTTAAGTGATGGCCCAGTGCCATCACGCACGCACCCGTTAGAGTGGCTACATCAACGACACAATCAGGTTCATAACGCTCAACGTAAGTTAGCGCATCACACAATACTAAACGACCTTCAGCATCAGTGTTTAGTACTTCAACGGTTTGACCTGACATAGTGGTTAATATGTCACCCGGACGATAGGCGTTGCTGCCTGGCATGTTCTCACAACCTGCAAGCACACCAATAACGTTGATGGGTAGATTCATTTGTGCCAGCGCTTTCATCGCGCCAAAGACTGAGGCTGCACCACACATGTCATATTTCATTTCATCCATAGCAGCGCCAGGTTTAATAGAAATACCGCCTGAATCGAAAGTTAGGCCTTTACCAACCAGTACAATAGGTTTGGCATCCTTATCAGGATTACCTTTGTATTCGATCACTGACATCATAGATTCATTTTTTGAACCACGACCGACAGCTAGGTAAGAATACATCCCCAGTTTATCCATTTCAGCTTCGCCAATGATCTTCGTGGTGATCGTTTCGTAATCATCAGCAAGACGGCGAGCCTGCGAAGCAAGATAAGCCGGGTTGGCTACGTTTGGTGGCATATTGCCAAGATCTTTACACGATTTAACACCAGAAGCGATCGCCAGACCGTGAGATATGGCTTTTTCACCGAGGTTTAATTCACGGCGAGTCGGCACATTGAATACGAGTTTACGTAGCGGACGACGGGTTTCTGGTTTAACCGTTTTAAATTGATCGAAGGTATATAAACCATCTTTGGTCGCTTCAACTGCTTGGCGTACTTTCCAATAGGTATCACGACCTTTAACGTGCAGTTCCGTTAGGAAGCAGACGGCTTCCATTGAACCCGTTTCGTTAAGGGTGCTGATGGTTTTTTGAATGATTTCTTTATATTGACGCTCACCCAGTTCGCGCTCTTTACCACAACCTACGAGTAAAACGCGTTCGGACAGAACACCTGGAACTTGATGCAGCAGTAGCATCTGACCTGGCTTACCTTCTAAATCACCGCGACGAAGCAATGAACTCAGGTAACCATCACTGATTTTATCAAGTTGTTCTGCAACTGGAGAAAGGCGACGTGGTTCGAATACACCCACAACGATACAAGCGCTACGTTGTTTCTCCGGGCTGCCACTTTTTACACTGAACTCCATGCGTACTCCTACATCCTAAAGACAAATAGAACTAAATGTTGGATAATGCACTCTTACTTGTTGAATCCCTATAGGGAACTACCTTTAAATATGGAGTGCTAACAAATAGTGAAAATTTCAAAAATAAAAGGTTCAACGAGAAATTATAGTGATTCAACCAAAAAAACAAGTTTTGTATAGGTAATTTCAGCGTGATTATTGTCCGATATTTGATCCGCGAGACACTAAAGAGTCAATTTGCCATCTTTTTTGTGCTCTTTTTAGTGTTTCTGAGCCAGAAGTTTATTCGAGTTTTGGCTGATGCTTCAGATGGTGAAATTCCTGCACGAATGATTTTATCGATCGTGGGTTTGAATATGCCATCGATGGGGCTTTTAATGCTTCCATTGAGCTTGTACATAGGTATTTTGCTGACCTTCGGTCGTTTATATGCGGAAAGTGAAATTACCGTCATGAACGCGACCGGGATCGGTAACAAATTTCTGATCCGTGCTGCTTTGTCGTTAGCATTAATTACATCGACAGCTGCTGCGTTTAACTCATGGTGGCTTTCTCCATGGTGCCAAGACAAAGTTGCGCAATTGATGGAGCAACTCTCTTCAGAAAACAGCGTCGATTTGCTACAGAAAGGGCAATTCCAACGTTCACCTGATGGTTCATCTGTCGTATTTATCGACGACATTGATAATAAGAAATTATCCAATGTCTTTGTGGCACAGCTTGCTCCACGCGACTCTATTTTACCGAGCGTGATGTTCTCAGATTCAGGTGAAGTAAAAGAGTTAAGTGATGGTCGCCAAGTAATCAACATGTATAACGGGACTCGTTATGAAGGGGTTCCGACACAACTGAACTACATGATTACTACGTTTGATCAATACCAAGGTTTAATTGGTCAACGAGAAGTGAAACATGAGGATCGCGATTGGGAAGCAATTCCAACCATGCAGTTGCTCCATGACTCCAATCCAAAAGCACAGGCTGAACTGCAATGGCGTATTTCGCTGGTGGTGTGTATTCCCATTTTAACCATGCTTGTCGTCCCTTTATCGGCAGTTAACCCTCGCCAAGGTCGTTTTGCGAAAATGGGGCCGGCAATCTTTATTTATCTGGTGTATTTCCTTGCGATTAGTGCCACGAAGTCAGCGTTAGAAGATGGCGCGATACCTGCAATTGTGGGAATGTGGCCAATTAATGCTGGCTTATTGGTTGCAGCATTGATCGTGAACTCACTAGATAGTCTTGCAGTGAGAAAGTTCAAAGATAAACTCCGACAAAAGAAAAAGGTAGCGTAAGTCGTGTTTAAAATTTTAGATGTTTATATAGGCCGAACTATCATTTCAACATCCATGATGGTTTTGATGACCTTTGTCGGGCTGTCTGGAATTATCAAATACGTTGATCAATTGCGCAAAGTCGGCAAGGGGACGTATGACTTACTCGGTGCTCTATATTTTGTGATTTTGAGTATCCCGCGTGACATCGAAATGTTCTTTCCAATGGCTGCTTTACTCGGAGCATTGATTGGTTTGGGGATGTTGGCTTCCAGCTCTGAATTAGTCGTTATGCAAGCCGCGGGTTATTCCAAACTGCAAATTGGTGTCTCTGTACTTAAAACGGCAGTGCCTTTGATGATCATCATTACGCTGTTGGGGGAATGGGGGGCTCCTCAAGCTCAAAAATTGGCTCGAGATATGCGCGCATTTGAAACGTCTGGCGGTAAAATTCTATCAGTACAAACAGGGGTTTGGGCTAGAGATGCCAATGATTTTATTTTCATTACTAAGATTAATGACGATAAATTATATGGTGTGAATATGTGGCGTTTTAATGATGATAAAAAATTAACGGAAGTGATTTTTGCCAAAGAGGTCGATTACGTCAAAGGCAAACATTGGTTAATGAAAAATGCCACCTTAACTGATATGCGTGACAAGGTAGTTATCTCGAAAAAAACAGTACCTGAATACCCATGGCATACTTCGTTAGAGCCAGATAAATTACAGGTAGTGACGGTTAAACCAGAAGAACTGTCGCTCAGCGGTTTGTATAGTTATGTACATTATCTCAAAGCATCTGAGCAAGATGCATCTCGTTACGATTTAGCGTTTTGGCGTAAAGTGACTCAGCCATTTTCTATTGCAGTTATGATGTTGATGGCGTTGTCATTTATCTTTGGTCCATTACGCTCTGTGACGATGGGGGCGAGAATTTTATCTGGTGTTATCGCTGGGTTTACTTTCTATATCTCTTCAGAGTTTTTCGGCCCGTTAAGTTTAGTGTACGGGTTTCCTCCGGTTATCGGTGCTGTTGCCCCTAGCTTAGTTTTCTTAATGGTTGCGGTAGTGTTGATGAGACGAAAAGCTTAGTTCGTAGATGTCATTATGAGAAAAAGGAAGCGTCGGCTTCCTTTTTCTTTTTAATAAAATGACTACACCTAAGTAACCTCAAGATGCTGTTTCATCGCCCAATCACGTTCAAAGGGAATGACCATTCCTGCCGTTATTGAGCTTGACCTAGGCTCGTTGATGAAGCTCTGAACGCTGTATCTTGAGGTTACTTGGAAATATAAACGTGATTTACGTGCCTGACTTCAAAAATTCAGAATATACCTTTGTTAAAATATGCATGTGCTTTTATAAAAACAAAGGAGTAAGTCGTGAATATCACACCACGCACAGTAACATCCCCTAAAAAATTCTATATAGGGGCAGGATTACTTGCTCAACTTCCTGACTATATTAAAGACTTTGGTAACAACGCCTATATCATTTGTGATGAATTTATTCTGCCGAAAGTAAAAGAAGACGCTATTGCTGCGATAGAAAAAGATAGCGCACTGACTGCAACTGCAGAAAAATTTAATTACGAATGTACCCAAGAAGAAATTAATCGTAATGAAAAGCTCGCTATCGATACCCATGCCAATGTGATTGTTGGTATCGGTGGTGGTAAAACCTTAGACTGCGCCAAAGCGGTAGGTTATCAACAAAAGCTACCCGTTATTTTATACCCAACCATCGCATCCACGGATGCTCCTTGTACAGCTCTCGCGGTTATCTATAAAAACAATGGTGAGTTTGACCATTATCTATTCTTACCGCAAAACCCTGATGCGGTTATTGCCGATACAAATATTATTGCGGGGGCTCCAGCTCGCTTCTTTACTGCGGGAGTGGGGGATGCGTTAGCCACTTATTTTGAAGCTCGCAGTTGTTATGCTTGCGATGGTGTCAATCTAGTATTGAAAAAACCATCACGAACAGGTCTTGGCTTAGCCAAATTATGTTATGAGCTGTTAAGTGAAAATGTCGAAGCGGCAATGGATGCGTTGAAAAACAAAATCACGACTCCAGCTTTGGAACAAACTATTGAAGCGACAATTTACTTAAGTGGTGTTGGTGCTGAAGCGGGTGGTTTAGCAGCTGCGCATGCGGTGAATAATGGGATGTCTGCGGTACCAGATTTACACAAGGCTCAACATGGTGA
Organism: Vibrio nitrifigilis; assembly: GCF_015686695.1. Lineage (NCBI taxonomy): Bacteria > Pseudomonadati > Pseudomonadota > Gammaproteobacteria > Vibrionales > Vibrionaceae > Vibrio > Vibrio nitrifigilis. The sequence continues at coordinate 97,540 of NZ_JADPMR010000003.1, read as the reverse complement.
GAAAGTGGTGTTTGGCCTGCTGACTCAACTCGTGTTAGAAAATGCCCCTAAAGCTGAAATTGATGAAGTGGTTCGAATTGTGAAAACAGTCGGTTTGCCTTTAACTCTCGAAGATATGGGGTTAACTAAATTCGTTGAAGCGGAATGGCGTAAAGTTGCAGCTATCGCCTGTGATAAAGATGACACCATGGGCAATATGCAAAAACCTGTGTCAGAAGATGAGTTATATAATGCTATGATTGCAGCTAACAATATGGCTCATCGTTATAAAGAAAGCGCATAAATCATTCATTGCATGATTGATAAAACTAACCCCAGCTTTGGCTGGGGTTAGTTATTTTTTGATCTGGATAATTAGTCAGTGACGGCATGTTTTGCAAAAGGCATCACATATCGTTTTACTTTGGTCGGTTCATCACAGTTCGGTAGAATACTATCTCGATCAAATAGATACCAATCACGGCGGTGAGCTTCACCAATGTATTTGGCTTTGTCGGCATCAAAGCAAACAAGACCTTCATTATCTCTACCTATGACATAGCGATTAGGATGCTCCTGAATCCAACGCCATGCATTTCGATATTGATCTTCTACTGAAGCTAAATAGCTAAACTGAGTTAATTCTACGGGTGAGTACAACAAGAATTGCTCACGGTAATTAACGATGGCAAGCTGGCCATTAGGGCCGATGGCTTTGGCGGCATTTTCCATTACGTCTTTAGCAGGGGTTCGGATGGGATCCAAAAGTACGTATCCCCAAGAGCTGTATAATATCCAAGTTGCAGCCATTAAAGCACCGAACTGACAGATAGCTTGCTTGTGATGCATGAACCAATTGATGGCAAACCAAATCACACCTGCCGCAATAAAGAATATTGCGAATCCAGTAATGTTAGGGTTGTCACCAAGATTTTTTATCAGCCCTTTGTTGTGGTTAAGAAGCAAAATGGCAATAACAAAGAAAGCCAGATTAAAAATCCAACACACGCCTTTGATCAATCGTTGTATCCAACGTTCAACAGATTGTTCGCTAATCCATTGTGAGAAACAAAGGGCGAGCATTGGCACGGCTGGTAAAATATAAACTCCACGCTTACCTGGACTCATACTAAAGAAAAAGACGACCAGTACTACCCAAATGAGCAGTGAGCGAACGACCTTATCATCATGGTATTTCTTCCAGAAACTTTTACTAAATAGGAAAAGGGACATAGGAAACCAAAAGCCCGGAATGACTTCAAGAATGAAGTGATACCAAGGTTTTAGATGTGTCCATGAATCTGCATAACGCTCTGCCGTTTGTTTAAACAAAATATTGTCGCGGTAAGCTATGTAATCAGGGTTATGGCTGACTTCAACCCAATGAAGCATGGGAAAAAACCAAGCAGATAGCACTAATAGCATACAGATGATGCCGAATAGAATTTCTCCAACAGCTCGTTTTGCCGAAGTTTGACCACCGCGAATACTGTAAGTGAGTGCAGGGATTAAAAAGAAGATAGGTAAGAAACCGACTCCTTTCGTGATGATACCCAGCCCCATGAATGCCCAACTAATGCCGTACCAAAACCAACTTTGTTTGATAAAGTAGTGGCGGATAAAACCATACATGGCCACTGTGATCCAGCAAGTAACCATGGCATCGATTTGAGCACTTTTCGCTTGCAAGACAAATTGTGGGATCGTCAGTAGTAATAAAAACGCATTACGGGCAACTCGAACATTCCATAGTTTTGCTGCAATGTCGTAAACACATACTAGGGTGAGTAATCCAGCTAAAGCATTGGGAATAAGGAACGACCAATAAATACTTTTGGTTAGCCAGTAAAAAAAAGCAATCGCCCACATAAAAATAGGCGGTTTATCGGGGTAGAGTTCCCCCCCTCGAAGCGGAAAAAACCAATTGCCCGACACAACCATTTCTTTGGCCGCTTCAGCAAAACGAGGTTCATCTGCAGGCCAAGGTCCTCTGAGCCCGATCCCCATTGCAATAATAATAAAGGCCAAAATGAGTAGCAGAGAAAGGACTTTATGATAGTCGTCGCTATAGAAACGGTCCGATAAGGATTTAAACATTGGAGTGGTCTCCTAAACGATCGGAAGATTTTGTCGATTGTTTATAATTTCGATATAGACGGTGTGTTAATAACATACTGACAATACCTAATAAAATACTCACAATTAATTGCCATTCAGAGGCGGAACCGACCCCAGAACCAGCGAGAGCAAAGATAAAAGTTTGCGGAAAATATCCAAGTAATGAAGCAAGCATAAATGATAAAAGTCGAATACCCGTTACCCCTGAAAGTAAATTGGTAAACAAATTACTCCCAATAGGGAAGGTTCTAAGGAGTAACACTTTTGTGAATGGTTGAACTTCTATAAAGCGTTTGAACTTTTCATAACGCCTTCCCATTTTCTTGATCAATACTTGTCTAAACACCCAAGAGGCCAAAGTATAGGTGCATACAGCTCCAGCAAGAGTGCTCAATAGGCAAAGTAAGGTGCCTGATACACTGCCGAATGCGAAACCAAACGTAAACGCAATGAGCTGCCTTGGACCGCCACAAGCAGTAAATACTGCCCCGAAAGACAAGAGAAGTATTAATCCAGAAAAACCAGTTTGATGAACATAATTGGCAATCCAGTTTTTATCCGCTATATGTTGCCAGATATCACTATCTGAAGCTGCGTAAACAGCGATACATAAAAGCAATAAAAAGAGAATTTTAAATATCTTCATTCTGTTGTTCGCTGTGACTACTGTGCTTTACTTCAATGGTTGGCCACTTTGTTCGTTTACGCAGCCACATTACGCCAATCATATCGGCAATGCCGACCCATAGTCGGTTCCAAACATTATATTTGGATTCACCTACGGTTCTTTCTCTGTGGTTGACTGGGTGAACGATAATTTCTCCATTCATTCTTCTTATCAACGCAGGCAAAAAACGGTGCATATGGTCAAAATAAGGAAGTAGCAAGAAGGTGTTACGAGGAAATACTTTAAGACCACATCCTGAATCAGGAACACCGTCTCTTAAAAAAAATTGGCGTACAGCATTCGCCACACGTGATTGAAAGTGCACCCAAGCAGTATCTTTACGCTTATTGCGATACCCAGCGATACAAAAATGTTCACTATGAAGAGATGAGGCTTTATCTAGCATTGCTAATAGATCAGCTGGGTCGTTTTGACCGTCAGCGTCAAGCGTTGCAATCCATTCGCCTTTAGCATGTCTTACAGCTGAATGGACGGCAGTACTCTGCCCACAACTTTTGGGGTGATGTAAAAGAGTTAATGCGCAATTGAGGCGTGCAGCTGTTTCGATCGCTTCTTGAGCTGTATTGTCGGTGCTCCCGTCATCGGTAAGCACAACTTCAAAAGAGTGATGATTGACGAGTGCGGTATGAATTTCTTCGATTAAGCGTCCTATATTGCCTTGTTCATTTTTGGCAGGTAATACAACAGAAAGTTTAAGCATATATAAAAGCCGATATCCGATTGATATTTAAAGTGTAGTGTATGACGTACTGATGAAGTTAATGTGAAAGTCATACAACCTGACTCATGAATGGGGAGGTATTGTTTATAGTTTTGTTCATCTATAGTAAGGCGATTATGGAAAATGTTGAATGGGAGCGCTTAAATAAATGGGGGATAGATCGCCAAAAAGTAAGAAAAAGAATCGCTTTGGTGAAAATATCGTCAAACGGTAAGTAAATCAGAAAATTACTATTGCACCCGTCAGTTTCTTAGTTATAATGCCAACCATTCGAAAGGGAGTTATCCTTTTCACTGATGCCACTGTGATGGAATTGGTAGACATGACGGATTCAAAATCCGTTGCCTTCGGGCGTGGCGGTTCAAGTCCGCCCAGTGGTACCAAATTAGAAGAAGCTGCTATTTATAGCGGCTTTTTTTACGCCTAAAATCTGTATCGAATAGAGCGTTGCCTTCGGTGTGGCGGCAGGAATGCCTGTCCAATCAGTCCGCCTAGTGGTATCAAATTAGAAGAAGCTGCTATTTATAGCGGCTTTTTACGCCCAAAATCTGGAGCGAATAGAACGTTGCCTTCGGTGTGGCGGCAGGAGTGCCTGTCCAATCAGTTCGCCCAGTGGTACCAAATTAGAAGAAGCTGCTATTTATAGCGGCTTTTTACGCCCAAAATCTGGAGCGAATAGAACGTTGCCTTCGGTGTGGCGGCAGGAGTGCCTGTCCAATCAGTCCGCCCAGTGGTACCAAATTAGAAGAAGCTGCTATTTATAGCGGCTTTTTTTACGCCTAAAATCTGTATCGAATAGAGCGTTGCCTTCGGTGTGGCGGCAGGAATGCCTGTCCAATCAGTCCGCCCAGTGGTACCAAATTATAAAAGAAGCTGCTATTTATAGCGGCTTTTTTTACGCCTAAAATCTGGAGCGAATAGAACGTTGCCTTCGGTGTGGCGGCAGGAATGCCTGTCCAATCAGTCCTCCCAGTGGTACCAAATTATAAAAGAAGCTGCTATTTATAGCGGCTTTTTTACTGCTAACTCCATAGAGAATAAAACGTTACTCATCTAGTATGTCGCTTTGAGCTTGTATTCCTTCTCACTCTGAATAATTTATAAAGTGATCTATAGAGATAAATTATCGTAACCCATTACTCCATATTTCATTTCTTATCCTAGACTTACAGCAGTGTTGTTTGAGTTGGGAAAGTAAATGTGGCGAGTATCAAAATAACAGTAGATCGACTACAACCGGGTTTACATATTCGACTACCTGTTAAGTGGAATGATCATCCCTTTTTATTTAATAGCTTTAAAATAAAGTCACAAGATCAGATCACTATGATTCGTCATTTGGGGATCCAGCACGTATTTTTGAATACAAACCAAAGTGATGTTGAACCGCTACCGCCTAAAGCTGAAGAAAATGAAAATGAAGAAAAAGATGTAGAGCAGGAAGCTATATTAGCCGAAGAAGCAGATAAACTTTGGCAAGAAAAGCAAAAACGAATAGAAAGACTGAGTGCTTATCGACGTAAAGTTAGTGCGGTAGAAAAAGAGTTTGAACGTTCATTGTCGCGTATGCGAGCTGTGATGAACAAAATACGTAGTCGCCCAGTTGACGCTGTTAATGAAGCTAGCGTTTTGGTCGAAGATATTGTTGATACTTTATTGAGTGAAGACAATGTGACTTTACATTTAATGAATGGCAAAAGTGAATTCGAGGATATCTATTTTCATTCATTAAACGTTGCCGTCATTTCTATGATGATTGGTAAGGTAAAAGAGTACCCACCAGAAAAGATAAAGCAGTTAGCTTTCGCCGCATTATTTCATGATATGGGAAAAGTCCGAGTCCCAGCTGCTATCGTTAGAAAACAGACGCAATTGACCGCTCCAGAATTGAACTACTTAAAGTTACACACTAAGTATGGACTTGAGCTTGCTGCGAATATAGATAGTTTTCCGGAAACAACGAAAAGAGTGATTGAGCAACACCATGAACTCAATGATGGTTCTGGTTACCCTAACGGTCTAAAAGGAGCAGAGATTGATGAACTAGCACAAATTGTTGCGGTAGCGAATGCTTTCGACAATCTATGTCATCCCAATATTCCGAGTGAACAAAAGATACCCTATATTGCTCTTTCTTATATGTTTAAGAACTGTAAGCATCTTTATGATCCAGAGAACCTAAGTATCTTAGTGAAGTTTATGGGGGTTTTCCCTCCTGGCACTGTCGTCCAGCTCTCTAATGAGATGGTAGGGTTAGTCATTTCTGTTAATGCCAATAACCTGCTATTTCCCAATGTACTTATTTATGATCCCTCAGTACCAAGAAACCAAGCGCCAATAATTGACTTAGCTGATAAGGATATAAAGATAGTGAATGCCATCCTCCCGAATAAACTGCCCGATAAAATTCGTGAATACCTAAACCCACGGGCAAGGGTGTCCTATTTCTTCGAAGGAAATGAGTAGTTATCCACAGCAATCTGTGGGTAAATTGTTTCTTTTGTGAGGGTAAATGGGTATAAAATCCGTTCTGTTGAAACTTTGTTCGAACGCTTTTTTTTTCGATAAAAAAAGCGATTTTCCGCTTGCCAACTTAAAAGAACTCCCTATAATGCGCCCTCACTGACACGGCAGACGCCACAAGGCTTCAGCGGTTCAGTAAGAGGATAAGACGCTCGAATGAGAAAGTTGAAAAAAGTGTTTGACACTGACAACGAAATCGCTAGAATGCACCTCCGCTTTGAGAGAAAAGTTCTTGAAAAGCAAGCTCTTTAACAATTTAAACCTATCAATCTGTGTGGGCACTCGTTGATGATAATCAAATGAGAAACTTCGGTTTCCAATTGGTTTCAATGAACTGAGTGACCAATCAAGATGTCTTTTGGAAACATTAGGGGTCTTGGCACAGTCAATTCAACATTACTTAGTAATGTATTCAGTATTCATTGAGCCACAAAAAACTTTAATTGAAGAGTTTGATCATGGCTCAGATTGAACGCTGGCGGCAGGCCTAACACATGCAAGTCGAGCGGCAGTGACATAAACAAACCTTCGGGGGCGCTTATGGGCGGCGAGCGGCGGACGGGTGAGTAATGCCTGGGAAATTGCCCTGATGTGGGGGATAACCATTGGAAACGATGGCTAATACCGCATAATAGCTTCGGCTCAAAGAGGGGGACCTTCGGGCCTCTCGCGTCAGGATATGCCCAGGTGAGATTAGCTAGTTGGTGAGGTAAGAGCTCACCAAGGCGACGATCTCTAGCTGGTCTGAGAGGATGATCAGCCACACTGGAACTGAGACACGGTCCAGACTCCTACGGGAGGCAGCAGTGGGGAATATTGCACAATGGGCGCAAGCCTGATGCAGCCATGCCGCGTGTATGAAGAAGGCCTTCGGGTTGTAAAGTACTTTCAGCAGTGAGGAAGGTGGTGAGATTAATAGTCTCATCATTTGACGTTAGCTGCAGAAGAAGCACCGGCTAACTCCGTGCCAGCAGCCGCGGTAATACGGAGGGTGCGAGCGTTAATCGGAATTACTGGGCGTAAAGCGCATGCAGGTGGTCTGTTAAGTCAGATGTGAAAGCCCGGGGCTTAACCTCGGAATAGCATTTGAAACTGGCAGGCTAGAGTACTGTAGAGGGGGGTAGAATTTCAGGTGTAGCGGTGAAATGCGTAGAGATCTGAAGGAATACCAGTGGCGAAGGCGGCCCCCTGGACAGATACTGACACTCAGATGCGAAAGCGTGGGGAGCAAACAGGATTAGATACCCTGGTAGTCCACGCCGTAAACGATGTCTACTTGGAGGTTGTGGCCTTGAGCCGTGGCTTTCGGAGCTAACGCGTTAAGTAGACCGCCTGGGGAGTACGGTCGCAAGATTAAAACTCAAATGAATTGACGGGGGCCCGCACAAGCGGTGGAGCATGTGGTTTAATTCGATGCAACGCGAAGAACCTTACCTACTCTTGACATCCAGAGAACTTAGCAGAGATGCTTTGGTGCCTTCGGGAACTCTGAGACAGGTGCTGCATGGCTGTCGTCAGCTCGTGTTGTGAAATGTTGGGTTAAGTCCCGCAACGAGCGCAACCCTTATCCTTGTTTGCCAGCGAGTCATGTCGGGAACTCCAGGGAGACTGCCGGTGATAAACCGGAGGAAGGTGGGGACGACGTCAAGTCATCATGGCCCTTACGAGTAGGGCTACACACGTGCTACAATGGCGCATACAGAGGGCGGCCAACTTGCGAAAGTGAGCGAATCCCAAAAAGTGCGTCGTAGTCCGGATTGGAGTCTGCAACTCGACTCCATGAAGTCGGAATCGCTAGTAATCGTAGATCAGAATGCTACGGTGAATACGTTCCCGGGCCTTGTACACACCGCCCGTCACACCATGGGAGTGGGCTGCAAAAGAAGCAGGTAGTTTAACCTTCGGGGGGACGCTTGCCACTTTGTGGTTCATGACTGGGGTGAAGTCGTAACAAGGTAGCGCTAGGGGAACCTGGCGCTGGATCACCTCCTTAACGATAAGATTATTGCGATGAGTGTTCACACAGATTGATACGGTTTAATAGAGCACCTAGTGGGTCTGTAGCTCAGGTGGTTAGAGCGTTCGCCTGATAAGCGAGAGGTCGGTGGTTCGAGTCCACTCAGACCCACCAAAATTTCCAGTAACTGCGTTAGTTATTTCGTCGTGTAGCGAACTACACGTCCTCAATAACGGCCTTGTTTCTGAAAATTTTAACCAAGATGGGGCTATAGCTCAGCTGGGAGAGCGCCTGCCTTGCACGCAGGAGGTCTGCGGTTCGATCCCGCATAGCTCCACCATCTTTAAGCACATTTGCTTAAGTGTTCTTAAAAATGGTGATTTTCGTAAGAAAACACATTGCTCTTTAACAATTTGGAAAGCTGACAAAGTAATCTTTTATTTCAATGAAATAGAAAATTACTTGTAAAAGTTCTCAATTATTTTCTTTATGAAAATAACCAACACACATTCAAGTGTTCTTGGGAAGCTTACTTTAAGTAGTAAGTATTCAAAATTGAGTCCGGCAATATCGAGTCTGCAACATGTATAAAAATGCAGACAAACCTTGGTGACTTGTTCATCAACTCAAAACTTTTTTGGGTTGTATGGTTAAGTGACTAAGCGTACACGGTGGATGCCTTGGCAGTCAGAGGCGATGAAGGACGTACTAACTTGCGATAAGCGTAGATGAGGCAGTAAGAGCCACTTGAGTCTACGATGTCCGAATGGGGAAACCCAACTGCATAAGCAGTTATCTTTAACTGAATACATAGGTTAAAGAGGCGAACCGGGAGAACTGAAACATCTAAGTACCCCGAGGAAAAGAAATCAACCGAGATTCTGGTAGTAGCGGCGAGCGAAACCGGATTAGCCCTTAAGCCATTTATGCGTCAGGTGAAGTGTCTGGAAAGGCACGCGATACCGGGTGATAGCCCCGTAACCGTTAACGTATTTGTGGTGAAATCGAGTAAGGCGGGACACGTGATATCCTGTCTGAATATGGGGGGACCATCCTCCAAGGCTAAATACTCCTGACTGACCGATAGTGAACCAGTACCGTGAGGGAAAGGCGAAAAGAACCCCTGTGAGGGGAGTGAAATAGAACCTGAAACCGTGTACGTACAAGCAGTAGGAGCCTCTTTTATGGGGTGACTGCGTACCTTTTGTATAATGGGTCAGCGACTTATATTCAGTGGCAAGGTTAACCGTTTAGGGGAGCCGTAGCGAAAGCGAGTCTTAACTGGGCGCCCAGTCTCTGGATATAGACCCGAAACCGAGTGATCTAGCCATGGGCAGGTTGAAGGTTGAGTAACATCAACTGGAGGACCGAACCGACTAATGTTGAAAAATTAGCGGATGACCTGTGGCTAGGGGTGAAAGGCCAATCAAACTCGGAGATAGCTGGTTCTCCCCGAAAGCTATTTAGGTAGCGCCTCGGACGAATACTACTGGGGGTAGAGCACTGTTAAGGCTAGGGGGTCATCCCGACTTACCAACCCTTTGCAAACTCCGAATACCAGTAAGTACTATCCGGGAGACACACGGCGGGTGCTAACGTCCGTCGTGGAGAGGGAAACAACCCAGACCGCCAGCTAAGGTCCCAAATTACAGCTAAGTGGGAAACGATGTGGGAAGGCTTAGACAGCTAGGATGTTGGCTTAGAAGCAGCCATCATTTAAAGAAAGCGTAATAGCTCACTAGTCGAGTCGGCCTGCGCGGAAGATGTAACGGGGCTAAGTTGTAAACCGAAGCTGCGGCAATGCCTTTTTAGGTATTGGGTAGGGGAGCGTTCTGTAAGCCGTTGAAGGTAGATTGCAAAGTCTGCTGGAGGTATCAGAAGTGCGAATGCTGACATGAGTAACGATAATGGGGGTGAAAAACCTCCACGCCGGAAGACCAAGGGTTCCTGTCCAACGTTAATCGGGGCAGGGTAAGTCGACCCCTAAGGCGAGGCTGAAAAGCGTAGTCGATGGGAAACGGGTTAATATTCCCGTACTTCTTACAATTGCGATGGGGGGACGGAGAAGGCTAGATGGGCCTGGCGACGGTCGTCCAGGTTCAAGTGCGTAGGCTTGGAAATTAGGTAAATCCGGTTTCCTCTAAGGCCGAGACACGATGTCGAGTCACTAAGGTGATGAAGTCATTGATGCCATGCTTCCAGGAAAAGCCTCTAAGCTTCAGATTGTAAGGAATCGTACCCCAAACCGACACAGGTGGTCGGGTAGAGAATACCAAGGCGCTTGAGAGAACTCGGGTGAAGGAACTAGGCAAAATGGTACCGTAACTTCGGGAGAAGGTACGCTCTTGACGGTGAAGAGATTAACTCTTGGAGCTATTGAGAGTCGCAGATACCAGGTGGCTGCAACTGTTTATTAAAAACACAGCACTGTGCAAAATCGTAAGATGACGTATACGGTGTGACGCCTGCCCGGTGCCGGAAGGTTAATTGATGCTGTTAGAGGTAACTCGAAGCGGTTGATCGAAGCCCCGGTAAACGGCGGCCGTAACTATAACGGTCCTAAGGTAGCGAAATTCCTTGTCGGGTAAGTTCCGACCTGCACGAATGGCGTAATGATGGCCACGCTGTCTCCACCCGAGACTCAGTGAAATTGAAATCGCTGTGAAGATGCAGTGTACCCGCGGCTAGACGGAAAGACCCCGTGAACCTTTACTACAGCTTGGCACTGAACATTGAGCCTACATGTGTAGGATAGGTGGGAGGCTATGAAACAGTCACGCTAGTGATTGTGGAGCCGACCTTGAAATACCACCCTTGTATGTTTGATGTTCTAACTTGGCCCCATTATCTGGGGTGAGGACAGTGCCTGGTGGGTAGTTTGACTGGGGCGGTCTCCTCCCAAAGAGTAACGGAGGAGCACGAAGGTGGGCTAATCACGGTTGGACATCGTGAGGTTAGTGCAATGGCATAAGCCCGCTTGACTGCGAGAATGACAATTCGAGCAGGTGCGAAAGCAGGTCATAGTGATCCGGTGGTTCTGAATGGAAGGGCCATCGCTCAACGGATAAAAGGTACTCCGGGGATAACAGGCTGATACCGCCCAAGAGTTCATATCGACGGCGGTGTTTGGCACCTCGATGTCGGCTCATCACATCCTGGGGCTGAAGTCGGTCCCAAGGGTATGGCTGTTCGCCATTTAAAGTGGTACGCGAGCTGGGTTTAGAACGTCGTGAGACAGTTCGGTCCCTATCTGCCGTGGGCGTTGGAAGATTGAAGGGGGCTGCTCCTAGTACGAGAGGACCGGAGTGGACGAACCTCTGGTGTTCGGGTTGTGTCGCCAGACGCATTGCCCGGTAGCTAAGTTCGGAATCGATAACCGCTGAAAGCATCTAAGCGGGAAGCGAGCCCTGAGATGAGTCTTCCCTGGCGCTATAAGCGTCCTAAAGGGTTGTTCGAGACTAGAACGTTGATAGGCAGGGTGTGTAAGCGTTGTGAGGCGTTGAGCTAACCTGTACTAATGGCCCGTGAGACTTAACCATACAACACCAAAAAGGTTTTGTATCGGACTCGATATAAGAGACACACTTGATTGTGTAGAGAACGACAGCTTTCTGAATTAATTGTTGCTGCGTAGCGGTAACAACAAAGAATTTGCTTGGCGACCATAGCATTTTGGACCCACCTGATCCCATGCCGAACTCAGAAGTGAAACGAAATCGCGCCGATGGTAGTGTGGGGCTTCCCCATGTGAGAGTAGGTCATCGCCAGGCTTTAATTTAAAGAGGCCCGTGTTATCACGGGCCTTTTAGTCTGAACAGACGCTTTAGCTGATATGGCTCAGTCGGTAGAGCGCATCCTTGGTAAGGATGAGGTCCCCAGTTCGATTCTGGGTATCAGCACCATTTATTACAATTTGTTGAGTGCCTTCTTTTTACTCAATAATACAGAATTTGCTTGGCGACCATAGCATTTTGGACCCACCTGATTCCATGCCGAACTCAGAAGTGAAACAAAATTGCGCCGATGGTAGTGTGGGGCTTCCCCATGTGAGAGTAGGTCATCGCCAGGCTTTATTTCAAAACCCCAGCCCACTCGGCTGGGGTTTTCTCGTTTTATACCTACTGTATATATTCATATTTCCTCAGGAACTTTTGTTTGTGGTTATCGGATATAAAAAAAGCTGCCATATCGGCAGCTTTTGTTCATAAAGAATGGCTCTTTATTGCAAGAAATTAGGTATGTTTGCTTCGAACTCGGCAATTTTATCTGCGTGTTGAAGTGTTAGGCCAATATTATCTAATCCATTGAGTAAGCAGTGACGACGGAATTCATCAATCTCAAATGAATAATTTTTGCCATTTGCTGTTACTGTCATTGATTCTAGATCAACAGTGACTTCTGCACCTTCAGTTGCTTGTACGAAATGGAAGATTTCATCGACTTCCTCTTCTGTCAAACGTACTGGAACCATTTGGTTGTTGATTGAGTTGCCGTAGAAAATATCAGCAAAACTTGGTGCAATCATTACTTGAATACCGTAGTCAGCAAGTGCCCAAGGTGCATGTTCACGAGAAGAACCACAACCAAAGTTTTCGCGAGCGAGTAAGATACTTGCTCCTTTGTATTGTGATTTATTTAATACGAACTCAGGGTTTGGTTGTTCACCTGCATCATCAAGAAAGCGCCAGTCATGGAATAGGTGCTTACCAAAACCAGTTCGTGTTACTTTTTGTAGAAACTGTTTTGGGATAATCGCATCGGTATCGACGTTGGCTGCATCCAATGGGACAACTAAACCAGTATGTTGTTTAAATCCTGCCATGATAGTGTCCTTTCTAATTAGTTGATTTCTCGGATGTCGACAAAGTGCCCTGCGATTGCAGCTGCTGCGGCCATTGCTGGGCTAACTAGGTGTGTACGACCATCACGACCTTGGCGGCCTTCGAAGTTACGGTTAGACGTTGATGCACAGCGCTCTCCAGGACCTAAGCGGTCATTGTTCATTGCCAAACACATGGAGCAGCCAGGTAAACGCCATTCAAATCCTGCTTCGATAAAGATTTTATCTAAGCCTTCTTCTTCTGCTTGCGCTTTAACTTGTTCAGAGCCAGGTACGATCAAGGCCTGTACGTGTGACGCGACTTTTTTGCCTTTAGCAACTTCAGCAGCAGCTCGCATATCTTCGATACGTGAGTTAGTACAAGAGCCAACGAATACTTTATTAATTTTATATTCAGCTAGTTTAGTACCACCTTTTAATCCCATATATGCAAGAGCTTTTGTTGCTGAGGCTTTTTCTACAGGATCAGAGAAATCTTCTGGTGAAGGAATGATACCGTCTACCGCCATTACTTGACCTGGGTTAGTGCCCCAAGTGACTTGTGGGCGAATATCTGCAGCATTTAAAGTCACTACAGCATCGAATTCTGCATCTTCATCAGTTTTTAATGAAGACCAATATTCCACTGCTGCATTCCAATCTTCAGCTGAAGGGGCGTAACGACGATTTTTAATGTAATCGAATGTCGTTTCATCAGGGGCGATAAGACCTGCTTTAGCACCTAACTCAATGGCCATATTACATACCGTCATACGGCCTTCCATGGAGAGATCTCGAATGGCTTCACCACAAAATTCAACCACATAACCGGTGCCGCCGGCTGATGTTGTTTTACCGATAATGGCCAAAACAATATCCTTGGCGGTAATTCCAGGAGCCACCTTGCCTTTTACTTCAATTTTCATGGTCTTAGCACGGGCTTGTTTTAGTGTTTGAGTTGCTAAAACATGCTCAACTTCAGAAGTACCGATACCAAATGCTAGGGAGCCGAAGGCACCGTGAGTTGCAGTGTGAGAGTCGCCACAGACGATGGTCATACCTGGTAGAGTAATACCTAACTCAGGCCCCATAACATGCACAATACCCTGATATTTATGGTTAATATCAAACAGAGTGACACCAAACTCTTTACAGTTTTTTGATAGTGTTTCCATTTGTATACGAGCCATCTCACCAGATGCGTTAATGTCTTTGGTGGTGGTCGATACGTTATGATCCATCGTAGCAAATGTTTTGCTGACTTGGCGTACTGGACGCCCTTTTTCACGCAGTCCATCAAACGCTTGAGGTGAGGTTACTTCGTGTACTAAATGGCGGTCGATGTACAAAATTGGGTTTTCGCCTTCGGCTTCAACCGCAATATGAGCATCGTAAATCTTTTCGTATAAGGTTTTTGCTTTTGACATTGCTTTGTTCCTTGCAGCTCGCAGAGCGAGAAGGATCGCCTATGCGATCCCTCCTAATATTATGAGTTTGAGATATATTGAGCGATAACATCACCCATTTCACTAGTGCTTAAAGCAGGATTGTTACCGGCCAAGTCACCAGTTAATTGGCCGGCAGCAAGCGCTTTACTCACTGCAGCTTCAATATCTTTAGCTGCATCTTCTTCGCCTAAGCTGTAACGTAGCATTAGAGCTGCAGAAAGAATTTGCGCTACTGGGTTCGCAATATTTTTACCTGCGATATCGGGTGCACTGCCGCCCGCCGGTTCATACAAACCAAACTTACTTTCGTTCATACTTGCTGAAGGTAACATGCCCATTGAGCCTGTGATCATCGCACATTCATCAGACAAAATGTCACCAAAGATATTTGAGCACAGTACAACATCGAACTGAGATGGGTCTTTAATTAACTGCATAGTCGCATTATCAATATACATATGAGTTAATTCGACATCTGGATAGTCTTTAGCAATTTCAGTCACAATTTCACGCCACATGATAGAGCTTTGTAATACGTTAGCTTTATCTATAGAGCATACTTTCTTATCACGTAGCCTTGCTGATTCAAAAGCAATCTTGGCAATACGTTCAATCTCATAGCGGTGGTAAACTTCTGTATCAAAGGCTTTTTCGTTAGGGCCTTCACCTTCACGACCTTTTGGTTGACCAAAGTATATGCCACCTGTTAATTCACGAACCACTACAATATCAAAACCACGAGCTGAGATATCGGCGCGTAGAGGTGAAAAGTCCTCTAAACCATTATGGATCTGAGCTGGACGCAAATTACAGAATAGTTGGAAGTGTTTACGAAGAGGTAATAAGGCACCACGCTCCGGCTGTTCATTTGCCGGAAGGTGTTCCCATTTTGGGCCACCAACAGAACCAAACAGAACGGCATCTGATTCTTCACAAGCAGCCAAAGTAGTATCTGGTAATGGTTTACCATGGTTGTCTATTGCGATACCGCCGATGTCGTGTTCTTCACGGGCAAAGGTCAAATTATATTTAGTTTCGATGGCATCAAGCACTTTGTTTGCTTGCACCATTACTTCTGGGCCGATGCCATCGCCAGGTAAAACCGCGATTTTGTATGTTGTGTTTGTCATGCGAATCCTATTCGTCTTAATGAGTTATAAATTTATTCTGGTCTGCAGTTCTTATACTGTGGCGATTTTTTTGCGTTGTTTAATCTCTTCAATTTCATCTGCACGATGGATGCTATTGATAACATGCAAAAGCGCTTCACCTGATGCTTCAACAATATCTGTTGAGACGCCAGTGCCGTGATATTTACGGCCCTTGTAATTAGCAATGATATCGGCTTGTCCTAAACCGTCTTCGCCTTCTCCCTTGGCGGTCAAATCAAACTTATCTAAAACAATGTCATAACCTGTAACTCGGTAAATGCATTGGTACAACGCATCGACAGGGCCATTGCCTACCGCCGCTTCACATTTTTCTTCATCACCACATTGTAGTTTGATACTGGTGGTAGCCATTACACTGCCAGACTGCACACTTAAATAATTCAATTTGAAGTAATCGTCTTCATCACGCAGGTTTGAAAAGTACATCAATGCTTCTAAGTCATAATCGAAGACTTGGCCTTTTTTATCTGCAAGTTTCAAGAAGTTTTCGTACAACACATCCAGGTTGTAGTCAGTATCACTATATCCTAATGATTGCATGTGGCTCTTAACGGCTGCTCGGCCACTGCGACTCGTTAGGTTCAACCCTTGGTTTTTTAGTCCAATGGATTCAGGAGTCATAATTTCGTAAGTGTTCTTATTTTTCAGCATGCCATCTTGGTGAATACCAGAAGAGTGGCTAAATGCATTAGCACCTACAATAGCTTTATTGCTCTGAATAGGCATGTTACATAACTGACTAACTAGTTTACTTGTACGGCTGATTTCTTCGTGTTGAATTCCGGTTGTAACGCCTAGTATATTTTGACGGGTTTTCAAAATCATAGCGACTTCTTCTAACGCCGTATTACCAGCTCGTTCACCGATTCCGTTGATAGTTCCTTCAATTTGGCGAGCGCCATGTTGTACTGCTGTGATCGAGTTTGCCACGGACATGCCTAAATCATCATGGCAGTGAACAGAAATGATCGCTTGGTCAATATTAGGAACTCGGTTGAATAACGATTCAATAATACCACCAAATTCACTTGGAACGGTATAACCAACTGTGTCAGGGATGTTAATTGTCTTAGCGCCTGCACTAATTGCTGCCTCAACCATACGACAAAGATTATCGATTGGCGTACGTCCAGCATCTTCGCAAGAAAATTCGACGTCATCGGTAAATTTACGTGCGTGTTTAACGGCTTTAACACCCATTTCGATAACATCTTCATAGCTTCGACGTAGTTTGTCTTGAACATGAACAGTTGAAGTTGAAATAAAGGTATGAATACGGAATGCTTCAGCAACTTTTAATGCTTCAGCTGCTGCGTCGATATCTTTCTCTACGGCACGAGCAAGAGCACAAACGCGGCTATTTTTAATATTTTTTGCAATGGTTTGTACCGATTCAAAATCACCAGGCGATGAAACCGGAAATCCTGCTTCAATAACATCGATACCTAGACGTTCTAGTGCATATGCTATTTGCAGTTTTTCTTTTACGGTTAAACTGGCAGATAGAGCTTGTTCACCATCACGCAATGTCGTATCGAATAATATGACCTGGTCGTTCATGTTTGCTTCCTCATTTCGAGAGTTAATCGTTTTCTTCCTGGATTTAGTTATAAAAAAACCCGCTAAAAGCGGGTTTTCGTTATTCTGCATTGTGGAGTTTTTCGTCCACAGCTCACCCGCGCGATTGTTTCACGATAAGGAGGAGGCTGAGAAGGAGTGAAAAACGAATTGTCATTAATATAAACATCCACAAATTAAGTTGGTAAATTAGTACCGCACTCAAGTGATGACGTCAACCAAAAAGTTGATTTTTTATGCAAATAAGTGGGCTGGAGAATAATAGCACTTCATACCATAATCGGTTTGAGATACTGAACGTGTTTATTTTATTCTTATTTTTCAAATTGTTGCTGTTTATTTTTTGCGTTCCGTTGTAAGTTTCATGGCATTTAAAAGAAAACATCACGGATTCGTCACATCTCGCTCCTAATTTTAATAATGTCAAAAAGGACATGTCTGTAGGGATAAATAGGAAGACGGAGCATGAGAACAATAGAACCAATTGTTAAACTCGACTTTGCAGTGTCGTTATATTGTTTACAACATCGTTATAGTGGCTTTGCGGCTCGAGTAAGTAAGGCAATATCTCATACAGGAGATGGGCATCTTTATGTTATTTTTGCGTTACTTGCTTGGGGAATTAAAGGGCAGGTTGGACAAGGATTTGTTATCGCAGGATTACTGGCTTTCTTGCTTGAATTACCTTGTTATTGGTTACTAAAAAACAGTTTTCAACGTCGTCGACCACAGGAATTTTCTCCTTTATTACCGGCTTTTATTACCCCCTCTGATAGATACAGTTTACCTTCTGGACATACTGCTGCTGCATTTGTTGTTGCATGCATTATTGGCCACTTTTTCCCTCAACTCTATGGTATGGCTCTGATCTGGGCATGTTTGATTGGCTGTGCACGGGTTTTATTAGGAGTACACTTTGTCAGTGATGTAATTATTGGTGCTGTTCTTGGGTGTTGCTGCGCCACTGCCGCATTGTTCTACTTGGGGCATTATGCGTGAGCATTCTTTATGGAATAGAGTCGATTTTCCTACCTATATGTCTATCAGCTAATGTTATGGTTTTCTATTTTATTGTTAATAAAATAGTTAGTAATATCATTACGCAACCGTTTCCTTAACAAGAAACACACCTCACGCAATAGCATATATTTATGCTGTGAATGGGACTTTACTAGCCTTTTGTGCAATAAATACCTTTATCAATTAGTTTAATATTTGTTCTTTATCACGTTTTTATGTTTTTTTATGTTTTTATAAGACACTGATAATTATTGTTTTTATTTAGTTCACTTATAAAAAGAAATGACTTTTTATCAATCGGGTTGCCATTCGTGTACGAATTAGTTGATAGTAGGTGTCGCGGTGGAATTATCCGAGTGGTAAATAATAAAAGCCTAGGTTATCTATCTTCATCAAATGTTCGCCATTTTAATTCTATCGCTCACATGATTAATAACAAAAAAACGAACCCAAGAGGCGTTGCACAGTATGTTAGATAAAGTAGAAAGGAAAGACGCGATGAGTGCCATCGCAAGCTATCGAATGGAAAGTACATTACGCAGTGTGGACTTAAACCTCCTCACTGTATTTGATGCCGTTATGCAGGAGCAAAACATTACTCGTGCTGCGCATAATCTAGGTATGTCTCAACCAGCAGTAAGTAATGCCGTTGCTCGCTTGAAGGTTATGTTTAATGACGAGCTATTTATGCGTCAAGGTCGTGGTATCCAACCAACACAACGTGCTCGTCAACTGTTTGGGCCGATCCGTCAAGCTTTACAATTAATTCGTAACGAATTACCAAGTTCAGTTTTCTCCCCTGAAACTTCAACTCGTTTATTCAAATTGGCCATTTGTAGCCCATGTGATATTCGTTTTGCGCCAAACATCATGCAGTCAATTCAAACTCAAGCTCCAAATGTAAAATTGCATTTAGATGCAGAATTTGATCGTCTTCTCGCAGAGCGCATGCGTTATCAAGAAATTGATTTTGTTATCGATTACGCTCGATTTGATGAGCAAGGCTTCTCAAGCACTGAAATCTTTCAAGATGAATTAGTGGTTGTTGCCGCGAAAAATCACCCACGTATTCAAGGTAGTGTTACTCGTGATGAATTATCTCAAGAACATCATGCGAAGCTATCTAAAATTCATGGGCAACGTAGCTTCTCTGAACAGGCTTACCGCGAGCTTGATTGCCATTCTAGCTATGAAGGAACAAGTCTGAGCAATGTTCTCTATGTTGTAGGTCAGTCTGAACTTGTCACTATTGCTCCTCGCTGGATGGTCGAAAATGCGGCTAATCGTGATCAGCTACAGATTATCTCCTGCCCATTTGATAATGTGAAAATTCACGGTTACTTAAGCTGGCATGAATCGAGTGAGAAAGACAAAGGTCACATTTGGTTACGTGATCAGTTAATGATGATCTGCGGTGAAGTAATCGCCGATAAATAATAACTGTTAGTAGTTAGTTAGCCTCTTTTAGCCTCAAATCTATACCGGTTTGAGGCTTTTTTGTATCTGTTCAGTTTATCCCTTCTATATGTCCCTAACTTTGATCTTGGTGAGTTGCCTTTTATCTGCGCGTCTGTAAACTGTGCCGCTTCCCGCCCTGTAGAGGGTATATTCTAGGTACAAAAATGGCCATATTAGACTTTCATATTGTAGATAAGCTTCGCGATAGGATGACCGAAGGAGGTGAGCGAGTAGCTATGAGATTTTATGCTGATAATGATTGGCATGATATTTCTTGGAGTGAG
Source organism: Vibrio nitrifigilis (assembly GCF_015686695.1). Taxonomy (NCBI): domain Bacteria; kingdom Pseudomonadati; phylum Pseudomonadota; class Gammaproteobacteria; order Vibrionales; family Vibrionaceae; genus Vibrio; species Vibrio nitrifigilis. The sequence continues at coordinate 77,775 of NZ_JADPMR010000003.1, read as the reverse complement.
TTTGATCAACATACTCGTGCGCTTTCGTTAGCTATGTTAGCGTGCGGTCTGGATGTACAAGAAAAAGTCGGTATTTTTGCTACCAATATGCCGCGTTGGACGATTTGTGATGTGGCTGCTCAGCAGATACGAGTCGTCACTGTGCCTATTTATCCTACAAGTACACCAAATCAGACCAAATACATTACTGAAAATGCTGATGTTCGTATTTTATTTGTCAGTGGCCAACAGCAACTGGACATAGCCATTTCAATTTTTAATCAGTGTGAACGCTTAGAACGTATCGTGATCATGGATGAACATATTGAAATGCCTGATGTTGATTTTGTTTTATCGTTTAATGAATTTATTTCTTTAGGAACAAGTGATTACCTAGAATCGCTCTATCAGCGTTTAAATACGTTGAACCTTGATGATCTGTTTACTCTTATTTATACCTCGGGAACAACCGGACAACCTAAGGGGGTAATGTTATCTCACCGCAATTTATCCGCTCAGATGACTGGGCATGATTCTCGGCTAAATTTGACGCCTGATGATATATCTCTCTGCTTTTTACCTTTGTCGCATGTGTTTGAGAGAGCATGGTGCTTTTACGTTTTATATAAGGGGGCGACTAACTGTTATCTCCATGACGTTAAAGTGGTTAGAGAAGCATTACAGCAAGTTTCTCCAACCGTGATGTGTGCGGTTCCCCGCTTCTATGAAAAAATTTATGCAGCAGTGCATGACAAAGTTTCTCATGCTTCATGGTTTAGAAAGACTTTATTTTCATGGGCTTTGTCCGTGGGCGAGCGTTATGTGTCTTCAGGTAAAGGGGCATGGCGTTTTAGGATTGCCGATAAATTAGTATTAAGCAAATTGAGAGCGTTACTTGGTGGTCGTTTGAAAATGATGCCATGTGGTGGTGCGAAGCTTGAACCTTCTATTGGTCGCTTCTTCCATGCTTTAGGTATTAATGTCAAAGTGGGTTATGGGATGACTGAAACCACGGCAACGGTGTCTTGTTGGCCTGATAGCCATTTTGACGCCAATTCAATTGGACTTGCTATGCCTGATGTTGATATCCGTATCGGTGTTAATAATGAAATTTTGGTGAAAGGCCCAATGGTCATGCAGGGTTATTATAAAAATGAAAGCGATACTCTTGCTGCATTTGACCAAGATGGCTATTTGAAAACAGGGGATGCAGGGTATATCGATGAACATGGGCAGTTGTTTATCACTGAGCGTATTAAAGAGCTCATGAAAACATCGGGTGGAAAATACATCGCACCACAGATGATTGAAGGTACGTTAGGTAAAGATCATTATATCGAGCAGATTGCTGTTATAGCTGATGCGCGCCAATTTGTTTCGGCATTGATCGTTCCTTGCTACGACACGGTAGAAAAATACGCTCGGGAATTGAATATTAAGTATCATGATCGTATCGATCTACTCAAACATGCGCAGATCATAGAGATGTTTGAAAAAAGAATTCATGAACTTCAGCTACATCTTGCCCATTTTGAGCAGGTAAAAAAATTCACGTTACTGCCGAATGCCTTCTCTTTGGAAGATGGGGAGTTAACTCCAACTCTAAAACTACGTCGTAAAGTGATTCACACTCGATATGAAGGTGAAATTAAAGCAATGTACGGTAAATAGCTTTTATGGTGATAGGTTCTCTGGTATTGAGGGCCTATTATAGAGTATTTAATGACCGTAGTTGCATAAGTTTTTATTCGTTATAATATATTTTCTCACATTTTTTCTTCATTAACTTATCGATAACTCTGATTTTTAATTTTTTAACAGAGTTAATGACTTTATTTATACTTTTTCACCACATCTTATTAAAACTGTGCGCCAATCCACGTTAGACCGTTAGGTCATTAGCAGGTACAGTATTGCCCGTTTACCCGTGACTTGTTATGACAGGCTCGGGACATAGCCGAAAGCGGAAGGTTTTCGAATTAGGCTACGAATAAGCCCTAACTATGTAAACCAGCCTCAATAACAACCACGTTGTTGTAGGTTTGGTAAGGAGAAAAAATGGCAATGTTATCCGGCGCAGAGATGGTGGTGCAATCTCTGATCGAAGAAGGCGTAGAACAGATATTTGGTTACCCTGGTGGGTCAGTATTGGACATCTACGACGCTCTCCACGAAAAAACCGATAAAATTAAGCACGTCCTTGTTCGTCATGAACAAGCTGCGACTCATATGGCTGATGGATATGCACGTTCTACAGGCAAGCCAGGAGTCGTCCTCGTCTGCTCTGGTCCAGGAGCAACAAACACGGTAACAGGTATTGCGACTGCCTATATGGACTCAGTCCCTATGGTGGTTATCTCTGGTAACGTGGCAACTAATTTAATTGGTAATGATGCGTTTCAAGAGTGCGATATTGTGGGCGTATCTCGTCCTATCGTGAAACATAGCTTTTTAGTGAAGAAAGCAGAAGATATTCCAGAGACAATTAAAAAAGCATTCTATATCGCATCGACAGGACGACCTGGTCCTGTGGTTATTGATCTACCAAAAGATGTAATGAATCCTCAGGTTAAGCTGCCTTATAGCTATCCTGAAAGCGTTAAAATGCGTTCTTATAACCCGACAACGACAGGGCATAAAGGGCAAATTAAAAAAGCGCTTAAAGCACTATTAGAAGCCAAAAAGCCAGTGTTATATATTGGTGGTGGGGCAATTATTTCTGGTGCACATAAACAGATTTTAAAATTGGCTAACTCGTTAAACCTTCCGGTTGTGAGTACGCTAATGGGATTAGGGGCCTTCCCAGGAACCCATAAAAATTTCCTTGGTATGCTTGGCATGCACGGTGTATATGAAGCCAATATGGCAATGCACAATTCTGATCTTATTTTTGGTATTGGCGTACGTTTCGATGATCGAACTACCAATAATTTAGAAAAATATTGTCCGAATGCCAAAGTCATGCACATTGACATTGATCCTTCTTCGATCTCTAAAAATGTTCCAGTTGATCTCCCAATTGTGGGTTCTGCCGATCAAGTTCTCGACACCATGCTTAAGTTGTTGGGGGATAAAACGGATCAAAACGATCAACAAGCGATTGCTCAATGGTGGCAACACATTGAAGGTTGGAGAGAGCGTCAATGCCTTTCTTATACGAAGAACCCTGAACGTATTAAACCACAGCAAGTGATAGAAACTCTTTATCGTTTAACTAAAGGTAAAGCTTACGTCGCATCTGATGTTGGTCAGCACCAAATGTTTGCCGCTTTATATTACCCATTTGATAAACCAAGACAGTGGATTAACTCAGGCGGTTTAGGCACGATGGGCTTTGGTTTGCCTGCTGGGATGGGGGTTAAATTTTCACATCCTGATGAAGAAGTTGTTGTTGTGACTGGGGATGGTAGTATCCAAATGAATATTCAGGAGCTTTCAACCGCTCTTCAATATGATATTCCAGTTAAAATTATTAACTTAAATAACCGTTTCTTAGGAATGGTAAAACAGTGGCAAGACATTATTTACCATGGTCGCCACTCCAACTCTTACATGAGTTCAGTGCCAAACTTTGTCGCCATTGCCGAAGCCTATGGCCACGCCGGTATTCGCATTTCAACACCAGATGAATTAGAGGCGGGTTTACAGAAAGCGCTTGATATGAAAGATCGTCTGGTATTTGTTGATATTAGTGTGGATGAAACCGAGCATGTTTACCCGATGCAAATCAAGGGTGAAGGTATGGATAAAATGTGGCTGAGCAAAACGGAGAGAACCTAAGATGAGACGTGTTATTTCTTTACTACTAGAAAACCAACCTGGAGCATTATCTCGTGTGGTCGGTTTATTCTCTCAGCGTGGCTACAACATTGAAAGTCTGAATGTATCACCAACTGATGATGAAACGCTTTCACGTTTAAATATCACCACCGATTCTGATGGTATGCAGCTTGAACAGATACAAAAACAATTGCACAAATTGATAGATGTATTGAAAGTTCAAGATGTAACGGAATTTGAGCACATTGAACGCGAGCTGATGTTAGTTAAAGTAAAAGCATCGGGTTCTGCTCGTGAAGAAGTAAAAAGTATGGTCGATATTTTCCGTGGTCAGATCGTTGATGTCAATCCAACGCATTACACCGTACAACTGACCGGTGATACAGATAAACTGGATGCGTTTATTCAGTCTGTCGCCCAGTTTACTGATGTGGTTGAAGTCGCTCGCAGTGGGATTGTTGGAATTGCTCGTGGTGAACGCGCTTTAAGAAGCTAGCACTTTCTACCTCACGATATAGATAATAAAAAACCCAGCGATGATCGCTGGGTTTTTTGTATTAATGAGCAAATTAGAACAGGATGCGAGTACGAATTGTACCTTCGATCTCTTTCAGTTTTTCTAATGCTTCTTCAGAGCGAGCTGCTTGAACATCGACAACAACGTAACCCATTTTAGGTGTTGTTTGCAGGTATTGAGCTGCGATATTGATATCTTCTTCAGCAAAGATATTGTTGATCTTATTCAAGATACCAGGGCGGTTTTCATGAATATGTAGTAGGCGAGAACAATTGCGTTGTTCTGGTAGTGATACTTCTGGGAAGTTCACACTTGATAGTGTTGAACCGTTATCAGAGTATTTCGCTAGTTTACCCGCGACTTCAATACCAATGTTTTCTTGCGCTTCCTGAGTTGAACCACCTACGTGTGGAGTCAAGATAACGTTATCAAACTCAATTAGTGGCGATTCAAATGGTTGAGCATTTGAACCTGGCTCTGTTGGGAATACGTCAACGGCTGCACCAGCAAGGTGTTTTGATTCTAGTGCCGCACATAGTGCTGGGATATCAACAACCGTTCCGCGAGAAGCGTTGATGAAGATTGAACCTGGTTTCATGCGGTCAAATTCTTCTTTGCCCATCATGTTTTTGGTTTCTGGAGTTTCAGGTACGTGCAGGCTGATAACATCACATTTGTTCAGTAGCTCCGTTAAGGTATGAACTTGATGAGCATTACCTAGTGATAGCTTGTTTTCAATATCGTAGTAGTAGACGTACATACCAAGACTTTCAGCTAGAATACTAAGTTGAGTACCGATATGGCCATAACCGATAATGCCTAATTTTTTACCACGAGCTTCAAAGGAATGGTCTGCACTTTTTTTCCAAATACCACGGTGAGCAAGAGCGTTTTTCTCAGCAACACCACGGAAAAGAATGATCATTTCAGCCAATACCAATTCTGCCACACTGCGTGTGTTAGAGAATGGTGCGTTAAACACTGGAATACCGCGCTCAGCAGCAGCATCAAGATCAACTTGGTTAGTACCAATACAAAAACAACCAATACCCACTAATTTATCGGCAGCGTTGATCACTTTTTCTGTTAAGTGAGTACGTGAGCGTAGACCAACAAAGTGAGCATCTTTAATGGATTCAAGTAGCTTTTCTTCTGGAAGCGAACCTTTGTGGTATTCAATATTGGTATAGCCTGAAGCCTGTAGCACCTCAACAGCAGATGGGTGTACACCTTCTAGTAAAAGAATTTTGATCTTATCTTTTTCCAATGAAACTTTGGCCATTATTCTCGTCCTTAAATATGGAAAGGGGGAAATTCAGATACACTGAGCCCACATAAGTTAGTGAGTCTTGTTATGAAAAGCAAACGTTTTCGTCGTGCATCTTCTGCCCATTAAACTAACAAACTTTTCTGTCTTTGGGTAAGAAAATTACGGAATAAGAGATAATTTATTTACCAATGGAAACAAAAAAGGCACCCGCATGGTGCCTCTTGTAATCAGATAACGTCAAATGAAAAATATTAAGCAACTAGTTGATCTTAGTTCAGCTCTTTATTCTCGAACATTATTCTTCTATTTTTGCACCTTCGGCGGTACCTGTTATTACTACATCAGCGCCACGATGGGCAAATAGACCATTAGTGACGACACCTGCTAGGCTGTTTAGTTGGTCTTCCAATTCTTTTGGATTGGTAATCTTCATGTTATAAACATCTAAAATCACGTTACCATTATCTGTTACCACGCCTTCGCGATAAACAGGATCGCCGCCTAACTTAACAATTTCTCGAGCCACATAGGAGCGAGCCATAGGAATGACTTCGACTGGAAGAGGGAATTGACCCAATACATCAACGGCTTTCGTACCATCAACAATACAGACGAATTTTTCTGAAATAGCGGCAACGATTTTTTCACGAGTTAATGCTGCACCGCCGCCTTTAATCATGTCTTTACTTGGGTTGATTTCATCCGCACCATCAACATACACATCAAGTTTTATCACATCATTACAATCAAAGACTTCAATACCTAAACCTTTTAGCTTTTCGGTTGAAGCAACAGAACTTGAAACAGCACCTTTGATATCGTCTTTTATTGAGCCTAATGCATCGATGAAGTGATTGACAGTTGAGCCTGTACCCACGCCGACAATACTGCCTTTTTCTACATATTTAAGAGCAGCCCAACCTGCGGCTTTTTTCATTTCATCTTGAGTCATGATGCCAATCTCCTGATAGCGAGTAGTAACGAAAGCGATTTGTGGGCGCGATTATATACTGAAGGCTCAAGGATACCAATTACCTAACCATCGAAATGCTAAGTCAAAGGTTGATTAGCGTTGCCACACTTTACTTGGTGTCACAATCATAGGTAATGGAATGTCCCATGCGGCGGTAGGTATTTGATCAATCTGTTGGCAATCGTGTGCTAGGCCGATAGGTTTGGCCCCAACGCCAGTTTTAAACCAAGGAGCGAGTGTTCTATCGTAGTAACCGCCTCCCATACCTAAACGTTGGCATTGATCATCAAAGGCGACTAATGGCGTGCAAATAATATCTAACTGGTGGGCTGGAATGATGTGGCGTTGATCTAATTTCGGCTCCGAAATACCGTATTTGTTTTTCACCATTTTACTGGATTTTTGATAGTGGAGAAAAAGCAGGTGGCCGGGCGAAAATGGATGAAGAACGGGAATATAAATCGATTTATTCTTGTGCCATAAAGCATCGATAAGTGGGGCAGTATTGAGCTCACCATCGGTCGATAAATATAGCGCGATATTCTGGCTTGATTGAAATGCTTCTAATCGTAAACATTGCTCAACAAGCTGAGTTGCAGCTACCTGTTGAGTATGAAAATCAAGTTGATTACGTCTGTCACGAACTTGTTTACGAATATGTTGGCGAGCATCTTTCATGGTAGGGAACCCCAAGGTGCCGTTTAGGATTTGGACCCTTGAACCAGCTGGTTCAAGGCGGATTGGCAATGATAACCGTAGGCTTCTCGGTACAAGCCGAGCCTGCTCAATAGCTACCAAGTACTAACCCTTTTGTATTGCTTATCGGCTCAGGGACTTCAATCCTGAATCACGAACACCCCAGGGTAAATTCTCTATGTAGTTAAGGCTGAAGCTGTCCTGGCTTTACCTTACTCAATGCTTCTTCGAGTGATGCGGTGAGCTTTTCCATTCGTTCGCGCATCTTATCTTTATCACTTTGGATTTGTTGAGCTTCATGAAGCTCATAACAGATATTCAAAGCGGCAATCGTGAGTAGTTTAACCTCATTGGTTACCTTAGTACGCTCAGCCATATCTTTCAATCGTTGATCAAGATCTTTGGCGGCATAAATCAAAGACTCTTCCTGTCCAGGTGGACAGTTTACTCGAGTTACTTTTCCTAAAATTTCGACGTCAACCGCTTGATTACTCATGATTAATGAACTCTATTAGCGTACCTAAAGATCTTACACCCTTGTGTAATATCGAGGGGCAACTATAGGAAAAGCTGGAGTAAGATTCAAGCTTTTCACATCTCTTCGTCTTAAAAGGCGAAGCAAAAACTCAGTTATTAGGCAATTTGAGTAAAAGCTGCGCACAATTGATCACTTGGGCGTTTGCGCATGATCGTCGAAGTGATAGGATTGGAATTATTTTGTTAACACAGAGCCCATTATGAGCGAGATTACCTTTCCTGACTACGATGAATTAGCGCTAGAACTAAAACAAGCTGCGTTAAATATCACTCCGGCTGAATTGCACGGCCTACTTTCTGGAATGTTAGCTGGTGGACTAAGCTTAAAAGATAAAAGCTGGCAGCCACTTGTTTTTGATTACACGAATGATGGTATGGGGTGGCCAACCAAGCCATTGAATGCAGCGGAAACAATGTTGCAATCCACCAATAGTCAATTAACTCGCTTAAGTATGGAATTTACTCTGATGTTACCTGAATCGACAGGTGAGCAGGCAGTATTTGATTTGGCTGACTCAGTTGCTGAATGGGTCAACCATTTTATTTCCGGAGTTGGACTTGCTGGGGCGAAGGTTAAAAAAGCATCGCCAACAGCGAAAGAAGCACTCGAAGACTTAGAGGAAATCGCTAAGTTAGGCATTGACGCAGAAGATGACCTAGAAGAACAGGCCGAACTTCTTGAGCAGGTTATTGAGCATGTTAAAGCCTGTGTACTCGCACTTCATGCTGATTTCGGTGTCAGACCTGAACAGGACAAAAAGCCAACCCTGCATTAAGGGAAGCGGGAGCAAAAGGTGAAATCATTTGATGTGATCATTGCTGGTGGAGCAATGGCCGGTGGAACATTGGCATTGGCATTAAACCAGCTTAGTCAACAAGGGTTATCTATCGCGGTTATCGAAGCATTTCAATCAGATAACCGGCAACATCCAGGATTTGATTCTCGTGCGATTGCTTTATCGTACGGAACAGTACAAATTTTAGAGCAATTTGATCTATGGCGTGATTTACGAGCAGTAGCAACGCCTATCACTCATATTCACGTGTCAGACCGTTCCCACTATGGGATGACAGAAATTGACCACAACGAAGCCGATCTCAATGCGCTAGGATACGTTATAGAGCTTGCTAATGTGGGCAAAATCTATGATGACAAATTACATCAGTGTCCGAACATTGAAATGTATTGCCCAATGAGTGTTGCTGATATTAAACGTGAGCAACAGCAAGTGATTGTGTCGTTGTCAGACGGTTCTGCTATCTCAGGTAAATTACTGGTGGCAGCCGACGGCGCGGTATCAACGTGTAGCCAGAAACTCGATATGACATCGACATTACACGACTTTGGTCAATGTGCCATTGTGGCTAATGTCGTGAGTAGTGAAGCACACAATGGTCGTGCTTTTGAGCGTTTTACTCATCATGGTCCAATTGCTCTCTTACCGATGGGTGAACGGCGTTTATCTCTTGTTTGGTGTATTGAACCTGAGAAAGTGTCTGATCTTATGACATGTTCTGATGATGAGTTTTTACAGCAACTGCAGCAAGATTTTGGTTGGCGGTTAGGCCGTTTTACTCGAGTAGGAAAACGAGCCTCATATCCCTTACAATTAAGTCATAGAGAAAAAAATGTTTCTCATCGTTTTGCTATTGTTGGTAATGCTGCACAGACATTACATCCGATAGCAGGACAAGGGTTTAATTTGGGAATTCGCGATGTCGCAAGTTTAGCGGAAGAAGTGACCAAAGGTGATGATATTGGTTGTTATCGTCAACTGGCTCGTTTTCAGCAGCGAAGAGAATGTGATCGTCAAGCGACAATCACATTAACGTCTTCTCTGGTTCATCTGTTTTCAAATGATTTGCTGACGCTTCAAGTAGGACGAAATCTCGGACTAGCGGTGCTTGATAATATTACTCCGCTAAAAGCGCCTCTTTTAAAACGAACCTTAGGGATCGTGAATCGATAGAAGGTATTCAAATATGATGCAAAGTGTGGATATTGCGATAGTGGGTGGTGGTATGGTCGGCCTCGCGTTGGCTGCTGCTTTCAAAGACACAGACCTACGAATCGCAGTCATTGAAGGGAAAATTCCTGACGACACCTTAGATGAACTACCGGATGTGCGCGTATCAGCTTTAAGCCGATCTACAGAAATGATTTTGCGTAATCTCAACGCGTGGGATGGTGTGATGTCTCGTCGAGCTGCACCATATTCAGCGATGGAAGTATGGGAGCAAGATAGTTTTGCTCGCATTGAATTCAGTGCTAATCAAATGACCCAGCCTAATTTGGGTCATATTGTTGAGAACCGAGTTATTCAACTGGCGTTACTTGACCAAGTGAAGAAGCAGATAAATGTCTCTTTACACATGCCTGTCACCATACAGAATATTGCGGTTGGTGAAAGTGAAGCTTGGTTAACGCTGAGTGATGGACAAGCGGTGACTGCAAAATTGGTTGTTGGTGCTGATGGGGCTAACTCATGGGTTCGTAAACAGTTTGATATTCCATTGACTCATTGGGATTATGGTCACAGCGCTATTGTTGCTAACGTACGCACTGCTGAGTCTCATGAAAGTATTGCTCGACAAATTTTTACACCACTAGGTCCGTTGGCGTTTTTGCCAATGCAAGATCCTAACCTTTCTTCAATTGTTTGGTCTACGGATCCTAATCGTGCTGAGCGTTTGTTGGAAATGCCGGATGATAAATTTAATCAGGCACTCACCACTGAGTTTGATGGTCGTTTAGGATTATGTGAATTGCAGGGGGAACGCCAAGCCTTTCCTTTGAAGATGCGCTATGCTCGCGATTTTGTACTAGACCGTGTTGCGTTAGTGGGTGATGCAGCTCATACCATTCATCCATTAGCTGGCCAAGGTGTTAACTTGGGGTTATTGGATGCAGCAGCTCTTGCACAAGAAGTGATCGCTCAGTGGCAAAATGGGGAAGATATTGGTGCAAAACGCAATTTACGTGGTTATGAACGTTGGCGTAAAGCTGAAGCTGCTAAAATGATTGCTGCGATGCAAGGGTTTAAAGACCTGTTTGAAGGCAATAACCCAGCGAAAAAATTAGTTCGTGGTATCGGCATGAAGCTGGTAGGGCAACTGCCAGGCGCTAAAGATGAGATAATGAAACGTGCTTTAGGGCTGAAAGGTGACTTACCAGATTTAGCTAAGATGGCTCGTGGAGTACACGAATCATAATGAGTAAAGGGTTGGCTTCTGCCAACCCTTTTTAAATCTTTTCTTCTGCGTTAAGCACTCTCAGACATGGGCGCAGCGCAACTTCATGACTTCTTGGTTCACTTCTTTGACCGTCTGAAAATGACGAACTTCAGCCTTGTCTGGCACAATGAGCTTACCATTATCAAATTCAAATTTACCAATACCAGAGATATAGATTCTTCCTTTGAACAACCGGCTTATATGCTTAGCAATCATACTTGGCGTATAGCGCTTGAAGAGTCTCATGTTTGGATCCTTTTATTTTTTTGAAAGCCGTACAAGCATATCTGATCAATGTTAGAACTTGTGTGACAAGTGCATATATATAACCATATGAATGCAATTTTTTAGCAAAATGTGCTGATATAGACACTTTTACCTGTAATTATTCTGTTGGTCGATAACTTGCTTCATTCGTTATATGCAATTTTGTTGCCAACTCATCCGAATTAATAGTATTAGGTGTGACTAAATTAATTGGTCTCAATAAAACAATAGCCTATAGATGTTGTAAACGTAGAAGAGTTTTGTCGATGTGTCGGGTACGTGGCAAAAAAATGCCCGCAAAATCTTTGCGGGCCAATAGTCACAGATGCATTACACAAAAAGTGGATGTACTGAAACAATCAGTGGATTCACTTTTTCGTTAGTTACGTTAAAGCATCATTTTTATACTTCAACATTAACCAACGGTACCGAGAGTACTCTAAAAATAATCTGATGACTATTTATGTTTTGCTATTGATTTAATATTCATGACGAAATATTGCATAATGTGAGCAATATCACGCATGCATGTAATGCTTTACATAGTGGGCTTGGGATCTCTTTGAATGTTACTAATCAAAGGCTTGACTAGGTTTTCCAAGTCGACACGTTTTAGGCAGATTCCTGCCATTTTTGAGCCGCTACTGATAGTGACATCATTTTGCGTTAATATGCTTTTATCGAATAAGATAGGCATTTCAGTTTTAAGATTTATAGGTGTTACAGTGCCTATAATATAACCAGTTATTGGCTCTACCTTATCTATTTCGGCACAGGTCATCCTACGCCAACCTAAAATGGCGCGAACTTTTTTCGGATCAACGCTTGTATTCCCAGCGGTACAGGCAAGAGCGTAACGATTAGACATATCTCTCAGTAATATGCATTTCACCATTTGTTCAGTCTGGATACCACGTTGTTTAGCGGCATCTTCTACGGTTTTAGCTGGCGATTGGTGAGGCAGCAGGCGATATTTCACCTGCTGTTGATCAAGATACTGAGTGATCTTAGTTTTGAACTCGGGATTATTCATCATCAAGAGAGTAGGGTAGTGGCTCCATTTTCCAGCGTGTTTCTGGTTGGTTAGCTAACCGGAATTGGGTATCCGCTTCCAAATTATTAGGCAATACGGCTAACGCAATCGCGTGCTTGTCTGCAAATTGATAGTACGCCATCAGTTGGCCTGCTTTACGCCAGTTGTCACCCACTGCTCGCTCAAGTTCAATCACTTCGCCTTGGGGTAATGGTGTCGTTATATTGCCGCTAATGGGATACATAGCGCGTTTGTTGATGCCGCGATACTTTGCTCGAGCGACAGTCTCTTGGCCGGTATAACAGCCTTTGGTAAAACAAATGCCATCGAGAGCTTGTAAGTTCAATGCTTGTGGAATGTGCACGTTCTGCTCAGACGAAGTGATAACAGGCAGAGCGTCCTCAATATCGAAGCGGGTCCAAAGTTCTTCTGTGACTTTTGTTCCAGAAAAATCGTTAATGAGTGTTTCGGCTGCTGAGTTTGAAACGAGTAATAGCCAGCGCTGCTGAGAAATTTTCACGGCAGTTCCATCGATTAACGGGCGCACATCACCTTGAGATTCAGTATTCTCATCTATCCACTGTTGTGCTTTAGGCCCCATCATTCCCAAGGCGATGTCATCAGTCTCCGTGATGTCAACTTTGGAAAATACGGCGTATTTTTTTATCTCAGCAAGCTCTATTTCCAACGCTGATTTAGGTTGGAATAGTGCATATCCATCGCGATGATGGAAGAGTCGAAAAACAGACCATACCTTACCTTTTGCATCACAATGTGCGCCAAAAGTGGATTGATCGGCTGCCAAAGTCACGACATTACAAGTCACTTGGCCTTGTAAGTAACTTTTCTTGTCATCACCAACCATGGAGATTGCACTCCATGAATTTAAATGTGTGAGCGCTAGCTCAGGAATAGCATCTGCCGCTGTGATGTCGAGCGGAGAAAATTGATTTTTCCAGTCCATACTGTTCACCTAAGTGAAGAATTTCCTTTATGGTAATCTGGTTGATGTTTTTTGTCAGCTTCAACTGACTCTTTGATTTTGGTCACTGGTTGTCGGCAACATGTGTTGTTACACTGACAGTAGAAAATAAAAGAATAAGTGAGGAAAAACATGTACTCCGCAGAAGAAAAAGCTCGTATCAAATGGGCATGCCGCCGAGGCATGTTGGAGCTTGATGTTGTGATCATGCCATTTTACGAAGAATGTTTTGAAGACTTAACACCAGTAGAGCAACAAAATTTTGTGTCACTTTTAGAATGCGATGACCCAGATTTATTTAAATGGATCATGGGACACGGACGTTCTGAAAACCTCAACAATGCGGCTATGGTTGATAAAATTGTCGCCTATAACCTCAGCAAAGCGCGTTAAGCTTTATCTGAATCCTTCTTTTCATTCCCTCATCGTCAATCAACTAATGCTACAGCTGTTGATGTGGGGGATTGTCGCTTTTGATTGGCCATTAGTTGCCAGTGCTGGTCTGCTTGCCCTGCTTATCTCCTATAGCCGAAGTGTTTCACTACTTCATCCACATTTATCTGGTGATATAGAAATTGATTTTGAGTGTTCTCGGATTTACAGCATTCAAGAGTGCTCGTATCAATCAGTAAATACTTTATTGGCGCAATGGTTTATTGGTTTTAAAACGGAGCAAAAGCATTGGGTACTGCTTTGGAGAGATAGTTGTTCTGATGAAGTGTACCGCCATTTACTTGTTGCACTGAAAAGGGAGCGCTGAGCGCTCCCATTGAACTATTGATTTGGTGTGAGTATCGTTGGGCCACTTGGCTCTTTAGGTTCGGGATAGTCTAAGGTGTAATGCAACCCTCGGCTCTCCTTACGCTGCATGGCGCATCTCACCATAAGCTCAGCAACTTGCAGTAAATTACGTAACTCCAATAAGTTATTCGATACTCTAAAATTACTGTAATACTCATGTGTTTCTTGTTGCAGTAACTGAATTCTTCTTAAAGCTCGTTCTAACCGTTTATCTGTGCGAACAATACCCATGTAATCCCACATAAAAAGGCGTAACTCATGCCAGTTGTGCTGGATCACCACTTCTTCATCTGAGCAACTCACTTGGCTTTCATCCCATATGGGCAATTCAGAGCATAAATGAATTTGCGGCAACTCTTGCAAGATAGCTTGTGCTGCAGACCATGCATATACCACGCATTCGAGTAGAGAGTTTGATGCCATTCGATTGGCACCGTGTAAACCGGTGTAACTCACTTCCCCAATTGCATATAAGTGGTTTAGGTCGGTTTTCCCTTGTTGATCGACCATCACACCACCACAGGTATAATGAGCTGCGGGGACGATAGGAATGGGCTCTTTGGTCATATCAATACCCAACTCCATGAGACGGCTATAAATCATGGGAAAGTGTTGCTGAATAAACTCTGCACGTTTATGCGTAATATCGAGATACATACAATCTGCGCCCAAACGTTTCATTTCATAATCGATTGCTCGAGCCACTACATCTCGCGGCGCTAATTCTGCTCTTTCATCGAAATCTAACATGAAGCGTGAGCCGTCAGGTCGGCGCAGATAAGCGCCTTCCCCACGCAGAGCTTCGGTTAACAAAAAATTACGCGCTTCTGGGTGATATAGGCAAGTGGGGTGGAATTGGTTGAATTCCAAATTAGCGACACGACAGCCCGCACGCCATGCCATGGCAATACCATCACCAGAAGAGATATCTGGATTGGATGTGTATTGGTACACTTTTGAAGAACCGCCAGTAGCCAAAACCACACATTTAGCGCGAATCGTTTCAACATGCTCATCATGTCGATTCCAGACGTAAGCACCAACGACGGTTTGTTGGCTCCCGCCGACTTTATCTTCAGTGATAAGGTCTAACGCATTATGACGTTCAAAGATCTGTATATTAGGATGTTTTTTTACATTTTCTTGTAGTGAAGTTTGCATTGCCATGCCGGTTGCGTCGGCAGCATGAAGAATACGGCGGTGGCTATGTCCGCCCTCTCTAGTGAGATGATAACGAGGAGTCTCATCCTCAGTGTTGGGGTCGTTCAGCTTGTCAAAAGGGACGCCACCATCGATAAGCCACTGTACGCAAGGTTTTGCATGTTCTGCAATAAAGCGAACTGTTTGCTCATCACATATACCTGCGCCTGCAATCAAGGTATCTTGAACGTGTGAGTCAATACTGTCCGTTTCATCAAATACTGCTGCAATTCCTCCTTGTGCATAGTAGGTTGATCCTTCGCTGCGCGGGCCTTTACTGAGCACAATGACTTGGCAATGGTCGGCGACATGTAATGCAAGTGATAAGCCAGCAGCACCGCTACCGACAATCAGTACATCACACGTGTGTTCCTTATGGGTGTTCATAACGCATTGAAATCCTTTAACGATATTAGGTTACGACAAATGGACTGATATCGAGGTGGTCATGTACAGGCCAAACTTCCATTCTTAACTCAACGCTAATCTCATTAGCGAATCATTGAGATCAGTAACAATTGCCACTATTTCTAGTATGATGGGACCTAGTTATTTTTACTTTTGGTGTTGTTGTTAACCTTAAAAATGCCAATATCCAATAGTGTCCTTTTCTGAAATAGATTTGAAAAGGAAAAGCATTTATATCGTCAATGCTATTGTGTTTCGGTAATGAAATCTTCAATATCTTATAGAGTGTTTTCGCAAACCTAGATTGCATCACATTGCGAATTAACTATGGTAAAAATTTCACAGAGAATTGAACTTTATCTAAACCACTGAGTCACAATAGGTGCTCATGTAAGTAGTGGTGCCAATACACATTCTGCACAATTAATGCCCATATCTGAGAAGGTAAGGGGATATAACAATAGGAGTAACCGCTCGAATGAACGAGCAGCTGACCGATCAGGTATTGATTGAGCGAGTTCAGAACGGAGATAAGCAAGCTTTTAATCTTTTGGTACTTCGTTATCAAAACAAGGTCTGCAACCTTATTTCTAGGTATGTGAGCAATTCTGGTGATGTAGCTGATGTTGCGCAGGAAGCTTTTATTAAAGCATACCGCGCCATCCCAACGTTTCGTGGTGATAGCGCATTTTATACCTGGCTGTATCGCATAGCTGTCAATACTGCAAAAAACCACATCGTGGCTCAGGGGCGTAGACCTCCCGCTACTGATGTCGACGCTGAAGAAGCGGAATTTTATGAAACGGGTAGTGCATTGAAAGAAATTTCGAACCCTGAAAATCTGACGTTGTCCAAGGAATTGAAAGGGGCAGTGTTTAGTGCGATCGAAGCGCTACCTGAAGATTTGAAAACTGCGATGACGTTACGAGAGCTCGATGGCTTGAGTTACGAGGACATCGCGCAAGTAATGGATTGTCCCGTTGGAACGGTGCGTTCTCGTATCTTCCGTGCTCGTGAGGCAGTAGAGAAAAGAATTCGACCTTTGCTCTAAGGCTGATGTTAGTAACTACTATGGTGAAAAGAATGGCTGACAAAGAAAAACTTTCAGCTCTCATGGATGGAGAAACGATTGACAAGTCCTTTATACAGGAATTGGTCAACGATCAGGAGGGGCTGGATGCGTGGAAAAATTACCATTTAATTGGTGATGTCATGCGTGGTGAGGCTCCCGAAAAACCAGAATGGAATATTGCTGAGAGTGTGTCTCTGGCGTTGGAAAATGAACCTGCGCACAATGCTCGTTACACACAAAGTGCAAATGTGGTGGATGACACACCATTGCCTATCGAGGCTCAACCTAAGCCAACGAAAGCTCGTCGTCAGTTGCCAGCTTGGTTGTCTCAGTTTGGACAAGTTGCGGTTGCTGCTTGTGTTTCGTTAGTTGTCATTGTTGGTGTTCAGCAATACGGCTCGAGTGACCAAACCGTTGCATCTCAGTCTAGCGATGACCAGATCCCAGTTTTGCAAACCATACCTTTATCTGGAAAGGCTGAACCCGTAAGTCTTGTCACTCATGAAGCGAATGATGATCGTGGTGAGTCGAATATTCAAGAGCAACGTCGTCGTGTGAACGCCTTTTTGCAAGACTACGAGTTGCAATTAAGACTGAATAGTGAGAGCGGTGTGGCCTCACAACCATCAAAATAATTGGTAGTTGAATGAAGAAATTTCTGATCAGTGTGCTGACGCTGTTCAGTTTGAGCTCGACAAATTATGCCTTTGCAGAAGATTCTTCTGCGGAGGCTTTGTTGCATCAAATGAACAGAGCAAGTCAGCAACTCAATTATGAGCTGTCTTATATCCTGATTAAGAAAAACGGCTTGGAGCCGATTTTATATCGTCATGCTCGAGAAAAATCCCAGCAGTTTGCCCATTTGGTTTATTTAAGTGGGCCGGTTCGAGAAGTGATTCGCCGCGGTGATGAGGTCAGTTATATTGAACCCGGTGTTGATCCCTTCACTATCGAGTCGAGTAATATGGTTGCTCCTTTGATGCCAATGCTTAATAGCAACGTTGATCAATTGGGTAAGTACTATGACTTTGTCAAAGTGGGTCGAGCTCGTGAAGCGGGCAGTCCTTGTCAGGTACTACGCATCGTTCCGAAAGATGGTTTGCGTTATTCTTACATTTTGTGGGTAGATGAACACAGCGATCTTCCGCTGCGAGCTGATCTGGTGGATCGTAATGGCGAAGTCCTCGAGCAGTATCGTACGATCTCATATTCGATCAACGATAAAATCGCTAAGATGATGTCTGGTTTAAACAGTGTTAAACTGCCCGAAGTGCTCTCCATTCCTAAAGGGAATATTAAGAAAGCCAAGTGGGCAGTCGAATGGGTACCTGATGGCTTTAAGGCAATGGAGATTAATCGTTACCGAATGGCGATTACTGATCGTTTAGTGGAAAGCCAAATGTTTTCTGATGGGTTGTTTAGTTTTTCTGTCTATGTGTCAGAACGAGATAATCACTCATTGAAAAATCAGTTGTTCCGCCAAGGGCGTCGAACTCTGCAAACTTATGTCCAGGGTGATAATGAGATCTCTGTGATTGGCGATATTCCTCCTGCAACGGCTCAGAAAGTTGCCCAGTCGGTGCAATTTAATCGTCAGGGAGTTAATTAATTATGATGACCGCGTTAGCCACAGTGATGGCCGTTCAACAGCAAAAGCAAGGGTATCAAATCCAACTGAGTTGTGAACAAAAAACCAGCTGCAGTAGTTGTTCTTCCGCAAAAAGCTGTGGTACGGGGTTAGTCTCTAAAGCGATAGGTAGCAAAGCGCTGCTTTGGACGCTTAAAACCGACCAAACCGTTCGGCAAGGTCAAGTAGTAGAAATAGGCTTCCCAGAAAAGAGCTTATTGCAGTCTGCAGCCTTAGTTTACCTTGTGCCACTCTTTATGATGATTATTGGTGCATGGCTTGGCGATAGTTTTTTTGCGCCAGAGATGGGCGGTGGAGAAGGTACCGTTATTCTGTCTTCATTTCTTTTTATTGCGCTAGGTATTGGATTAGCAAAATATTGTTCACCGCGCTTAGAACAACGCTCTCAAAACGAAGTTGTTTTGCTAAGAGTGCTTGGAGAGCCTATTGTTTAAAGAATCATCAATCGTTTAAATAAGGTGCGAACCAAAGCGAAATTGGTTAGAATCGCCCAACTTGAATGAAATACCGCCACTGGCGGTATTCTATTTTCCTAATTTACAAGAGTTTAGTCATCCCAAACCTATGAAGCACATTCGTAACTTTTCGATCATCGCCCACATCGACCATGGTAAGTCGACTCTATCTGACCGCTTAATTCAAGTCTGTGGTGGATTGACTGACCGTGAAATGGCGGCACAAGTTCTAGATTCGATGGATCTAGAGCGTGAACGTGGTATCACCATTAAATCTCAGAGTGTGACGCTGGATTACAAAGCTAAAGATGGCGAAACCTATCAGCTAAACTTTATCGATACTCCAGGACACGTTGACTTCTCATACGAAGTGTCGCGTTCCCTTGCTGCTTGTGAAGGGGCGTTATTGGTGGTCGATGCAGGTCAAGGCGTAGAGGCTCAAACTCTAGCAAACTGTTATACCGCGATTGAAATGGACCTAGAAGTGGTTCCGGTATTAAACAAAATCGACTTGCCAGCTGCTGACCCAGAACGCGTTGCTGAAGAAATCGAAGACATCGTTGGTATCGATGCCATGGAAGCTGTACGTTGTTCAGCAAAAACCGGTATTGGTGTTGATGATGTTTTAGAAAACATTGTTAAATCTATTCCGGCACCAACGGGCGATCCTGATGCACCTCTACAAGCGCTTATCATTGATTCATGGTTTGATAACTACTTAGGTGTTGTTTCTTTGGTCTGCATTAAAAATGGTAGTTTGAAGAAAAACGACAAAATCAAAGTGATGAGTACTGGTCAAACTTGGGGTATTGATGGTATTGGTATTTTCACACCAAAACGCGTCCCAACCGATGGCCTTGAAACGGGCGAAGTTGGCTGGGTTGTTTGTGGTATCAAAGACATTCTTGGCGCACCTGTTGGTGATACGCTTACTCTCGCGAAAAACGGGTGTGAAAAAGCGTTACCTGGTTTTAAAAAGGTTCGCCCACAAGTTTATGCTGGTCTGTTCCCTGTATCATCAGATGATTACGAAAACTTCCGTGATGCACTGGGTAAACTGTCACTAAATGATGCTTCGTTATTTTACGAGCCAGAAACATCAGCAGCGTTAGGCTTTGGTTTCCGTTGTGGTTTCCTTGGGATGCTGCACATGGAAATTATCCAAGAACGTCTAGAGCGTGAATATAACCTAGACCTTATCACTACAGCGCCGACAGTAGTTTACGAAGTAGTGAAAACGGATCAAGAAATTATCTATGTAGATAGCCCTGCGAAATTACCGCCAGTTAGTGATCTTGAAGAAGTTCGTGAACCGATTGCTCGTTGTAACATCTTGGTTCCAGAAGAGTACTTAGGTAACGTTATTACCTTGTGTGTTGAAAAACGTGGCGTGCAACAAGATATGGTGTACCACGGTAATCAAGTGGCACTTACTTATGATATTCCAATGGCTGAAGTGGTATTGGATTTCTTTGATCGCTTGAAATCAACGTCACGCGGTTATGCATCACTAGAGTATAACTTCCAACGTTTTGAAGCATCAGACATGGTGCGTGTTGACGTACTATTGAATGGTGAGCGTGTTGACGCATTAGCTATCATCACTCACAAAGATCAAGCTCAAGCTCGTGGTCGACTCTTGGTTGAGAAAATGAAAGAATTCATTCCTCGTCAAATGTTTGATATCGCGATCCAAGCGGCGATTGGCGCTCACATTATTGCTCGCTCTACTGTGAAACAGTTACGTAAGAACGTACTGGCAAAATGTTACGGTGGTGACGTGAGTCGTAAGAAAAAACTGTTGAAGAAACAGAAAGAAGGTAAGAAACGCATGAAACAGATTGGTAACGTTGAATTACCACAAGAAGCGTTCTTGGCCATTCTGCACGTTGGCAAAGACTAGTATTTGCTAATGTATTGTTTTTAAATGGCACAATATTGGGTGAAAGGGTTTCGGCTCTTTCACTTTCGTATTTTTAGATAAGGGAAGTCAATGGCCAACACATTTTCACTATTCTTGGTAATCTTGACCTTAGTGACAGGTATCATTTGGGTGTTAGAGAAGTTTGTTTGGGGCAAAAAACGTCAGCAAAAAATGACGCAGCTGCAAACAGAAACCAATGGCATTGATCCTAACCTTGTTAAAAAGATCGATCCTCAACCTTGGTGGGTTGAAAACGCTGTATCCATTTTTCCTGTTATTGCGTTTGTGCTTATTTTACGCTCGTTTATTTTTGAACCATTCCAAATCCCATCAGGCTCAATGATGCCTACATTATTAGTTGGGGATTTTATTGTGGTTGAAAAATATGCGTATGGTTTAAAAGACCCTGTATGGCACACCACGTTAGTTCCAACTGGAGAACCAAAGCGTGGTGATATTGTTGTATTCAGATACCCTAAAAATCCAAGTGTTGACTATATTAAGCGTTTGGTGGGAATGCCTGGCGACACTATTCGTTACAGCCGTACAAAACAAGTGTGCATCCAACCACAAGGCGAGAGTCAATGTAAGCCAGTGAAGTTAAGCAATGTTCAAGAAAGCCAATTTATACAGGGTGGTATCCCATTAATGCAGCTTGATGAGCAATTAGGGTCAGTAAAACACAATATTTTGATTAACCCGATGCATATGGATCCGGTTGATCAATATCAGCCTCGTCCAGGTGTCAATGAATGGGTGGTGCCAAAAGGCCATTATTTCATGATGGGTGATAACCGGGACAATAGTGCAGATAGCCGTTTTTGGGGGGTTGTCCCTGAAGCAAATTTAGTCGGTAAAGCTGTCGGCATTTGGATCAGTTTTGAATTTGATCGTCCAGCAGACAGTATTTTGCCTTCCTGGGTACCAACTGGTGTGCGTTTTAACCGCATCGGTGGCATTAACTAAGCCAGAGTTCGCTCTGGCATAAACACATCGAGAGAGTATGACTTCTCCTATTAATCAATTAGAGAAAAAGCTTGGCTACACATTTCAAAATAGTGAGCTGATCAACTTGGCGCTGACACATCGCAGCGCCAACGGAAAACATAACGAACGTCTTGAGTTTCTGGGCGATTCAATTTTAAGTTTTGTCGTCGCTGATGATTTATATCATCGTTTTCCTAAAGTAAACGAAGGTGACATGAGCCGCATGCGTGCAACATTGGTTCGTGGTAACACATTAGCGGAGCTAGGCCGTGAATTCGGTTTAGGAGATTACTTAAAATTAGGTCCAGGCGAGTTGAAAAGTGGCGGTTACCGTCGTGATTCAATCTTGGCCGATGCTGTAGAAGCGATTATCGGGGCGATTTATTTAGACAGCGATATTGAAGTGGTGCGTGGCATCATTTTAAGTTGGTATAAGTCACGTCTGGAGTCGATTCAGCCTGGTGTTTCACAGAAAGATCCTAAGACTCGTTTACAAGAGTTTTTGCAAGGAAGAAGAAAACCACTTCCGGTCTATACTGTAACTAACATCAAAGGTGAAGCACACAATCAGGAATTCACTGTATCGTGTGAAGTGGCAGGCGTTGGAGAGCCTGTTATTGGTAAAGGCACCAGTCGACGCAAGGCAGAGCAAGCGGCTGCGGAAACGGCTTTAGAGCAACTAACGAATGTCTGAAAAAGAATTTGATATCGATGCGTTTTTCGAATCGAAACCACAACTAACCTCGGCACCAGAAAACCAACATTGTGGTTTTGTGGCGATCGTTGGCCGCCCTAACGTAGGTAAATCGACGCTGCTGAATAACCTTCTCGGCCAGAAAATTTCGATTACGTCGCGTAAACCTCAAACCACTCGCCACCGTATTATGGGCGTAGATACTGAAGGTGACTATCAAGCGATCTATGTGGATACTCCAGGGTTACACATTGAAGAAAAGCGTGCGATTAACCGTTTAATGAACCGTGCTGCAAGCAGTTCATTAAGTGACGTGAATTTAGTGCTTTTCCTCGTCGATGGTACACATTGGACTGCTGATGATGAAATGGTGTTCACCAAATTACAGAAAGCGAATTTTCCAATCGTGCTGTGTGTGAACAAAGTGGATAATGTCAAAGATAAAAATGAT
This sequence comes from Vibrio nitrifigilis, assembly GCF_015686695.1. Classification (NCBI taxonomy): domain Bacteria; kingdom Pseudomonadati; phylum Pseudomonadota; class Gammaproteobacteria; order Vibrionales; family Vibrionaceae; genus Vibrio; species Vibrio nitrifigilis. The sequence continues at coordinate 54,867 of NZ_JADPMR010000003.1, read as the reverse complement.
GTCATGTTGCACATGATGGAGCTGTCTAAACGTTATAACTTCGTGGATGTAGTACCGATTTCTGCAAAACATGGTAAGAATATTGAGGTGTTGCGTAAACATGTTCGTGATCACTTACCTAAGGCAGTTCATCACTTCCCTGAAGAGTATGTGACAGACCGTTCTCAACGCTTTATGGCATCAGAAATCATTCGTGAAAAGCTCATGCGTTTCACTGGTGAAGAACTGCCTTATTCGGTTACCGTTGAAATTGAACGTTTCGATTACAACCCGGATACCGATGGATTCCATATTAACGCTTTGATCCTTGTTGAACGTAGTGGTCAGAAGAAAATGGTGATCGGTACCAAAGGTGAAAAAATTAAAACCATTGGTCGTGAAGCTCGCTTAGATATGGAAGATTTATTTGGCCGTAAGGTCTACTTGGAAACTTGGGTTAAAGTGAAGTCTGGTTGGGCTGATGATGAACGTGCCTTACGTTCTCTTGGTTACATCGACGATCTGTAATTCCTCTCCAATCGTATTCAGCGCTCAGCATTGAGCGCTGACATCTCCTTACCGTCATAATGGGTATTACCCCAACCTTTACTTGGATTTTGGAATGAGCCTTGACGGTCTACAGCGATGTTTTGTTCTGCATCGACGTCCCTATAGTGAATCTAGCCTAATTCTTGATGTATTTAGTGAAGAATACGGGCGGATGAGTATTATGGCCAAAGGCGCTCGCGGAAAAAGATCGAACCTCAAAGGTCTATTACAGCCTTTTACTCCTCTGTTAATAAAATGGTTTGGTAAAGGTTCAATGAAAACCTTACGCCAAGCTGAGCCTATTAGCTTAGGGATTCCCCTTAGCGGTATCATGCTTTATTCGGCTATGTACGTAAACGAACTGGTAGATAGAATCCTCGCACCAGAGATTCCCTATCCAGAGTTATTTCATGATTATTTGCAAGTTCTCTCAGAGCTCGCCCAGTCCGATAATCCTGAGCCAGCATTGCGCCGCTTCGAATTGGCATTATTATCGTCTATTGGTTATGGGGTAGATTTCTTACATTGTGCGGGGACTGGGGAACCGGTTGATCCAAATATGACTTATCGATACCGTGAACAAAAAGGCTTTATTGCATCAGTTAGACGGGATAATCTGACGTTCATGGGCGATGAGTTGATCGCTATCAGTGAGCGACGTTTTACAACGAAAGCGCAGCTACAAGCTGCAAAACGTTTTACCCGAATCGCATTAAAGCCATATCTTGGCAGTAAACCCTTAAAGAGCAGAGAATTGTTTCGACAAACAATACTACCTAGAGCACGGAGTACAGGAAAATGAGCTCAATTTTGTTAGGTGTGAATATTGATCATATTGCAACGTTACGTAATGCACGTGGAACTAAATATCCAGATCCTGTGCATGCTGCAGAAATAGCAGAGCGTGCTGGTGCTGATGGTATTACGATTCACTTGCGTGAAGATCGTCGCCACATTAAAGATCGTGACGTTAGAATTTTGCGTGAAACATTACAAACACGAATGAATCTTGAGATGGCAGTGACTGATGAAATGGTTGAGATTGCGTTGCAAACTAAGCCGGAATACGTTTGTTTAGTGCCTGAAAAGCGTGAAGAATTGACCACTGAAGGTGGCCTTGATGTTTTGGGACAATTAGAAAAAGTGAAAGCGGCGACAGGTAAACTGACTGCTGCTGGGATTCGTGTGTCACTGTTTATTGATGCTGACCGTGAGCAAATTGATGCAGCCAAAGCTTGTGGCGCTCCGTTTGTTGAACTTCATACTGGTCACTACGCCGATGCGGAAACAGAAGATGAACAGCAAGCTGAATTGAAAAAAATTGCTGCTGCAGCGAGTTATGCTGCTGATCTTGGTATTATGGTTAACGCTGGTCATGGTTTGACGTACCACAACGTTGCTGCGATTGCCAAAATACCAGAAGTGTATGAATTGAACATCGGCCACTCTATCATGGGTCGCGCAATGTTTGATGGCTTAGATAAAGCCGTGGTAGACATGAAAACGGTAATGATTGAGGCACGTCGTCCTTCACTATGATTATTGGCCTAGGAACAGATATTTCAGAAATTGCTCGTATTGAAAAAGCATTGGATAGGACGGGGGCTTCTTTTGCTCGTCGTATTTTAACTGAATCTGAAATAGAGGCTTTTTCTCAACATAAGCAACCAGCTCGATTCTTAGCCAAGCGTTTTGCTACGAAAGAAGCCGCAGCAAAAGCATTAGGAACGGGTATCGCTCAAGGCGTTTCGTTTCAGGATTTTACGGTAACCCATGATGAGTTGGGAAAACCGTTACTTTCTGTTTCTGGCATGGCATTAACGCTCGCTAAACAAAAAGGTATCCGCAGTTTTCATCTGTCTATTTCAGACGAAAGAAATTATGCGGTAGCAACAGTGATCGCTGAGTCGTAACTGAGTTTAGTGATATATAGAAAGGGCGTCCTACGACGCCCTTTCTTGTTTTTATGTAAAAGTAAGTAATTACTAACTGTCTAGTAACGCTTTGGCAGCATTTTCAACTTTTTCCATTTCATCTTGTAGCTCAAATAGTTCCGGCTCAACTTCGCTAATACTGGCTCCAGAACGTAACGCTTGTTCTAGAGTCGCACACACTTTTTTCAACCTTGGAACACCACTGTATGAGCAACTCCCATGCATTTTATGGACATGGTGTAGGAGATCTTCTGCAGGATAATCATCATCAGCAAGAGCTTCTTCAATTACCTGATTCACTTGAGGAATATAGTCGATCAGCATTTTTAGCATGTCTCGTGCTAAGTCAGGTTTATTGGCCGATTGACGTAATGCCAGTCCCCAATCAATCACCCCATTACTGGTTTTTACTGTGCTTGAGTCAGCAATATCGTTGTCATTTGTACTGTCTTCAGCTGGTGGAGCAATAGCCAGTTTTTGTACTTTGTCGGTATTTATATTGGGATTCCAATGGACTAGAACTTGTTGAAGAATGTGTTCCTCAATGGGTTTAGTCAGGTAATCATCCATCCCGGCTTTGAGTAAACGGTCGCGCTCACCACTCATCGCATGTGCGGTCACTGCGACAACAGGAGTGTGACTGTTAAGCGCTGACTTTTTGATTTCTTGACAAGCGGTTACCCCATCCATATGTGGCATTTGAATATCCATAAATATGATGTCGAACTTACGCTGCTCGGATTCTTTTACAGCATCTAACCCATTTTTACAGCTGATGACACTTTCTACCCGTTCTTGAAGTAGGGCGGTAATCAATTTTAGGTTAGCTGGATTGTCATCCACTGCCATCACTGTCAGCGGAATACGATCGGAGTTGGGTAGCACTTCGATTGGCTCGATGATTTTTGGCTGATGACTGTTGAGCATCTGCAGCAGCTTTTTACGCGACAGTGGTTTAGTAATGCACTGGACGGGATAGGTCTGCACTAAGTGGTCTGCCAGCGCCAGTTCTGTACTTGGAATACCGATAACAACATTAGAGGATAGGCTCAAAGCCGTGTGGATACTTTCCTCTACGGCTTGCATATCCACTTCTTTAGTCGGTGAGAAATTGAGTAACACAAAATCGTATGGTGTTGATTCTGTGGGCAAGGTCGAGCGATAGGTGACTTTCATACCCGCGTTCACTAGGAATTGCTGAACGATAGATGCCGCTTGCATATTAGGTTCGATCAAGAGTAACTGTTTGTTCTCCAATGAATCGAGTTCCAATAAGCTTTCACTCATTGGTAAGTCAGTCGTATGCAGGCTTAAGGTAAACCAGAAGGTCGAACCTTGGTGTAAGCGACTGGTTAAACTGATTTCTCCCCCCATCTGGCTAACCAGTTTTTGGGTGATAACCAGCCCAAGTCCAGTGCCTCCGTAACGCCGAGAAATACTCGCATCCGCTTGACTAAATGCTTGGAATAGCTGAGCTTGCTGACGTTCAGAAATACCGATACCGGTATCACGAACCATAAATTGCAGTTCAATGCTATCTTCACGTTGTGAGCGCATTTCTACGCTAATGTCGATGTTTCCGCGTTCGGTAAATTTAATCGAGTTCCCCATTAAGTTAGTGAGAATTTGTTGAATACGTAATGGGTCACCGACGACTCCTGCCGGTATTTTCGAGTCTACTTGTAAGGTAATCTCTAGGCCTTTTTCATGGGCACTGGTGGCTTGCAGGTTGATGACTTCTTCTAAGGTATCTTGGAATTCAAACGGAATGTTTTCTAGGGCTAATTTGCCGGCTTCCAATTTAGAAAAGTCTAAGATGTCATTGATGATGTTTAGTAGATTATTAGCCGATTTTTCAATGGTTTGTAGATAATCTTTCTGGCTGTTTGTCAGCTGTGTTTTGAGCATTTGCCGAGTAAAGCCGATCACCCCGTTAAGTGGTGTACGTAACTCATGCGACATATTGGCTAAGAATTCAGATTTAACCCTTGCCGCCTCTTGAGCGCGTTTCTTCGCAATGTCTAATTCGACGTTTTGGATTTCCAGCTGTTCTAGTGTTTCCCGCAAATCAGAGGTGGCTTGGTCAATACTATGCTGCATTTCAACGTGGTATTCGGACAAAGACATCGCCATGGCGTTGATGCCTTTTTTCAAATCATCTAATTCACCATGCATGACACCTTCAATCCGCACATCTAAATGCCCACGTCTAATCCGATCGACAACATCTTTCATGTGTGTGATTGGTTTGGTGACATCGTGCATTAAGCGGAATGCAAAAATACCTGAGAGGATTAACCCCATAATGAGAACTAAACAGGCAGAAAAGATTTCTTGGTATTGCTGCAGCCGCAGTGATGTCAGGTCAAGTTCAATGGACACATAGCCCAGTACTGGAGCATTAGTGGCATTCCAATTCCCCTCGACCAATTGGCTCTCCGCTAAAATAGGTGTGCGCAGAATGAGCGTATTCTCATCTAATTGAGAGCTACTGAGCGGAGGGATCGGTTTGTCCTTTGGATACATCATCTCCTCGAAGTTGGGGTGAAAGTTCGAAGTGACAAACAACTGATTGTTCGCATCGAATACCGCGATACTGCGAACGAATTTAGAATTTTTGCGATGCGCATAACTGATGATACGGCGAACAGATTCTCGGCTGTCGTTACGTAATGCGTCTTCACTCGCGATAGCGAGCGGTTCAATGATATTGGCGCCTGAGTTGATGACTTGATTTTCAAGGTCGTGATAACGGTTGAATGAAAACAGTGCACTAAGTAGTAACCCTATGATTAAGGTTGGTGCGAGAGTCAGTGTGATAACGCGAGCGCGTAAGCCATATCTGGATCGGGTCATTATTGTCTAAACATTATGGTGTGGATATGGGAAAATAACCGACAATTTGTTTGCCAAAGTTATCCGATAAGTCGTTAGCTTAATCAACTCAACCTCTTTCGACAATCTTCACGAAGCAGAATAGTGATACTTGGGCAAAAACGATAACGATTTAGGCAGTGAGCATGGCACGTTTTTTCCAACCAAAAAAGAATACTTCGATAAATAAAAAGCATCAGGTCGTGAGCATCGATAAACTCGATCACCACGGTGCAGGCATTGCCTTTGTGAATAAAAAGCCAGTTTTCATCGATGGTGCATTACCTGGCGAACAAGTACTGATGCAATTAACGGAAAGTAAAAGTAAGTTTGCTCGCGCCCAGTTAATTAAAGTGCAGCAAGCGAGTGAGCAGCGAGTTGATCCATTTTGTCCTCATTATGGTGAGTGTGGTGGCTGTGACATGCAGCATTTAGATAGGCAAGCTCAGTTATATTACAAGCAGCAGACGTTGTCTCAGTTGATGACCAAGTTTGCGGGCGAGTCTTTGGAATTATCGGCGCCTATTTTCGGTGAGGATAAAGCTTATCGTCGCCGTGCTCGCGTGAGTTTATGGTGGGATAAAAAAAGCCAGCAGCTTAACTTTGGCTTTCGCCAAAAGCAGAGTAAGCGCATTGTGAATGTGACGGATTGCCCGGTGCTTGAATCCGATTTAAACCAGCACCTCAAACCATTGCATGAATTACTGGCGAAATTTGAACGTCCTGACATGTTAGGGCATGTGGAGTTAGTTAAAGGGGCGAATACGACGGTATTACTCCTGCGTCATTTAGCACCACTTGCGGCGCAAGATCTCACCAAATTGCGCACTTATGCAGAGAAAGCCCAATTGGCGTTATATTTAATACCAGAAAGTAATGAATTAATACAAGAGCTTGGCGATGAGCCATATTATGATGATTGCCAGATGAAGGTGCCTTTTTTGCCAACGAATTTTATTCAGGTAAACCAAGGTATCAATCAGCAAATGGTTGCTCAGGCATTAGATTGGCTCGAAGTAAGCGAACAAGATCGTGTTTTAGACTTATTTTGTGGGCTAGGTAACTTTAGCTTACCGCTTGCGAAACAAGCTGCTGAGGTAGTGGGTGTTGAAGGTGTTGACGAGATGGTCTTGAAAGCAACAGAGAATGCCCAAATAAATCAGATGCATAACATCGCTTTCTATCAGGCCAATTTAGAAGAAGATATGACTACTCAGCCTTGGGCTCGTAAGCAATTTGATAAAATATTGCTCGACCCAGCAAGAGCAGGAGCGGCCGGTATTATAGACCAATTAGGCGCTTTTTCTGCGCGCAAAGTGGTGTATGTATCATGTAATCCTGCTACGCTTGCTCGGGACAGTCAAAGTTTGTTGCGTCAGGGGTATGAATTGGTCCGGTTGGGAATGCTAGATATGTTTCCTCATACCAGTCATCTAGAATCCATGGCGTTATTTATTAAAAAGTAATGATTACTTGGAAAAAAGCGCAAGTGAGCTGAACTTTAATTTTTTTAGCTGTGTCAAACAGCAGAGACAAAGACATTTAGGACGATATCAATGGTTGCGGTACGGAGCGCACACTTAAATCCCGATCAACAATTTGAGCTGAAATCTTGGATTGATAGCTTAAATTTAGAGCCCAGAGCCGCGGCAAAACTGACGGAAGTATACCGTCAGTGTGAAGAACTGCTTGAAGGAAATCCTCAAGCTGCGATGTTGCTATGGCGCGGGCGAGAAATGATTGAAATTCTCATCACTCTCTCGATGGATAAAGCGACGCTTGTGGCCGCCTTGCTTTTACCTATAGCGACCAGTGGCTTACTGGATATGGAAGAGCTGGAAGAGGGGTATGGCAAGGAAATCATAAAACTGATCAATGGCGTTGAAGAAATGGCGGCTATTGGTCAGTTGAATGTCACTTTGCATGGCAGCGAAGCGTCTGCTCAAGTTGATAATGTGCGCCGTATGTTACTGGCTATGGTGGATGACTTCCGTTGTGTGGTTATCAAGCTCGCTGAACGAATTTGTAACTTACGTGAAGTGAAAAATCAGCCGGATGAAGTCCGCCGTTCTGCAGCAAAAGAGTGCGCGAATATCTATGCACCATTGGCAAACCGTTTAGGGATCGGTCAGTTAAAATGGGAAATTGAAGATTACGCTTTCCGTTATCAACAACCCGATACCTATAAGCAAATTGCTAAGCAGTTATCTGAACGCCGTATTGTTCGTGAGCAATATATTAAAGATTTCGTCGACGATTTACGTCAAGAAATGAAAGCTTCCAATATCAAAGCGGAGGTGAGTGGGCGTCCCAAGCACATTTACAGTATTTGGCGCAAAATGCAGAAGAAAAATCTGGCATTTGATGAGCTTTTTGATGTACGAGCAGTACGTATCATTGCAGACCAGTTGCAAGATTGTTATGCCGCATTAGGCGTCGTTCACACTAAGTACAAGCATTTACCAAGTGAATTTGATGACTATGTCGCGAACCCTAAACCCAATGGTTATCAGTCGATACATACCGTTATTTTAGGTCCAGAAGGCAAAACTATTGAAATTCAGATTCGGACTAAGCAAATGCACGAAGAGTCTGAATTAGGTGTTGCTGCGCACTGGAAGTACAAGGAAGGAAGTTCAGCTGGACGTAGCGGCTATGATGAGAAAATCACTTGGCTGCGTAAACTGCTCGATTGGCAAGAAGAAATGTCCGATTCAGGCGAAATGCTGGACGAACTGCGTAGTCAGGTATTTGATGATCGTGTCTATGCCTTTACGCCACGTGGTGATGTGGTCGATCTACCGATGGGCTCAACACCGCTTGATTTTGCTTACCACATTCACTCAGAAGTAGGACACCGCTGTATTGGGGCGAAAGTAGGTGGTCGGATTGTGCCATTTACACATAAGTTGCAAATGGGCGATCAGGTAGAGATTATCACCTCGAAAGAACCCAACCCATCACGTGATTGGCTGAATCCATCATTAGGATTTGTTCATTCCGGCCGTGCTCGTGCGAAGATTAACGCATGGTTCCGTAAACAGAGCCGTGAAAAGAACTTAGAAGCTGGGCGTGAAATTCTAGAAACTGAATTAGCCAAAATCGGTGCAACACTAAAAGATGCTGAGCAATACGCACTAAAACGGTTTAACGTTAATTCGTCGGATGAATTGTTCGTAGGTATTGGTAGTGGTGATTTGCGTATTAACCAAATCATTAATCATATTAATGCCTTAGTGAATAAACCGTCTGCAGAAGAGGAAGATAAACTTGCTCTAGAAAAACTGCAGCAAGAAGAGAGTAAGCCAGCTCAAACGACCACAACATATAAAGACGCTGTGGTAGTGGAAGGTGTCGATAACTTAATGACTCACCTTGCTCGTTGTTGTCAGCCAATTCCAGGCGATGACATTTGTGGCTATATTACGCAAGGACGAGGTATTTCGGTTCACCGTAGCGATTGTGAGCAGTTAGCTGAGTTGCGTCATCATGCTCCAGAACGGATTATCCAAACCGTTTGGGGGCGTGGTTTTGTCGGTTCTTATTTGTTGACTTTGCGCGTTGAAGCGATGGAGCGTGGTGGCTTGCTTAAAGATGTCACTACTTTGCTGGCGAATGAAAAAGTGAAAGTAACGAGTATGAAGAGCCGCAGCGACTTCAAACGCCAAATGACGGTGATGGATTTTGAATTAGAGGTCAACAGTGTTGAAGTGTTTGAGAGAGTGACCAAACGCATCGAACAAATTAAAGATGTTATGCAGGTAAAACGACTCGGTTAAACCGTTGTGGTGTGATGCATGATTTATAACGAGGAGGTAGCCCTGTTTACCGCCTCGTTTTTATTTTTATGGAGGAGTGATATGTCACAGTCTATCGAAGAATTGCAAAAAATTATGGCGCAACTGCGAGATCCACAAAATGGTTGTCCCTGGGATAAAGAACAGACATTCAGCTCGATCATTCCTCATACGATTGAAGAAACTTATGAAGTCGTAGATGCCATCCATAATCAGGATTGGCCTAACTTGCAAGAAGAGCTAGGCGACCTATTATTTCAAGTAATCTTTTATAGCCAAATTGCCAAAGAGAAAGGATTGTTCGATTTCAATCAAGTGGTAGAAGGGGTGAATGAGAAATTGATTCGTCGTCATCCGCATGTGTTTGGTGATGAACAATTTACGACTCAAGAACAGCTAGACGCTAACTGGAATGAACAAAAGAAAAAAGAAAAACAGGCATTAGGCAAGCAAGAGAGCAGTATTTTAGATTCAGTGCCTACGTCACTACCCGCTCTGTCACGCGCCAATAAAATCCAAAAGAAATGCAGTAAGGTGGGTTTTGATTGGGGAACGCTAGGTCCAGTTGTTGATAAAGTGCGCGAAGAAATCGATGAAGTGGTCGAGGAAGCTGTGCAAGTGGACATTAATGAACAGCGAGTGGAAGAAGAACTCGGTGATTTATTGTTTGCAACTGTGAACTTGGTCAGACATTTAGGAAAAGATCCTGAAGTGGCATTGGCCAAAGCAAACCAAAAATTCGTACGTCGCTTCAAAGGTGTTGAGAAGCACGTAAAAAATGCGCGCAAGCAGCTCCAGGACTGCGCTTTAGAAGAATTAGATTCCTATTGGGAACTGGTCAAGAAGGCCGAAAAATAACCCGTTTTTCGGGACGATTTCGCTTCATTGATAACGATGCGGTTTTTATTGCGTTAATACAGTTTGATTTGAAGCAAAAAATAAAAAACTGAGTGTGATAGATTTCACGTTGTGGCGATAAATGGGTTCTGGTATTATTTCGTCCCGTCCAGAAGAAATCCATTTCCCTCATTCAACCAATTTCAGGTTAAACATGACGACAAACTATATTTTTGTTACTGGCGGGGTTGTATCCTCTCTAGGTAAAGGTATTGCAGCAGCATCATTAGCAGCGATCTTAGAAGCTCGTGGTCTTAAAGTGACCATTATGAAGCTTGACCCATACATCAACGTTGACCCAGGCACAATGAGCCCAACTCAACACGGTGAAGTATTCGTTACGGAAGATGGTGCGGAAACTGACCTAGACCTTGGTCACTACGAGCGTTTTATTCGTACTAAGATGACTAAGCGTAACAACTTCACTGCGGGTCGTGTTTACGCAGACGTTCTTCGTAAAGAACGCCGTGGCGACTATCTAGGTGCCACTATTCAGGTTGTCCCTCACATTACTAATTCGATCAAAGACCGCGTAATTGCTGGTGCTGAAGGCTATGACGTTGCTCTAGTTGAGATCGGTGGTACTGTTGGTGACATCGAATCACAGCCATTCATCGAAGCAATTCGTCAATTAGCGATCGAAGTAGGCCGTGAACGTACTCTATTCTGTCACTTGACTCTAGTTCCTTATCTAGCAGCAGCTGGTGAAGTGAAAACTAAACCGACTCAACACTCTGTTAAAGAGTTGCTATCTGTTGGTATCCAGCCTGACGTACTGATTTGTCGTAGTGATCGCGTTATTCCTGCTAACGAACGTAAGAAAATTGCGTTGTTCTGTAACGTAGCAGAAAAAGCGGTTATCTCGATGAAAGACGTAGATTCTATCTACAAGATTCCTCAATTGATCAAGTCTCAAGGTCTTGATGATCTTGTTTGTACTCGTTTTGGTATCGACGCACCAGAAGCGGATCTTTCTGAGTGGGAACAAGTTATCTACGAAGAAGCGAACCCAACCGGTGAAGTGACTATTGGTATGGTAGGTAAATATGTTGAATTACCAGACGCATACAAATCAGTAAACGAAGCATTAAAACACGCTGGTCTGAAAAACCGTTTAAGCGTGAACATTCAGTACGTTGATTCTCAAGATATCGAAAGCAAAGGTACCGAACTATTAGAGGGACTTGATGCAATCTTAGTTCCAGGTGGTTTCGGCGATCGTGGTATTGAGGGTAAAATCCGTGCTGCACAATATGCTCGTGAAAATAACATCCCATACCTTGGCATCTGTTTAGGTATGCAGGTTGCACTGATTGAATACGCACGTAACGTTGTGGGTATGGAAGGTGCACATTCAACAGAATTTAACAAAGACACCAAATTCCCTGTGGTAGGATTGATCACAGAATGGGTCGATGAAGAAGGCAACGTTGAAGAGCGTAGCGAAAAATCGGATCTTGGTGGTACTATGCGTCTAGGTTCTCAGCTTTGTCACCTTCAAGGTGATTCTAAAGTTCGTGACCTATATGGCAATGACACAATTCATGAGCGTCACCGTCACCGTTATGAAGTGAACAATGTATTACGTCCACAACTTGAAAAAGCGGGCTTAAAAGTTTCTGGTTTGTCTGCAGATAAGAAACTAGTTGAAGTGATCGAGAACCCTGCACACCCATGGTTTGTTGCAGCGCAGTTCCACCCAGAGTTCACATCAACTCCTCGCGATGGCCATCCTCTGTTCGCTGGTTTTGTTAAAGCGGCAGGCCAATTTCAACGCGGTGAATTGAAGTAAAAAGGATACGGAGGTATCGGAGCCTTGTTCGGGTACCTCCTAGTTTTTGACATTTAAATTCAATGAGAGGAAACATTAATGTCTAAGATCGTTAAAGTTCTAGGTCGTGAAATCATCGACTCACGTGGTAACCCAACTGTTGAAGCTGAAGTTCATCTAGAAGGTGGTTTCGTAGGTATGGCTGCTGCACCATCTGGCGCTTCTACAGGTTCTCGTGAAGCTCTTGAGTTACGTGACGGCGACAAATCTCGTTTCCTAGGTAAAGGCGTTCTTAAAGCTCTATCTGCTGTAAACGGCCAAATCGCTGAAGCACTAGTAGGTAAAGACGCTAAAGACCAAGCTGCAATCGACCAAATCATGATCGACCTTGACGGTACTGAAAACAAATCAAACTTCGGTGCTAACGCTATCCTAGCTGTATCTCTAGCTAACGCTAAAGCAGCTGCAGCAGCTAAAGGCATGCCTCTATACGAACACATCGCTGAACTAAACGGCACTCCTGGTGTATTCTCAATGCCTCTACCAATGATGAACATCCTTAACGGTGGTGAGCACGCAGACAACAACGTTGATATCCAAGAATTCATGATTCAACCAGTTGGCGCTAAATCACTAAAAGAAGCTGTTCGCATGGGTTCTGAAGTATTCCACAACCTAGCTAAAGTTCTTAAAGGTAAAGGCATGAACACTGCTGTTGGTGATGAAGGTGGTTTCGCTCCTAACCTTGAATCTAACGCTGCTGCTCTAGCTGCAATCAAAGACGCTGTTGCTGCTGCAGGTTACGAACTAGGTAAAGACATCACTCTTGCTATGGACTGTGCTGCATCTGAGTTCTACGACAAAGAAGCAGGAAACTACAACCTTAAAGGCGAAGGCAAAATCTTCACTTCTGAAGAGTTTAACCACTACCTAGAAGGTCTAACTAACGAATACCCAATCGTTTCTATCGAAGACGGTCTAGACGAATCTGACTGGGAAGGTTTCAAACACCAAACTGAACTTCTTGGCGACAAAATCCAACTTGTTGGTGACGATCTATTCGTAACTAACACTAAGATTCTTAAAGAAGGTATTGATAAAGGTATCGTTAACTCTATCCTTATCAAATTCAACCAAATCGGTTCTCTAACTGAAACTCTAGCTGCTATCAAGATGGCTAAAGACGCTGGTTACACTGCAGTTATCTCTCACCGTTCTGGCGAAACTGAAGATGCAACTATCGCTGACCTAGCTGTTGGTACTGCTGCTGGTCAAATCAAAACTGGTTCTATGAGCCGTTCTGACCGTGTTGCTAAATACAACCAACTTATCCGTATCGAAGAAGCACTAGGTGAACGTGCTCCTTTCAACGGTCTTAAAGAAGTGAAAGGCCAAGCTTAATTTTTAGCTTGCTTTGAACATAAAAAGCGCCTCGACGGAGGCGTTTTTTTATGTCTGAAGATTATCCGATACGAAGGGATTCACTCTAAATATTCTTGTTTAAATTGTGCAACCGCTCTAACTCGACGGCGATTTTGTTCTTCGCTGATCTCTTTGCCATTAAATCCATCTTTAATCACATCTTGTGCATTGATTTGTGCTGCCACATTAAATGCTTCTGTTACATACTCTGCAACAGCGTAGTCCAATTGTTCAAACCCTAAACGCCCCTTGTGATCTGCAGCGCAGCACAATAGTAGTTGTTCGAGTCGTTGCGGTTGACGCCATAACTTAAGTTTATTGAATATTTTTACCAGAGTGGCTGGCTTGAGTTGCAAAGCGTTATGGATATTGGTGTGCTGTTCACAGACATCGACAGCTAAGTCACGAAACTCATTGGGTACCCGAACACGTTCACACAGAGCTTTAACGATTTTAACGCCCGTGTGGCAATGTAGCTTATGGCTTGGCCACTCTTCTTTTGGTGTAACACCTTTGCCAAGATCATGAACTTGAGCAGCAAAACGAACGATAGGGGAAGGGGTTAATTGCGCGGCTTGTTCTGCCACCATTAGTGTATGGATGCCAGTATCAATTTCCGGATGCCATTTTTCAGGTTGTGGAACACCAAATAAAACGGCTAATTCGGGCAAGACCACTTCTAATGCACCGCAGTTTTGTAGTATTTCGAGAAACTTATGTGGTGTTGGTGTTGTCAGAGATTTGTGCCATTCTTGCCATACTCGCTCAGGCGTGAGGTGATTTAATTCTCCTGATTGGGCAATATGGCGCATTAAGTCCAATGTTTCGTCTGCGACAGTGAAACCAAGGTGATGAAGTTTAGCTGCAAAGCGTGCCACTCTTAATACTCGGAGAGGATCTTCGGTAAAGGCAGTAGAAACATGGCGTAACTTACGGTGTTTGATATCGTCAGCACCGTGGTAGGGATCAATCAAGTTTCCTTGGGGATCTTGAGCTATAGCATTGATCGTAAGGTCGCGTCGCATAAGATCATCTTCAATCGTGACGTCCTTTGCAAAGTAGCAATCAAAGCCGGTATAACCGACACCGGTTTTTTTTTTCGGTGCGGGCTAGGGCATATTCTTCTTTTGTTTTTGGGTGAAGAAAAACAGGAAAATCTTTCCCGACCGACTGATATCCTGCGTTCAACATCTCTTCTGGAGTGCTGCCGACGACGACCCAGTCGTTGTCGTGGACTGGAATATTAAGCAGTTGATCGCGGACTGCGCCGCCGACTAGATAGACTTGCACCGAAAGAACCCTTATTACATTTGGATAAACATCGACAGTAATGATACTTTGCTGTCAGTTGTATTGGTAGAGAAGCGCACATGTATCAGGAATTTTTTGGCTTTAATGAATTACCCTTTTCAATTGTGCCAAACTCACGTTTTCTATTTTTAAGTCAACGCCATAAAGAGGCGATGACCTATCTTCAATCTGGATTAGGTGATGGCGGCGGTTTTGCCATGCTCACGGGAGAAGTGGGGACCGGCAAAACGACTGTAGCAAAGGCGATGATCGCTCAGTTACCTGAATCTACGATAGCGGGATTTATTCTGAATCCCACATTTTCTGAACGAGAGTTATTAGAGAGCATTTGTGATGAGTTTTCGGTCGAGTATCGGGAACAAGCATCACTTAAACAGCTCAGTAAAGCGCTACAGGATTACTTGATTAGCCAAGATAAACAGGGCAAGCAAGTGTTACTTGTGATTGATGAAGCGCAGCATTTGGCTCCTGATGTGTTAGAGCAACTTCGGTTGTTGACTAACTTAGAAACTGAGCAACGTAAGTTATTAAAAGTATTGTTAGTTGGACAACCTGAATTACAGCAAAAGTTGCAATTACCGCAGTTACGCCAATTAGCACAACGCATCACTGCGCGGTATCATATTTTGCCGCTGAACCCACAAGAAGTCGCGCAATACATTCGTTTCCGTCTCGAAAAAGCTGGGGGAAGTCCTGATTTATTTCCAGCGAGTGCTTGCCGTTGGATTGCTAAACACACTCATAGCATTCCGCGTTTGATCAATTTGGTTTGTGATGCTGCCTTGAAGTCGGCGTATCAATCTAGTGAGACTCATGTTTCTTTTGATAACGTGAAGCAAGCGACGGCACAAATCATGAGTTTTCAGTCCACCATTTATCAAGATACAGCTTCGCCTATGAGTTCCGCCGTTTGGCTTAAACCAGCGACGAACTTTATTTTGGGTGGAGTTTGTTCAGTTGCTCTTTGGTTATGTTGGCCGCTTATTGCTCAGCCGATACTCGATCAGCGTATGCCATTACCTAGTTTACCTACGCCAATTACCCATCAGGTTATTCCAGCGCCGGTTAAGAAGGCGCTGGAACAATCGAGTGACCGTGAACAAGCGATGAATACTCTATTTTCAGTGTGGGGTTATCAAGCTAGCGTGGCGGATATGATGTGTCAGAATGATCATCCTTCCCAACTACAATGCTCATCCGCTAGTGGTGATTGGGCTCAGTTAGCAAAACGCAACTTACCTGTTGTGCTTGAACTTGATATGAATGGCATGAAACGTTATGCGGTTCTATACCACTTAAACGGACAGCAAGCCGATCTTCTCTTAGAAGGTCAACGCTATCAACTTGCGACCCAATGGTTAGAGCCTTACTGGAAAGGTCAGTATTTTATCGCGTGGCACCATCAATTTACCCGAACCTTAAAACTCGGCATGCAGGGCCAAGATGTAAGAATGCTCAATCATAAACTGGCTGGACTATTGAAAGTGCCTGACGTAGACAGCACCGAGTTTGATCAGGCTTTACAGAAAAAAGTGGCTCTGTTTCAGAACTGGCAGAAAATGACGGAAGATGGTGTGGCTGGAGAGCGGACCCTGCAGAAAATTGAAATGATGAGTCAACATAATGCTCCTCAGCTTAAGGAGAGTCGTCATGAAAAGTAATCAATGCTCGGCATGGATTATAAGAGGTGCCTTTATGGTGCCTGTAATCGCTACTGTCATAGGATTATCGCTAACAACATACAATGAGCGAGTTAAAGAGATAAAGGCTCGCTTAGAGGCTCCTGCGGCGATTAAATCGGTAGAGGCGAATTATCACCAAGATGATTACCCTGATTTTACACCGCTAAAATCAACATTGATTAGTGTAGAGGGTCAGCAAGATAAACAGCCCGTCAATAGTCACATTATTGCCCCGAGCGCTGATGTGTTAGCTGCTGAGCAGCAACCAGTATCCGTTACAACGGATGACCAGCAAGCAGAAGAACAGAAAAAAGACGATCAAGACGCGGAAGATGCACTTAAAAATCTCGACTTAAGTCAGCTTTCTGCATCGATGCAGTCAAAAGTTCAAGCGGCATTAAAAAGTGAAAAAGAAGATGAAACACGGGCCAGCGAAGATGAAGATGCGATGGATTTACGTCGTCATGCGCTTGAATATAAAGGCGTATTGCCGCCACTTGATTTTCAAACACATGTCTTCACAACAGATGTCCCGCGGCGTTGGGTAAAAATTAACGGAGTAGAGTATCATCAAGGCGATAAGATTTTAGTGGATGCGACCCTAGTTGAGATTAAGCCGAAAAGTACCATTATTCGCTTCCGCGGTGACTTAATAGAAATTCCAGCTCTATACGATTGGAAAGGTTAACACTGCAGTGTTTAATGATAATAAAATGCCGCTCAATAGAGCGGCATTTGTCATTATTATTGGAGAGTTAAAGGAGATTAAGCCCAACCAGAAGGTTTACGTTTACGACGTGGAACGATATGTGGAAGAACTAATCCGAAGATCAGACCAATACCTGCAACACCACCGCCATACATAAAGTATTTCAGTAGTAGATCTTCTTTTTGAGTATCTAAACGTGCACGAAGTTTACGAACTTCTGATTGTGATTCAGTTAATTGCTTACTGATATCACCATAATTTTTCTCGAGCTCAGAGATTTGTTTATTACGTACTTCCAGAGCTTCTTGTAGCCCCGCTTTTTCTTCGTCAGCAGATTTACTTGCAGTAGCAAGTTTTGCTTTGACGCTGGACAGCTCTTTTTCGAGCTGTGGTAGACGAATCGCTCGGCTAACTTCTTGTGTCACGTAACGACTTTCGACCCAGCCTGTACGTCCTTTTTCATCAACAACTTTGCTGAATCCTGTGTCTTTATTTTCTTCGACTAAATTGACCTTTTCACCCGCATTGACACTACCAATAATCCGGTACTCATTAGTTGGACCTGAGTGCATGTAAGTAAAAAGTTCATCTGAAATATAACGGTTCTGGGCGAACACCGGAGCCGCTATTAAAGAAAATAGCACCATGCAGAGCAGTTTTTTCACAGTAAATCCCTTAGCTTTAGATTTGAGCTTAGTTAGTGTTTTCTCTTACGATGAACTGATAGTAAAAATTTTCCGCCTTTGGTGCAACAAAGAAGGGAGGCAAAGCCTCCCTTTAATTCGTTTTTGAGTCAATAATTACACTTCACTAACAGTGTATTGACGCTATTGACTATGAAAACGCCGCTTGAATTCCATAGAAGAAAACCACGGCAAGCACTGCGCCAGCAGGTAAAGTGATAACCCAAGATGCCACAATGTTGCGTACAACACCTAAGTTTAGTGCTGCAATACCGCGTGCAAAACCTACACCTAGAACGGCACCCACAAGTGTTTGTGTGGTTGAAATAGGTAGGCCAGTACCTGAAGCTAATACAACGGTACATGCTGTTGCAAGCTGAGCTGCGAAACCACGGCTTGGTGTTAATTCAGTGATGCCAGTACCAACAGTCGCCATCACTTTATGACCTAGTGTTGCTAGGCCAACAACGATACCAACACCGCCAAGAGGTAAAATCCACCATGCAATTTCACTTTTCGCGCCAATAACACCCATGCTGTTTACGGTTGCAACTACGGCAGACAATGGACCAATCGCGTTAGCAACGTCGTTTGAACCATGAGCAAATGCCATTGCACATGCGGTGATAACCATGAGCACACTGAAAATGCTCTCAACGCCATTAAAGCCTTGGTTGTTATCGCGATTAGAGAAACGTTTTGAAATATAGATATAACCACCGACCATCACGACAGCCGATACAGCAATTGCCCATATCCAAGCTTCGGTGCTAGTTAAGTGTAGGCCAACGTGAGCGAGGCCTTTTTTGATGGTGACAAGTGCAATTACCATGGTGGTAATAAACATGTACACAGGGACAAAACGTTTGGCGTTTAAAAGCGGGTTTTCGGTATCGAAAATAAGTCGCTGAGCGCTGACGAAAATAAGATAAGCGAAGAAACCTGCGATAATTGGGGTTACAATCCAACTACCCACAATGCCTTTTACTGAGCCCCAGTCGACGGCATTGGTTCCAACAGAAATACATGCGAAACCGATGATCGCACCGATGATTGAGTGCGTAGTTGAAACCGGCCAGCCCATGTAAGATGCAACGAGTAGCCAAGTACCTGCTGCAAGTAGTGATGACAACATACCATAAATCAGCACGTCAGGATGCGCAGTAAATAGAGAGGTTTCAATCACCCCTTTACGAATGGTGTCAGTTACTTCACCGCCAGCTAGATAAGCGCCAGCGAATTCAAAGATCATTGCGATTACAATCGCTTGTTTAACGGTTAGTGCTTTGGAACCTACTGAGGTCCCCATAGCATTGGCAACATCGTTTGCACCAATACCTATAGCCATTAAAAGGCCAAAAGCGCCAGCGACGAGAATCAGGACAGTGCCGTAGTTCGCAAGGATATCCATCGTAATACCTAGTTGTTGATAACAAGCGGAGTCATAAACTGTGTTTTTTGGACACGCGTCTAGCCCGTTGGCGAAGTTTCACTCTGCGCCTAACATGGGCTGGAACTAAATTACTGACTCTTTGTTATTGGGTTAACTTTTATCTTTATGAGCGTGACAGCATGACTTCCAGACGAGCGCCTACACGCTGAGCCTGGTCGGCAATACCACCTACCCATTCAAAAATCTTATATAAGAAAACGACATCAATTGGGTTCAATTCACTTTCCAATGCCATCAGTTTCTGACGTAACTGGATCTGCATATTGTCGGTGTCATCTTCGATAACATCCAATTGATTGATCATTTCTGCCACTAAAGTAACTTCACGACCTTTAAAGCCGGCTTCTAGCAGTTCGTCGAGCTCGTTAATAACATGTTGAGCTTGAACCGCTGCGTCTAAGCAACGTCTCACATAAGCTATAAAGTGATCTTGAATGGATTCAGGAATGATTAGTTGACGACCGTAAACGCGGCCGGAAATGTCTTTCGCAAGGTTGGCTAGTTTGTCTTGTTGTGTCAGCAATTCCAACATGTCAGTTCGATCAACTGGCATGAATAAACCGCGTGGCAGTTTAAGACGAATTTCTCGTTTCAACACATCAGCTTCTTTCTCTAAATGAGAAATCTGTGCGCGAACTTCAGCTGCTTTTTCCCAATCCCCTTTGTTACATACTTCAAAGAAGTTAACTAGGTGAGAGCAACATTCATTTACACAAACGACATGTCGTTGCAAAGGCTTTATTGGGGACTTTGCAAATAACCCCATTATTGTATTTACTGGCATGGTCATTCAACCTAATTGCTATAACCTAAATTAAACATATGCCATTTTATGGCGAAATGTTGAGCGTTGGCTATAAAGGCGCGCATGTTAACCCATTCGAGCGCGCATTAAAATAGTTTTAGATCATCAAAAGCGCGATATTTCTCTCTTGCTCCAGTGTCGAATAGGCAATATCCTGTGGTCATCTACTTCGAAAGGTATAATTATGGAAACCGAGATAGAACTGAAGTTTTTTGTTTCTCCTGAATTTTCAGAGGTTTTGCTGAAAAAAATTGCTGAAACTAAAGTGCTTCAGCACAGTTGTCGTGAATTAGGGAATACTTATTTTGACACCGCCGATAACTGGTTACGTAAGCATGATATTGGCTTACGTATTCGCCGCTTTGATGATGTTTATGTTCAAACCGTAAAAACCTCGGGTCGCGTAGTTGCTGGGTTGCATTCAAGACCGGAATACAATGCTGAGCATCACAGTAATCAACCTGATTTAACGCTTCATCCTGAAGAAATTTGGCCCGAAGGCAAGCCAGCTTTCGAGCTTCAACAAGAATTAGTCCCATTGTTCGAAACCGATTTTAACCGTGAAACATGGTTAATTGCGATGCCTGATGGCAGTCAAATCGAAGTGGCTTTCGATGTCGGGATAGTCAAATCTGGAGAGTTAGAAGATCCCATATGCGAAGTAGAATTGGAGCTCAAATCGGGCCAAACAGAAGCCCTGTTTACCCTAGCTCGTCAACTGAGTGATCAAGGTGGTATGCGCTTAGGCAACTTAAGTAAGGCCGCTCGTGGTTATCGTTTGGCTCAGGGGTATCAAGGTGATCAGGTTGCTAAGCTAGACCTCGTGGATATCAGTTATTCCGATACCGTTGAAACATGCTTGGTGAAATGTCTAGAGCATGCCTTGTCACACTGGCATCGTCATGAGCAAATATACATTGAGCAAGAGTCGATACCAGCACTCAATGAAATTCGTAGTGCCGTTTGCTTTATTCGTCAGATTTTAACTGTTTACAACGGGATTCTTCCGCGCCGTGCGAGTGCTATTTTACGCCAAGAGCTGAAATGGCTTGAAGATGAATTACAGTGGTTAAGAGATCAGGACTACCTAGAAGATTTGCTCGATGATAAAGGCTATGCTTTACGTAAGTTAGACGCACGTAAATTTTTAGTCTCTGAGCTAAAAGACGTTCAGGATTCATTACCTGATCGCAACGAGATGATTCGTTTGATCCATTCCGCACGTTATACGGCGTTGTTGCTCGATTTAAGCCGTTGGATTTTAACGCGTGGCTGGCAGCCATTTTTAGATGATAAAGCACGCGAGAAAATGGCTTTTGGTATTCGTGATTTTGCTATTAAACAACTGGATCGGTCTTGGGCTGAGTTGTTAGAAGTGTTTCCTCCAGAAAAAGTATTAACAGGTCAAGAGTATATTGATCAGCAGTATCGACTAATGCGGAATTTGTACACTGGGATCTGTTTTGCCACTTTGTATCAGCAGGATGATTGTCAATCGTTCCGCTTACCATGGGCTGATTTGTTACATGGTATTGATGATCTATTGATGTTAAAACCGTTAGAAAACTTAGTATTTAAACTGGAAGGTGACGAAAAAGAGCAGCTTGAGCGCTGGCTGATTCGTCAAGAGAATTCCATTCTTCATGCGATGGAGCAGACTCGATTAATTGGTTTTGATGCTGAACCATATTGGCGAGACTAGTTATCTAGGTTATTGATTTGTAAAATAAGGAGTCTTGTCGACTCCTTATTTATTTCATTTTATATTGGATTGATATCACATTTTATACAAGTGTGCAGTATCAATCGTGCCCAAATAATGATTCTCAAATTTAAGATAAGTCAAGGATCACATTTCAGATAATTCCCTCACTATTAACGTAGATTAATCTCATCATTTTGGTAACAGGTTTGTTACCATGGCAATGTTATAGATTTAAGACTTTTTGCAGGCGTTTCTGCGCTATTAAGAATATAGATCTAAACCTTTCAGACCCCATAAACACAATCTCGTTACGATTGCTTTTGTAACCACCGTGTTTGTCGTGTCTTGCTACACCTAATAAAAAATTACAACTTCTGGGAGAGTACCAATGGCAACAATGGCCTTTAAGCCATGGGAGCGAGTAATTACTGACGTTCGTCTAGTTCCTCGTATGATTATGCTGATGGTCTTTAGTACCATCTTGATTATTGCTAAGCAGTTGTGGGACGCGCATACCTTTTATCAAGCATTGTTAGCTGCAACCCAAAACACCACTGTTGCCGAGCAACACTATGAAGAATACTTGGTCCAAGTTGCTTGGCAAACTTGCCTGATGATTGTGATTTTTGTCGTGTTGTTACTCTTTGCTGCCCGCGTTATGCTGCGTCAAACTCACTACCTTACCCATGCGATTAAACAGATCTCGAATCGAGATTTGTCACAAACCATTGGAATGGATTGTAAAGATGAATATGGTGATGTAGCCCGCGAACTAGAAAAAGCTCGTGTTCAGTTAAATGACTTAATAAAAACGCAAATCGAAGCTTCCCAGGAGTTAACATCTTTAACGGAAGTAATGGCGTTAAGCATGTCTGAAACGAAAGATTCTGCGATGGAAGAGTTTGATGAGATTGATCAACTGGCATCAGCGATGAGTGAAATGTCCTCAACGGTTCAAACCGTTGCTGAGCATGCACAAAATGCATCATGTTTGACTGAGAACGCGTCACAACAAGCTTCGGCTGGTCGAGAATTTGTAAAAGATACCGTACGTAAGATGAGTGAATTGTCGAAAGATATTTCTCAGTCTGCTGGCGCCGTCAGCGAAGTTGAAGAGCGAGTTGTTGCGATTGAAACAGTGATTAGTACGATTCAAGGCATTTCTGAACAAACTAACTTACTAGCATTGAACGCGGCAATTGAAGCGGCTCGTGCCGGTGATACTGGTCGGGGGTTTGCTGTGGTTGCTGATGAAGTGCGTAACTTAGCTCAACGTACACAAACCGCGACAGTTGATATCCAAGATATGATTGCTCAGTTGCAAGGTAGCGCTAATTCTGCTGTTGAATTGATGGAGAAAAGCGTTGTTGAAGCGGCTGATGGAGTCGAGTTGGTGACGAATGCGGGTAATGAGCTAGATGGTATTGTCGACCAAGTGCAGCAGATTAATGACATGAACTTCCAGATAGCGTCTGCGGCTAGTCAACAAAGTGCAGTGGCAGAAGAGATGAATCAGAACCTGACTAATGTACGTGAGCTGGTGAATGCATCAGTTACTGTCGTAGGGGAACTCTTGGAAACATCGCAAATCATGCAAAATAACGCTGAAGAATTAGATAAGAAAATTACATCGTTCAATGTTTAATGGTTGCAGCACAAGATGATTGAAAAGCGCTGGCTGGGTCCAGCGCTTTTTTGTGCTTGGAACATTCCCCCTCGATAAATAGAGATGTTCAATCAGGTACTTGAAGGGATCTTTAGGTATACTCTTTAACATCGCATCTATGACTCGACAAGGATTTATCATGTCATTACCTGCTCCTTTACAATCTTCCAGCAATGCTGTGTTTGCTCAATTATCTTCGGTTGTTAGTACTTCTTCATCATGGTCCTCTTCGTTGTTAGGCGAGCTAGAATCTGTACTTGCCTTGTGCCCATTTGTCGGAGAAGTGTTAGTTCGTGATGAAGGCGTATTACGACAATTACCTGAGTTGCTTACTACTGGCGATAGAGCGGCTGACTATCGTAAAGATTTGGCCGTATTGTTGGCTGAATGTAAGGATGAAGCGAATGCGATGCGCTGTTTACGCCGTTTTCGTAATCAGGAAATGGTAGTGATTGCGTGGCGGGATTTTCTATCTAAGTGGAATGTGGAAGAGAGCTTACATCATTTATCGGAATTGGCAGAAGCTCTTATCTTTGAAAGTTATCAGTGGCTTTATCAGCGTTGTTGCCACGATTGGGGAACACCAGTAAACGCGCAAGGGGACCCTCAGCCAATGTTGATTATTGGCATGGGAAAACTCGGGGGCGGAGAATTGAACTTTTCTTCCGATATTGACCTCATTTTTACCTACCCAGAGAACGGAGAGACGGTCGGTGCTCGCCGAGCTATTTCCAATGCTCAATTTTTTACTCGTTTAGGACAGCATTTAATAAAAATGCTCGATCAGCAAACGGTCGATGGGTTTTGTTATCGAGTTGATATGCGCCTACGACCATTTGGTGAGAGTGGCCCGTTAGTCATGAGCTATGCTGCGCTGGAGGATTATTATCAAGAACAAGGACGAGATTGGGAACGCTACGCGATGGTAAAAGCCCGTGTCATGGGAAGAGAAATGTATCCGCAATATCAAGAATTGCGGCAAATGCTTCGACCTTTTGTGTTTCGTCGTTACATCGACTTTAGTGCAATCCAATCGTTACGTCGGATGAAAGCGATGATCCGTAGTGAAGTTCGTCGTCGGGGGCTAACCAATAATATTAAATTGGGCGCGGGAGGCATTCGGGAAATCGAGTTTATTGTTCAAACGTTTCAGTTAATTCGTGGCGGTAGGGAACCTTCATTACGTCATAGAGGCTTATTGACGACTCTAGACGGCATTGAATCATTAGAATTGTTAGATAAGGCGGATATTCGTTCACTACGATCGGCCTATCTGTTTTTACGCCGAGTGGAAAATTTACTGCAAGCTCTCCATGATCAACAAACTCAAACTTTACCGGATCAAGAACTTGATCAGCAGCGTTTAGCTTACGCTCTTGCTTGTACTGATTGGGATGAAGTGATGGGGCTCATTCAGCAACATATGGCACTCGTGCACTTAGTCTTCGTTAATGTGATTGGGGAAGAAGAGGAAGAGTCTGTACCAAGTGTTCCTGAATATTTTCAAGAGCTGTGGGATATGTCCCATCAAAGTGAAGTGGTGCAACAGATCTTAGAAAGCGATTTACACATGGACGATAGTGAATCACTGATTGCAGCGCTAAAACAATTTAAACATGATCTTGCGAAAAAGACCCTTGGGTTAAGAGGAAGAGAAGTCTTAAGTCACTTGATGCCGAAAGTGTTCCAAGCGATTTTCGCTCATCCTGATGCTCAATTTGGTTTTACACGAGTGCTTGCTTTATTAAATAGTGTGGTGACTCGAACAACTTATTTAGAGCTGCTTGATGAACACCCTGCGGCACTGACGCAATTAGTGAAGTTATGTACCGCGAGCCCAATGATTTCTGAGCAATTATCTCGTTACCCTATTTTGCTTGATGAACTGATTGATCCTCAACAGCTATACAACCCAATTGAACCTAGTGAATATCGTCATGAATTACGTGATTTTCTCGCTCGAATTCCAGAAGATGATATGGAACAGCAGATGGAAGGGCTGCGTCAATTTAAGCAAATTTGTCTTTTAAAAATAGCGGCAGCAGATATCGCAGGCGTGTTGCCCGTGATGAAGGTAAGCGACCATTTAACCTATCTGGCTGAAGCTATAGTTGAAGCCGTTGTGCATCAAGCTTGGCTGCAAATGAAAGAAAAATATGGCGAACCTAATCATCTTTCAGAGCGTAATGGGCTTGGTTTTGCTGTGATCGGTTATGGCAAAGTAGGTGGTTGGGAGTTAGGTTATAACTCTGATCTGGACATCGTATTTTTACATGATTGTCCTGTTACTGCTTATACCGATGGGAAAAAGGAGATCGATGGTCGCCAATTCTATTTGCGTTTAGCACAGCGAATTATCCATATTTTTTCAACGCGTACTGCTTCTGGCATTTTATATGAGGTAGATACTCGGTTGCGTCCTTCTGGCGTTTCAGGTTTATTAGTGAGTCCTGTTGAGGCGTTTGCTGAGTATCAAGCACAAGAAGCTTGGACTTGGGAGCATCAAGCTCTAGTTAGAGCGAGAATGATCTTTGGTGATACCGAATTGGCAGCCGCATTTGAGTCAACGCGCCACACCATCTTGACTCTAGAGAGGAACGACGAAGCATTACGCCAAGACGTTATAACGATGCGAAATAAAATGCGCGAGCACTTATCGTCTAAGAAATCGGGAAGATTTATGCTGAAGCAAGATGTCGGCGGTATTACTGATATCGAATTTTTAGCACAATATTTGGTACTGCGCTTTAGTTATGAATATCCAAAACTGACAACCTGGTCAGATAACGTGAGAATTTTTGAATCACTGGCTGAACAGAAAGTGTTGAGTGAAGAACAGGCGTTAGCGCTGACAGATGCTTATACCTCAATGAGAAACCAGATTCATCGCCGTAACTTACTGAATCAGTCTGCGGATGTCTCTGATGATAAATTTGTTGAGCAGCGTCAGCGAGTAGAGCAAGTTTGGCAACAATGGTTAGGTTGAGCCTGTTTTAGTCATAGCTAAGGCTATGGTAAACTGCGCCGCATATTGAATTTTGGAGATCCATAATGAAGCCAATCCTACCTGACTACAGTGATGCTGGGGTACTGATCATTGGTGATGTCATGCTTGATCGATACTGGTATGGACCAACTGGACGTATCTCACCAGAAGCTCCTGTGCCAGTTGTCAAAGTTGAGCAGAACGAAGAGCGTCCTGGCGGCGCTGCAAACGTAGCGATGAATATCGCCTCTCTAGGCGGTAAGGCTCGTATTGTTGGTTTAACAGGTAAAGATGAACCTGCTCAAGTGTTAACCGATAAATTATCCTCGCTGAATGTGATGTGTGATTTTGTTGCATTAGATGACTATCCAACAATTACCAAATTACGCATTCTTAGTCGTGGTCAGCAATTGATTCGTTTGGATTTTGAAGACAAATTTGAAAATACTGATCCAGCGTTAGTGTTGACTAAAATGGACCAAGCTCTGCCTAACGTGAAAGCTGTCATTCTTTCCGATTATGCGAAAGGGGCACTAGAGCATGTTCAGCAATACATCCAAAAGGCACGTGCCGCTGGTGTACCTGTGTTTATTGATCCGAAAGGTGCGGATTTTGAACGTTATCGTGGTGCAACGATCTTAACGCCAAATATGTCTGAATTTGAGCAAGTGGTTGGTAAAGTCACTTCTGATGAAGACTTGGTGGAAAAAGGTCGCGCGTTAATTGAACAGTTTGATTTCGAAGCTCTCCTTGTCACACGTAGTGAACACGGTATGACATTATTACGTCGTGACCAAGAACCGTTCCATCTGCCAACTCAAGCGAAAGAAGTTTATGATGTAACAGGTGCGGGTGATACGGTGATTTCTGTATTAGCTTCTTCCGTTGCTGCGGGTAAGCCAATGGATGAAGCTTGTGCCTTAGCTAATGCCGCTGCAGGTGTGGTCGTCGGCAAATTGGGTACATCAACCGTATCGACTATCGAGTTAGCCGAAGCCGTTCATGGCAGTAAAGATTCTGATTTTGGTATCGTTAACGAAGCAAAATTGATTGAAGCGGTTAAGCGTGCTCGTGCGCGTGGTGAAAAGGTTGTGATGACGAATGGCTGCTTTGATATTCTCCATGCCGGTCATGTTTCCTATTTGAACAATGCCGCAGAGCTAGGTGATCGCCTGATTGTCGCTGTTAATACCGATGAATCCGTTAAAAAACTGAAAGGTCCTGGTCGCCCTGTTAACTCCACTGAGCGACGCATGGCTGTTCTGGCTGGATTAGGGGCTGTTGATTGGGTTGTTCCATTTAGTGAAGAAACACCACAACGTCTTATTTCCGAAGTTTTGCCAACACTGTTAGTTAAAGGTGGCGATTACAAACCAGAAGAAGTGGCCGGTGGTAAAGAAGTGATTGCTGCTGGTGGTGAAGTACGCATCTTAAATTTTGAAGATGGTTGCTCAACGACAGAAATCATTGAAGCGATTAAAGGTGGTAAAGGGTAATCCTTGCCAAGAGAACACAAAAACGCCAGCAATTCGAAATTGCTGGCGTTTTTTATTGCGCTATATACTGTGGCGCTACGGCACTAAGATTTCTTCAGTCCCGCATTGATGTCTAATACATCTTGCTCACTTAGAGTCCCTGTCGCTTGGTGCAATTGCAGAACGCTTAGAATGTAGTCATAGCGTGCATCGGCAAGGTTTTTGTTGGCGTCGTACAGGCGACGAGTGGCGTCTAAAACATCCACAATAGTACGTGTACCGACCTCAAACCCTGCTTGGGTCGCTTTTAATGCTGATTTCGCAGAAACCAATGCTTGTTGGTACGCTTTAACTGCACCGACAGAAGCACTGATGTTGTTATTATATGCGCGAACATCTTTAATCACACTACGGTATTGAGCTTCAAGATCTTGGCTTGCTTTGACGAAAGAAAACTCAGCTTGTTTACTCAGTGATGTAAGATTACCACCAGTATAAAGTGGTACAGATAGATTAATGCCTACACTCAGATCTTTTGTGTCATGACCTGCGTATGTATCGTAGTAAGCGTAATCAGAGTCTTGTTCGCTATTGTAGTTGTAGCCGCCATCGAGTGTTAAAGAAGGTAAGTTTTTCGATTTTGCTAAAGCAATTTGATCCTTAGCGATATCTTTACCAATGCGGCTAGCAAGCAGTGTTAGGTTTTTCTTCTCTGCTTGTTCTAGCAGTTGGTGAACCGTTTCTTCTGTGCGAGATGTTGAAAAGCGTTCTGTATCAAGGACGCTTAGGTGAGTTGGCTCTTCACCTGTGATTTCGCGTAGTGATTCATAGCTGTTGGTCAGCTTGTTTTTCGCCAAAATTTCATCGGCTAAAACGGCATCGTACTGAGCTTGAGCATCGTGCACATCCGTGATAGCAGACAAACCTACTTCGAAACGCTGTTTGGTTTGATCAAGCTGGCGACCCACCGCATTTTTTTCGGATTGAACGAAGGCCAGATTATCTTTCGCTCTTAATACTTCGAAATATGCATTTGAAACTCGCATGATTAAGTTTTGTTGCGCTGCCGCGTATCTTGCATCGGCTTGGCGTGCTTTTTTCTCTGCTGTACCTAGCGATAGCCAGCTTGAGCGCTGATAAAGCTCTTGAGTAAAGTTAATACCAGCACTGTATGCTTTGCTATTACGAATGCTTTCATCACTCTCGTTGATTTTGTAACCAGCAGTTAAGTTGATTTGTGGTAAGAGCGAGCTGCGGCTTGAGTTCACTGCTTCAAAGGCGTTATCGCGAACAGCTTCAATACCGAGTAACTGAGGATCATTCTTTTTCGCGAGTTCATAAATTTGGGCCAGGTTGTCCGCCCAAGCAGAAGCACTTAGGCTTCCGAATGCTGCACTAATAAAAAAAATAGGTAGCAGTTTCTTCATTGGTCCTATTCCGCCATTAAAAAATTTTAAGTTCTTTGTTGAAGTGAGTTTATCGTAAATTAGGTTTAATTGATGCTAAAGTTTCCAGATTTTTTCTGTTTACACTATGTTGCATAGATGTACTTAGTATGAATTTTCTAAATAAAAATTTAAAAATTGTATAAAAAGTTGAGCCATGTCCTTGGTTCAACCTTAGTTCCATGAGTAAACTATATGATTCACTGAAGGGGGATACCAATGCAAGACAATCAGCCAATCGGAGAGAAATTTTCGTCTCAAGATCTCGAAATCTTGTCTAAAGAGACTCTGTTTCAGGGATTTTTCCGTATGGTGA
Organism: Vibrio nitrifigilis; assembly: GCF_015686695.1. Lineage (NCBI taxonomy): Bacteria > Pseudomonadati > Pseudomonadota > Gammaproteobacteria > Vibrionales > Vibrionaceae > Vibrio > Vibrio nitrifigilis. Next base: position 25,408 of record NZ_JADPMR010000003.1, on the reverse strand, counting down.
AATACCGTTTTAAGCATCGCTTGTTTGAAGGTGGCTGGAGCCAACCTATTGAACGAGAAATGTTTGTTCGTGGTATTGCCGCAGCGGTACTACCTTATGACCCAGTGACCGATTCTGTCGTGATTATTGAACAGATTCGGGTTGGAGCACTTGAGCATGCTCATCCGTGGCAATTAGAAATTGTTGCTGGTATTTTGGATCGTGATGAAGAGCCTGAAGAGATTGTTCGCCGTGAAGCCCAAGAAGAAGCGGGCATTACTATTGGTAACGTTGAGCGTATTACTGCGTATTATCCTTCTTCGGGCGGTTGTAATGAAAAACTCGAAGTTTATGTCGGTGAAGTGGATGCATCTCTTGCAAAAGGCATTCATGGTTTAGACTATGAAGGAGAGGATATTAAAGTGCATGTAATAAATCGCGAACAAGCCTATCAGCTAGTGCGAGAAGGCCGTATTGAAAATGGGGCATCTATTATTGCGTTGCAATGGTTACAACTGAACTATGAAACTTTACGAAAGCAATGGCAAAAATAACTTTTCACAATTCTTATCATGTTGACTTGAAAGAGCTGATGCGCGTTTATGAAACGAATTACGCTAAGCTTAATGCTCTCTTGCCTCATAAACCTGAGGTGGGTGAGGTTCGTTGTTATCAAGCGGCGCACATGACATATCAATTGGAAGTGTCTGAAGTCACGAAATACACGACATTAGTCGACATTTGTCAAAGTGATGAGATTGCAGTGTTTCCTTTACCAACGATGTCTGTCAGGCTATATCACGATGCACGAGTAGCAGAAGTGTTTTCGACTGATCAACTCACTCGAGTTGAGCCTCGCTACTGTTATCCTAACGATAAAATGGTACAGAAAGACGAGAAAGCTCAAGTAAATCGATTTTTAGGAGACTGGCTATCTTTTTGCCTAAGACATGGCATCAGCCGAGCTCCTATTAATATCAGTCCTCAATAATTACTTTAGGTTTATCGATTTTGAACGTGTCGTCCGGTTTAGAGAATTTAGATAGCGTCAAGCTATTGCAGATTACTGATACGCATTTATTTGCGCCTGATGATGGTGGATTATTAGGTGTGAATACGGCTGATAGCTTTACCGCTGTTGTGAATGAAATTCAGCACAACAAAGTAGAGTATGACGCTATTTTGGCTACGGGAGATATCTCGCAAGATCATAGCTTAGAATCTTATCAGCGTTTTGCCGAGGGAATATCTTGTTTAAGTAAACCGTGCTTTTGGTTACCTGGCAACCACGATTTCAAGCCGAATATGGGGGGGGTGTTACCTTCTCCCCAAATTCATGATGAAGTACAAATCTTGCTTGGTAAGCATTGGCAAGTCATCATGCTCGATTCTCAGGTTTCCGGTGTCCCCCATGGGTATTTGAACGATCAGCAACTAGAGTTACTTGAAAAAGCACTCAGCCAGTATCCCGAGCGTTGGTCGTTGGTTGTTTTGCATCACCACCCCGTTCTTGTGGATAGCGAATGGTTGGATCAACACACCTTGAAAGCTAGTGAGGCTTTTTGGTCTGTGGTCAGTCGCCATACTAATGTTAAAGCCGTGCTTTGTGGTCATATTCATCAAGAGTTAGACTTAATTCACCAAGGGGTGAGAGTGTTAGCTACGCCCTCTACGTGCGTGCAATTCAAACCTAAGTCGAATGAATTTTCGGTTGATAAACGTTCTCCTGGTTGGCGAGAGTTAGAGTTAATGGCCGATGGCTCCATCACGACAAAAGTGAAACGATTAGCTAACAGTATGTATTTACCTGATTATAATGCTAACGGCTATTGACCGTTTTTTTACTTTCTTACTTTATCAAAAGTGAATGAGCTTTTTGGGAGATTAAGTATTTATGTCTCAACCCTCTGTTCTGATTTATATCCATGGTTTTAACAGTTCACCGTTGTCCCACAAAGCTCAGGTAATGGCGCAATACTGTGCTCAGTACCGACCAGATATCCAAGTTATCGTGCCTAAATTACCGTCATTCCCATTGCAAGCCGCTGAATACTTGCGTCAAATTGTTGAACCTCTATTGTCCACACATAATGTTGGAATTATTGGCAGTTCGTTAGGCGGGTATTTTTCAGCGTGGTTACATCAAGAGTATGGCTTACCCGCTGTTTTAGTGAATCCAGCGGTAAGACCTTATGAATTATTGGTTGATTATCTCGGACCGCAAACCAATCCCTATACTCATGAACAGTATGTTTTAGATAAGTCACATATTGCTGAATTAAAAGCGTTGGATTGTCCAACATTAACTCATCCAAAATCTGTTTGGTTAATGATGCAAACGGGCGACGAGGTGCTAGATTTTCAGCAAGCAGTGGACAAGTACAGTGATGCAGTTCAAACTATTGAGCAAGGTGGTGATCATAGCTTTATTGATTTTGAGCGCTACCCCGAAAAAATCATCCACTTCTTAAATCTTTGAGTTTTCAATGCGGGAAACGTCATAAAATTTAATCGTTGCTGATTGATGACGCTTGACAACATATGGTCTTATCCAGACTATGTCCCCCTTAGACTTTCATCGTTTCCCTGAACAAGAAGGCACATATAGATGTTTTTCATCAATCAAACTCGTTGTGATTTTGTGTCAGCTCAATGTTTAGGGTAGCTGTGAAGTTATACATAATTTATCGATAAAAGCATTCCGTATTATGACAGAACAATATAATGCTGGAGCCATTGAGGTTCTTAATGGTTTAGAGCCAGTACGTCGCAGACCTGGGATGTATACGGAAACCAACCGTCCTAACCACTTAGGGCAAGAAGTCATCGACAACAGTGTCGATGAAGCGTTGGCTGGGTATGCAACTAAGGTTCAAGTTATTCTCCATGCAGATCAATCCCTTGAAGTAATTGATGATGGCCGGGGAATGCCTGTAGATATTCACCCGGTAGAAAAAGTCTCCGGTGTTGAACTCATCATGTGCAAGTTGCATGCTGGCGGTAAGTTTTCTAACAAAAACTATCAATTCTCTGGTGGTCTTCACGGGGTAGGTATTTCGGTTGTTAACGCGTTATCTGATCGCGTTGAAGTCACCGTTCGCCGTGATGGACAAGTGTATGAAATTGCTTTTGAGCATGGTAGCAAAGTGTCAGAACTTACTGTTACTGGTACGTGCGGGCGCCGTAATAAAGGGACTAGCGTACATTTCTGGCCAGAAGCCAAATACTTTGATTCTCCGAATTTCTCTGTTAGCAAGCTGATTAATAACTTGCGCGCTAAAGCCGTATTATGTCCAGGCTTAGAAGTGGTGTTTACTGATAAAGTGAACGATAAAGAACACCATTGGTGCTATCAAGATGGCTTAAAAGATTATTTGGCTGAAGGCGTTAAAGGTTTCCCTGTTCTTCCTGAAGAGCCATTTACCGGTAAGTTTTCTTCAGAAACAGAAGCGGCTGATTGGGCACTTATTTGGTTGCCTGAAGGTGGTGATTTGATCACTGAAAGCTACGTAAACTTAATTCCAACGGCCTTGGGCGGGACGCATGTTAACGGGTTACGCCAAGGCTTGTTAGACGCAATGCGAGAGTTTTGTGAGTTTCGTAACTTGTTACCACGTGGTGTGAAACTGACTGGTGAGGATGTGTTTGACCGCTGTGCTTATGTACTTTCGGTTAAAATGTTAGACCCTCAATTTGCCGGTCAAACCAAAGAGCGTTTATCTTCTCGCCAAATGTCTGGTTTTGTATCAGGAGTGGTGAAAGACGCGTTTAGTTTATGGCTAAACGAAAAGCCACAGCTTGCAGAACTCCTCGCTGAAGTATGTATCGCGAATGCTCACAAGCGCATGCGTGCGAGCAAAAAAGTGGTGCGCAAGAAAGTGACGTCTGGACCCGCTTTGCCTGGTAAATTGACCGATTGTTCGCAACAAGACTTAAGCCGTACTGAACTGTTTTTAGTGGAAGGTGACTCTGCGGGCGGTAGTGCTAAGCAGGCTCGCGATCGAGAGTTTCAAGCCATCATGCCACTACGCGGTAAGATTCTTAATACTTGGGAAGTCGCGGGCGATCAGGTTCTGGCATCACAAGAAGTGCATGATATTTCTGTGGCGTTAGGCATTGATCCTGACTCTGACAATCTTGATACACTACGTTACGGTAAGGTTTGTATCCTCGCGGATGCGGACTCGGATGGATTACACATTGCAACTCTGCTTTGTGCTCTGTTTACACGTCATTTCCCTGGTTTAGTCGCAGAGGGGCACGTTTATGTGGCAATGCCTCCTCTATATCGTATTGACTGTGGTAAGGAAGTTCATTACGCACTTGATGAACAAGAAAAGGCGAGCATTATCGAGCGCTTGAGTAAGAAAAAAGCCAAGATCAATGTGCAGCGATTCAAAGGTCTAGGTGAAATGAACCCAATTCAGCTTCGTGAAACCACTATGGATCCCAACACGCGACGTCTGGTGCAGTTGACCATCGACGATGCTCAAGAAACCAAAGAAATGATGGATATGCTGTTAGGTAAAAAGCGCGCCGATGATCGTCGCAGCTGGCTACAGAAAAATGGCGATCAAGCTGAAGTAGAGGTGTAGTGAATGTCAGAGATTAACTATGATGGCGTTGAACAGATACCGCTACGTCGGTTTACTGAAGACGCCTATTTAAACTATTCAATGTACGTCATTATGGACCGTGCATTGCCTTACATTGGTGACGGACTAAAACCAGTACAACGCCGTATTATTTATGCAATGTCGGAGCTGGGCTTATCAGCTGCGGCAAAATATAAGAAATCAGCTCGTACCGTAGGTGACGTGTTGGGTAAATACCACCCACATGGTGACTCTGCGTGTTATGAAGCGATGGTGTTGATGGCTCAGCCATTCTCATACCGTTATCCATTAGTGGATGGTCAGGGTAACTGGGGTGCTCCAGATGATCCTAAATCATTTGCGGCGATGCGTTATACCGAAGCTAAGTTGTCTAAGTTTGCGGAAGTATTACTTGGTGAGTTAGGTCAAGGTACAGTCGAGTGGCAGCCTAACTTTGATGGCACGATGAAAGAGCCAAAAATGTTGCCAGCGCGCTTACCGCATATTTTGTTAAATGGTGTGACTGGTATCGCTGTTGGTATGGCGACCGATATCCCGCCGCACAATGTGCGTGAAGTGGCAAATGCTGCAGTTCATCTTTTGGATAACCCTAAATCTGAATTAAGTGATTTGATGGAATATGTGCAAGGTCCGGATTACCCGACTGAAGCCGAAATCATTTCACCTAAAAGCGATTTGAATAAGATATATACCACCGGTCGTGGCAGCGTTAAGATGCGCGCGGTGTGGCATAAAGAAGAGTCAGATATTGTAATCACCGCATTACCTCATCAAGTTTCTGGTTCAAAATTGATTGAGCAAATCGCTAATCAAATGCGTGCGAAAAAGCTACCGATGATTGATGATTTACGTGATGAATCCGATCATGAAAATCCTACTCGCATTGTGTTAGTGCCAAAATCAAACCGTGTAAACTGCGATGTGGTGATGAATCACCTATTTGCCTCTACTGATTTGGAAAAAAGCTATCGTGTTAACTTGAATATGATTGGTCTTGATGGCCGACCTCAAGTAAAAGGCATGGTACAAATTCTTACTGAATGGTTGGAATATCGTCGTACGACCGTTCGTTCTCGTTTGCAGCATCGTCTCGATAAAGTACTTGCTCGCCTGCATATCTTAGAAGGTTTGTTGGTCGCTTACTTAAATATTGATGAAGTGATTGAGATCATCCGTAGTGAAGATGAGCCTAAGCCAGTATTGATGGCTCGTTTTGGCATTACGGATATTCAGGCTGATGCCATTTTAGATACGAAATTGCGTCACTTAGCGAAATTAGAAGAATTTAAAATTCGCGCTGAGCAAGAAGAACTAGAGAAAGAACGTGAAAAACTAGAGCAGATCCTAGGTTCTGAGCGTCGTTTAAACACTTTGATCAAGAAAGAGATCAAAGCTGATGCCGAAAAATATGGCGACGATCGCCGTTCTCCACTAGTGGAACGAGAAGAAGCAAAAGCGCTTACAGAGCGTGATTTATTGCCAAGTGAAGCCATTACCGTTGTATTGTCTGAAAAAGGCTGGATTCGTCATGCGAAAGGGCATGAGGTTGACTGTGAGGCGATGAACTATAAGTCTGGTGATAAGTATTTAGCGCACGCTTGTGGTAAGAGTAACTTGCCGGCTGTTTTCTTAGGCAGTGATGGACGTAGTTATTCGTTAGAATCTCACACCTTGCCATCTGCTCGTGGGCAAGGTGAGCCAATAACCGGTCGACTAAATATTTCAGAAGGTTCTTCTATTCGCCAAGTGATTATGGGCGAAGAAAATCAATTATGGTTAGTAGGTTCTGATGCTGGTTACGGTTTTGTCTGTAAAGGGGCTGATCTACTGTCGAAAAACCGTAGTGGTAAGGCACTAGTGAATCTACCTGAAAATGCTGAAATCATGGAACCACAGGTGATTAACGATCTCGATCAAGATGAAATCTTAGCGATTACCGATCAAGGCCGTATGTTACTGTTCCCAATTAAAGATTTACCGCATTTAAGTAAGGGTAAAGGGAATAAGATTATTAATATTCCTGCAGCGAAGGCAAAATCTCGTGAAGAAGTTGTTTCCCAACTTGTCGTTCTGCCGCAAGGTGCTTCAGTGACCCTATATGCAGGTAAACGTAAACTCGGGTTGAAACCGGCTGATCTCGATAATTATCGTGGAGAGCGTGGTCGTCGTGGTGGACTATTACCTCGTGGTTTACAGCGCGTATCCAGTCTGGAAATTAATACTGCGAATAGCTCAGAAGAAGAGTAAATCTTATTTTGTTGAGACTAAAGCGGAGCGATTAAGCTCCGCTTTTTTATTGGTTACTTTTTATTTTGCTTACGATCTTCAGTCGGGGCTAGGTAGCTTTTAGACATCATTCTAATTTGCACCATTTGTTGACCAAAGCGCCGGCAGGCTTTACACATCGCTGTATGCATATGCAATGTGATCTTTTCCTTAGTCGTTAAAGGGCGGTCTTGTTTTTCCGATAGTAAGCGGGTCGCTTGTTTACAGTTCATCATCATTATGACTCCTTACTAAACCAACGGATTTCTAAGCATTCTCGTAAACGAATTCTTGCTCGATAAAGGGTGACGTTTAAATGATTGCCGGATATTGCCTCATTACTGCAAATTTCGTCACTGTCTAATTCTAGAAATTCTCGCATCATGAAGAGACGACTGTAATTTTCAGGCATCATGCGCAAACAAGTATCGAATATACGCCAAAAATGGTCGTTCTCCATATATTGTTCAGGTTCTTGCCATTGAACCGGACGTTCTGCTTTTTGCCAATGACCGTTATCACTAAAGAGTTTTTCTAATAACTCGTCGCCATGGAGACCTTTCCCTTCCGCGAGATCTTCAGCTGCGGTAAAGCGTCTTTCTTTACGTAAAATATCGATGAGCTTATTTTTTAAGATGGCAAATACCCAAGTTTTAAGTGCTGCTTTACGTGAGAATTTTTCTCGATGTTGAAATGCTGCAAACATGGCTTCTTGAACGGCATCTTCAGCTAATTGAGTGTCTTTGATTTGCAATATAGCAAAACGTAACATTTGTTCTCGTAGCTGTTCATACTCGGCACCAGCAAAGTGGCTGAGAGGATCGGATGTAGAATGAATTGAATAGGGCTCGGATGCGTTCAAAATGATCTTCCTCTGCTTAAGGTCTTTATGAGTTTAGACGAAAGCAGAGGAAGATTAGTGACAGTTAAGATGATAAATAAGTGAAATACTCACTAAGGGGGAGCGTTATACAGAAAGTGTCTTGTTATTGATTTTCTGTCCAGCCTTCTGAATCCGACATATCTGGTGCACCTGGGATGGATTTTTGTTCATCAGCCCATTCACCAAAATCGATCATTTGGCACTGTTTGCTACAGAATGGTCGATAAGGACTTTTTTCACTCCATTCAACCTCGGTTCCACATTGTGGGCATTTCACCACGGTTGGTTTCTTTGACATGGGTATTTCCTGTGTAATCTTGTTTAGTGTGGGTTTAGCTGCAAACCGCTAACTGAAAAGCAACATCTTGAGTGCTAGCTTGGCCAGATTTAAATTCAATGAATTTTATGGCAAAGCGATTTTTGTGACCAGAAATCATTGGATAAACACCGTATTCCATAGGAATAGATAATCGAATGATATTAGCGTCTACAGCGTCACCTTGATAAAAACCAGCTTGAGCCATTTTGTCGCGGTAGTTGCCCGTTTCTCTGGTCAGTCTTAACCATAAGTGTAAGGCGTCAGAAAGAGGCTTTAATGTACTCATCCACTCGCTAGCATCATTCACTTTATGTTCAAAAGAAAGATGCAGCCAGTAGTGCAGTGCCGGTAGGTCGAAACAGCATGAGCCTCCAGGCAGGTTAAAACGTTGGCGTATTGCACTGAGAAAGCGGTCATCTTTAAGTGATTGACCAAAGCGTTCAGCATTCATCAAGCTACGATGCACTCCATCCACCTCTTGAAGTAGGGTGAGTAACATATCTTGATCGACACCTTCAACATTTAACCAGCTACGATAGGTTTGACGTTGTTTTTCAATGTCTTTAGCTAGCTCACTTTTTAACTGAATTTGCTCAAAGATTTCGAGTAAATCAAACAGCGAACGGAAGAACAACTGATGCTGAATGGCATCGCGAAATTGCGATGATTGAAGCATCTGATTAAGCAGAGCCTCTACACGTAGATAGATACGTGTTTTTTCATTCAGTGGATGTTCAAACTTGTGTGTTGTCATCGAGCGAGCCTTTGTGTCTTTGGACTTATTGTCACCGATTTACCTTACTAAGTGCTAGGTACTTTTGGTGCAATTCTGTGATTTGTGGCAAAAGTTGATCGTTTCCTAAATTATTGTTTATTACATCATCAGCGCAGGCTAAACGTTCATCTCGACTCGCTTGCGCTGCGAGAATTGATCTAGCTTGATGTTCATCGACATTGTCTCGTTGCATGGTTCGTCGCAGTTGAACTGCTTCTGGAACATCAACCACTAATATACGATTGGCCATTGAACCAAGGTTATTTTCGACCAACAGCGGAACAACAAGTAGCGCATAAGGTGAGGTAACTTGAGCCAATTCAACGAGCATTTGTTGCCGAATCATGGGATGCAATAGCTTATTAAGCCATTCTTTTTCATCTGTATTTAGAAAAATCTTTTCTCTCAATTTGGCCCGGTTCAGTTCGTATTGCTCTGTTAAAATTGCTTCACCAAAATGGTCGACGATTGCTTTAAGGCCAGGCGTACCTGGTGCAACGACTTCTCGTGCTACAATATCAGCATCAACAATATCAATTGCAAAATGTTGGTGAAAAATGTTGGCAACGGTTGTTTTTCCACTTGCAATACCGCCAGTCAAACCAATGATAAAAGACATATTACCAACCTAAAAATGAACTCAAATACCAAACAATTATATCCTGTCCCCATAATACACTGATCCATCCGGCTATCGCGAGGTATGGGCCAAAAGGAAAGGCCTTATCTAATCCTTTACGTTGCATTCTCAGTTGTATGACACCAAATATCACCCCAACTACCGAGGACAGTAATACGATGACCGGAAGCTGTTGCCATCCCAACCAGGCTCCTAACGCAGCGAGTAGTTTAAAGTCTCCGTATCCCATTCCTTCTTTACCGGTAAGTAACTTAAACCCCCAGAACAAAGACCAAAGAATAAGATATCCTGCAATAGCGCCGATGACAGCATCTTGTAATGAAACAGAAGACCAACCAAGTAGAGCGAAGACAAGACCAGCCCACATCAGCGGTATCGTTAGTTGATCGGGGAGTAATAAAGTATCGAGATCGATAAACGTGGCTGCGATAAGTACATAAGTGAAAAAGAGCAGCCCAATACTATAAGGTGTCGGTCCAAAATGTGTTGCAACTATATAGCTTAACCCTGCCGTAAGGAGTTCGACACATGGGTAGCGAATTGAAATTGGAGCATGGCAGTGATGGCACTTACCGCGTAGATATAACCAGCTGATCACTGGGATATTATCGATGATACGTAATTGAGTATGACAGTGAGGGCAAGTTGAACGAGGTGTACTTAGGCTTAAGTGTCCTTCCGGTGGTGCTATCTTGTATTCGGGAAAGCTATCCGCACATTCTTGGCGCCATTCTCGCTCCATAATCACGGGTAGCCGATAGATAACGACGTTCAGAAAACTGCCAATAATCAGCCCCAATAGAGTGGCAAAGAAGACAAAAAGCCAAGGATAATAATAAAAAATGTCCATTAAAGTCCGGAGAACTGATTACAAGTCGATAAAGTTATTTTAACTCAATACTCCCGCTAAGTTAAACACAGGCAAATACATAGCGAGGACTAAACCACCAATCATCAAGCCCAAAAAGAGAATCATGGTGGGTTCGATGAGTTTTTCTATAGTATCGAGCTGATTTTTTACTTCTTGTTCATATATAGCGGCAATTCGGCTGAACATCTCATCAAGGCATCCTGTTTCCTCCCCAACCATTATTAGTTGTTTCATGGTTTCCGGAAACTCGGGTTGCATTGCGATAGCCTGATGAATCGATTCACCATCGGCGATTCTTTGTGTAATGGTTGGAATCAAACTGGCTAGATAACAGTTGCCGATGCTGTGAGTAGAGATTGTAAACGTTGTCATAATGGACACACCGGCTTTTAAGCTGGTGGCGCAGGTATAGCAGAAGCGAGCAAATGCAGCACGAGAATAGAGCTTGCCTAAAATTGGGATGCGTAATGTCCAGTAACTCACACGCATTTTTATTCGTGGGGAATGTACATAGCTGTAGGTGGCGATACTTCCACTTAATAGGGTGAAGATTATTAGTAGCCAACTGTATTTTTGCACGTTATGAGAAAGTGACATTACCTGCTGTGTTAGCCAGGGGAGCGAGGCTTGAAAACTGTTAAATAGTTCTGAAAATTGAGGAATGACCATAACCAACATAATGTAAGTGACGATGATGGAGACGACGACCACTAACATTGGATAGAGACTAGCGCGGACAATCTTTTTCTTAAATTGCTCTCTTTGTTGTTGGTAGTGGCAAATACGTTCAAACATAGCACTGAGCTGTCCATGCTGTTCGGCTGAGCGAATGAGACTGATGTAGACCGGGTCAAAATGAAGTGGGTATTTTTCTAGGCTATCCGCTAACGTGTAGCCTTGGCCTATATCCGTCTGAATCGTACTAATCAGTGAACGCATTTGTGCTTTACGATGACGTAATCGGATCAACTGCAGTGCTTGTCCAAGTGGAATGCCACTGTCGAGTAATGTGGCAATTTGTCTCGTCATCAAAGCAATATCTTTAGGTGTGGCACTCTCTTTCCAGCGAGTCAGTAAGGAGGTTGCATGGGCTTCTAGAGTGAGTAATTGAATGCCTTGTTGTTGTAGATAGCTTGCAACTTCGTTCTCGTGCTGAGCTAAGTAACGTCCGTGATGATGTTGCCCTTGACGATCGACCCCTCGCCAATGAAATTGCCATAATGAGGCAGTCGCTGTGATCATAGTAATGATTCTTGCATAGCTAATACTCTTCGACACTCAGCGATGGATGAAATACCTTGAATGACTAACGCTGCCGCACTAGATTTGAGCGTCATTATTCCTTGAGTTGTTGCCTGCTGTTCTAACTGTTGTTGTGAGGCATTGATGAGCAGTAAAGATTGAATTTCTGGAGAAACTGGAAGTAGTTCATAGATGCCTATACGTCCTTGATAACCCATATGGCATTTAGAGCATCCTTGTGAGTTAGCAGTAAATATGGCAATGGATGGTTCAATATTTAACCACTGGCTTTCCGTTGGTGTCGGCGCATGTGGCTGTTTACATTCAGGACAGAGCTTTCTTATCAACCGTTGAGCAATAATCAGAGTTAAAGAGGCACTGATATGGTAATTCTCAATACCGATATGGTGAAGCCGAATTAATGTTTCAACGGCGGAATTGGTATGTAGGGTAGAAAGAACTAAGTGACCAGTTTGGGCTGCTTTGATTGCGATTCGAGCGGTTTCGGTATCACGAATTTCTCCCACCATCAGCACATCAGGATCTTGGCGTAATAAAGCGCGTAGAACTTGTGTGAAGTTAAGTTCAATCGCTGGGTTAACTGCAACTTGGTTAATGTTATCTAAGGTGATCTCAATCGGATCTTCAACGGTGGAGATATTTAAAGTATGGCGATCAAGTGAGTTTAATCCAGTGTACAGTGTCTGTGTTTTGCCACTTCCCGTAGGGCCGGTGACTAAGATAAAACCTTGAGGGTTTTGCAGGGCGTTAAAATAAATTTGTTGCTGTTCAGCTGTCATTCCCAGAAGCGATAATGAAAGCTGCTGTTGCTCGGTCGCCAGCAGCCTTATGACAACTTTTTCGCCCCATTGGGTCGGTAGGGTTGATAGTCTTAAATCTAATGCCTTTTTATCGGGTAATGTGAATAAGATCCGCCCATCTTGTGGACGACGACGCTCCGCTATATCCATGTGAGCCATGATTTTTAACCGTGCTACAAAGCGACGATGGAGCTTAATGGGTAACGAAAGATGTTCACTTAGCAAACCATCGCGACGAAAACGAATCCTATAGTGGTGTTGATGCGGTTCAAAATGGATATCGGAAGCATGTTGTTCAAACGCCGTGATGAGCAGTTCATCAATGGATTGAGCGATGGGAGAGCTTGTTCCTGCGGCTTCTTCTTGTTCTGGAGATTCAGTTTCTTCCATTAAATACAGTAAGCGCTGTTCTTGAATGGTGTTGCTTGAATCTGTTGAGGAGGGAACATATTGCTTAAGTAATGCTTTTAGCTGGTGATGATCGGCAACCTGTAGCTGGATTTGTTTGCCTGTTGCTAACTGACATTCTTGTTGTAGCTGCTCTTGAGTCGGGTCGGAAACGGCCATGATGATGTGAGATACCGATTGCTCAATCGGTATAATTTGGTAATGACGAAGTAAAGACATAGGAAGGGCAATTTCATCGATAATCGGCGCAATATAACTCAGTTCAACGATAGGCAATTTGAGTTGGTGACTGAGAAATTGTTGAATGACTTTACTGGTTAAAAACTGTGACTGAAGTAAAGCGTCGATGGCTGAAATATTTTTGTTTTTCGTAACTTGTAGTGCATGTTTCGCTTGCTCTACGGTGAGCAACTGATGGTGTGAAAGTAACGGAATTAAATGACTCATTAGCGGCAGCTCACTGGTGTTAATGCAGGATCAATATCATTGGGTAGTGATAACTGGCATTGCCATCCGGTGACCTCATCACGATTAAGATGTGCGACTGCTCCTGCAGGAGAGACATAATGGAACGAAAGAGTGCCATCATTTTCAATACTGAGGGTGCCAAGTTTTGAGCTGTCTTTGCTGATACCTAAGTAAGTTAAATCGGTTCCAGTGACTAAATGAGCATGCTCTTGTAAATAGAGTTCTGCCGGGGTGATGAGGTTACGTAGTACGGTAATTCCTGCGGTTAACTGACTTTTCGTTACATAATTACGGTAAGCAGGAATCGCAATGGCTGATAATGTGGCAATGATAGCGACGACGATCATTAGCTCGATCAAGCTGAATCCTTTTGATTTTTGATTGGGCATGACCATTGCTCCTCATGTTTACTCGAACGGGTAAATTAAGAAGATCGTGAGTGGCTGCCTAGGTAAATACCAATAAATTGCGATTCAGCTAAGGTTATTAAAACTAGCGTTACAACAATTGAAGTAGAATGATTGGGGTGGGTCGAAAAGTGGATAAGAATGAAATAGGCCACTAAGTATAGTGACCTAAGTGATCACCGTGATCAGATAAAGCGCATTGAAAGATCCATAGCGCGAATGTGTTTTGTTAGTGCTCCGACCGAAATATAATCAACGCCCGTTTCGGCATACTCTCTTAATGTTTCAATGGTGATGTTGCCTGAGTTTTCTAATGCTACACGGCCTGAATTGATTCTGACGGCTTCACGCATCATTTCAAGGGTGAAGTTATCTAACATGACAATATCAGCGCCGGCTTCGATAGCAGCAGTGAGCTCTTTTAATGTCTCGGTTTCTATTTCTACCGGTTTCCCCGGATTCAATTGCTTCGCTGTTTGAATGGCTTGCTCAATTCCACCACATGCCATAATGTGATTTTCTTTGATCAAATAGGCATCAAACACCCCAACTCTATGGTTAAAACCACCCCCACAAGCGACGGCATATTTCAGAGCACTACGCAGTCCTGGAATCGTTTTACGAGTATCTAGTAAGCGGCAGTTAGTGCCTTCTAATTCTTTTACATATCTTGCAGTTTCGGTGGCACAGCCTGATAGAGTCTGAATAAAATTCATGGCATTGCGCTCACCTGTTAACAGTGCTCGGGATGGTCCTGAGAGAACACATAGAGTTTGATTGGCCTGTACGCGGTCACCATCTTGCACGTGCCATTCTATCGAAACTTCACCACCTAATTGTTTGAAAACTTCATCTGCCCATAATTGCCCACAAAAAACGCCATCTTCTCGAGTTATGATCGTCGCTTGATTACGCATTTCGGCTGGAATCAAACTTGCGGTGATGTCATTAGCTAAAGCAATGTCTCCACCGAGATCTTCGCGCAATGCATCACTAACGGTGCGAACGACGTCGTCAGTTAAATGTTGTTTCAAGTAGTCTAATCGTTGTTCACTGTTATGTGCTTTTTTCATGACAAATTCGTTAGTTATGGGTTTGAAGAATAAATCATACGGTTAATGTGGTGCAAATCCAGCCATAATTCTCGCTTTTGTTTGATTGAACAGTAAAATCGAGAAAGAAATAATGAGAAGAGAGGGGATGATGATTAATCAATCTGGTTGGTGGAGTCATGCGCGTCAGGTGCCTTCGCCATTTTATGATCAACGAGATGCTCAAACGCCTATTTCTTTATTGGTTGTACACAATATTAGCCTGCCACCAGGTCAATTTGGTGGGCCTTATATCGAACAGTTTTTTACAGGGCAGTTAGATCCTAATGAGCACCCATTTTTTCAAGTTATTCATAACATGGGGGTTTCAGCACATTGCTTGATTCGTCGTGATGGTGAAGTCGTGCAGTTTGTGCCATTTTCTGCGCGGGCATGGCATGCTGGGCAATCTTCTTTTGCAGGGGTTGATCTTTGTAATGATTACTCAATTGGTATTGAGCTAGAAGGGACGGACTTGGTGGCTTATACCGATGAACAATATCAAGCCTTGGCAGAACTGACGCGTGAGATTATGCAGCAGTATCCAGCGATTACATTACCGAGGATCACCGGGCATCAATATATCGCACCTGCACGTAAAACGGATCCGGGGTTGTCATTTGATTGGCGTCGTTATCGCAGTTTATTAACGTCGAGACAGGGAGAGTAAACCGTGATGGAGCAAGCTCTCATCACGGATAGTACTGGAGCGGTTTAGAGCGCGTCTTGATATTCAGTTAGGATCTGTTCAATCCATGTCGCGATGCGTTCGTCACTTAATTCATATTGTGAGTCTTCATCAAGGGCGAGGCCCACAAATTGGGTGCCGTCAGCCGTTAATGCTTTTGATGCGTCAAATTCGTAGCCCTGATTCGGCCAGTAACCGAGTAGGTTTGCTCCGACTTTTTTCACTTCATCATGTAACAGTCCCATCGCGTCTAGGAACCACTCTCCGTAACCCTCTTGGTCGCCTAGACCAAAAAGTGCAACGTATTTACCAGTAAGATCAACGCCACTAATTTGGTCCCAAATGTCATTCCAATCTTCTTGGATTTCGCCAAAGTCCCAAGTGGAAATACCTAAGATTAAAAAATCATAGTCATTCATTAATGTGAGAGGGCTTTCTTTAACGTTGTAGATATCCACTAGGTCTTCACCTAAGATAGCCCGCATTTTCTCTGCTGCCATCTCGGTGTAACAGGTAGTCGATCCATAAAATAGGCCGATTTTCATGATTGAGTCTTCTTGGTTTATCTTTGATGGCGGGAATTCTAACCATAAATTGAAGACAGGGAAATTGATTCTAGGATAAAACTTTATAATTGAGTCAACCTATAAAAATGCAAAAAACGTGGCATGCTTTCCTATCTGTAAGCCTTCTTCTGGTGGTTTTTATAGAGAATTCTTACACTACGTTATGCAATTAGTAACTGTAAAAAATCGAGGCCGAAGTGACAGACGCTTTTTCACCTGACCAAGGGCTGGTCGAACAATTTTTAGATGCTATGTGGATGGAAAGAGGATTATCAGAAAACACTCTTTCATCTTATCGTAATGATTTAACCAAGTTATTAACGTGGATGTCTAATAACAACTATCGACTTGATTTTATAAGTTTAAATGGTTTGCAAGAGTTTCAATCTTGGCTAGTGGATTGTGGTTATAAACAAACTTCACGTGCGAGGATGTTGTCTGCTATTCGTCGTTTATTTCAATACTTACACCGGGAAAAAATGCGCGCCGATGACCCAAGCGCTCTATTAGTGAGCCCTAAACTTCCCAAGCGTTTACCTAAAGATCTGAGTGAATCTCAAGTTGACTCTTTACTTGAAGCGCCAGACCCCAATGACCCGTTAGAATTGCGTGATAAAGCCATGTTGGAGTTACTTTACGCAACAGGACTCCGTGTTACTGAATTGGTGTCTTTAACAATGGAAAATATCAGCTTAAGGCAAGGGGTTGTGCGTGTTATTGGTAAAGGTGGTAAAGAGCGTTTAGTGCCAATGGGTGAAAACGCAGTGGAATGGATCGACAAATTCATTCATAGTGGTAGGGCAATTTTGCTGGGTGAACAGACTTCTGATGTGGTGTTCCCTAGCCGCCGAGCAAAACAGATGACGCGTCAAACGTTCTGGCATCGAATTAAGCATTATGCAGTGATTGCGGGTATTGATGTGGAAAAATTGTCTCCGCACGTGTTGCGTCACGCATTTGCGACGCATTTATTGAACTATGGGGCGGATTTGCGCGTCGTACAAATGTTGTTGGGACACAGTGATTTGTCGACCACTCAGATTTATACTCATGTTGCCACCGAGCGACTTAAACAACTTCATCATGAGCACCATCCAAGGGCTTGATAACAAGGTGATATTAATGAATTTATTACGTAGGATTCTCTTTTTAACGCTACCGATTCTGGCCCTAACCAGTTATGTACCTACAACGATGGCCGCTTCTACCGCATCAGAATCAGGAGTATTAAAGCATACCCAAATTGATGTGAATTTGTTTAAAGAACATTTTGCTAAACTCGGTTTACAAGTCAGTGAAGTTATTCCTTCTGACATCGATGGCCTAGTTGAAGTACACACCAATGGCGGGGTACTTTTTTCCACACCAGATGCCAGCCAATTTATTGCTGGCAAATTGTATGGGTTAGATAATAATGGCCAATATGTGGATGTGTTAGCTAAACGCCAAGCGCCAATAAATGCTAAAAAAATTGCCCAATATCGCGGTGACATGATTGAGTATAAAGCTCCGCATGAAAAATACGCAGTAACCGTGTTCACTGATATTACTTGCGGCTACTGTGCAAAATTACATAGCCAAATGAAAGAATATAATGACGCGGGGATTACCGTTCGTTATCTTGCTTTCCCTCGTCAGGGGCCACAAGGGCAGGTTGCGACACAAATGGCAGCAATCTGGTGTTCTAAAGATCCCGCTGAGTCGATGAATATCGCGAAAAGCGAGCATAAGTTACCGCCTAAACCAGACAATCTACAGGTATGTGAGAAGAAGGTCGCGGAGCATTATCAGCTTGGTCGTGAGTTAGGCGTAAACGGTACACCGTCTATTTTCTTACCCAATGGTGAAATGGTTGGTGGGTACCTTCCTCCGCAGCAGCTACTTGCTCGTTTAAAACAAATTTAAGTATGAATGAGTTTAGGACTTGCTACGGTAAGGCCTATAAATATTATGATAGAAATACAAAAAAACACCCTTAACATAAAGTTAGATGAAAAAGTTAGGAATCCCTTTACACACAAGGGTTACACAAAAAATATCTAACTTTCCCCTCTAAAATCTAACTTTTTGCATTTATCTTATTAATAAACGGAAAAAATTAGATCAGTTTCTTTTGTAACTCTGTTTAACAGTTTATCTAAGTTTTTGCCATTGGGAAGTCATTCTGAGAATATCAGGTTCTGTTGCTTCCTAGATAACTAATTAGATGGTCACCACACCTAAATTAGCACTTCATGGGTTACCAATGGTATTACAAAATATCTATTCTAGTGACCAAATTAACTATGCAACTATACTGGTGCAGATAAAAGCAAGACAGGTGATAACAGGAGACATAGGGGGCTATATCTCCTGTTCAAACATTTATTTTCTTCGTTTTTTCAGGTTAGTAAAGTACTCATCCAGGTCTGCTACATCTTTTTCCAATTCATCAATATCTGGAAATGCACCAGCGACTTCCTCTGCCATATCATGTCCGTGCATATATGTACTGCACTTGCTCATAGCAGTATTAATGGTTTCAACATCTAGGTCAGTAATATCAGTTAGGTATCTGCAACTCTGGGTTTTTACTTCCCTATTGAAACGCTCAACAACACCACGAATCAGCCATTCTTCGACAAGCCTTTCCCAAGTTTCTCGCATTTTCCCATAGATAAAGCCTGCTTGATGCTGATAGTCTTCTATGGATACGTTGGCTGCTTTTCTAGCTCTGACTAACCTATCTTTGAGAAAACCTATTCTGCTTTGTGTTTTTAAAGCGTCCCAAGGTGGAGCATCGAGAGGAATACCTGTAACACTCTTATTTCTAGTAACCGCTCTAATAGTTACATCGTCAGCAGTCTCTTGAATCATTTTCATGAAAGGTAAGTCATGAGTAAATACGATTACTTGTCTTGATTTTGCTTCCTCAACGATTCTTGTTGCGAATCTCAGCCTCCATATGTGATCAAGAGAATTTACGGGATCATCAAAGATGATTGCAGACTTTCTGCTATCGGTAGCTAACTCCGCAAAGAAGCTCGCTAAAGATATACACTTTTGCTCTCCTTCACTTGCAATATCGATAATGTTTGTATTGTTATCTGAAAGCTGAATACTGAAGTTTTGGTTCCCTTTAACACCTTTCGTGAGAGCATTAATTTTGAAGTGGTTAAAACCTAATTTTTCTAGCTCACTATTGAAAAACTCTTGCATCCGTCCTATCGAACCAGAGCTACATATCTCGTTATTTAACCTCGTGATAGCAGTTGTAGAAGTGGATCGCTTAACCTTATCATAGGCGTCTCTTTGCTTAGCTTTCGCAATTTCAGCTTTAATTTGCTCTTTGACCGCTAAGATTTTCTCTTTGTCTTCAATCTCAAAGATTCTCTGCTGTTTAACCTTAATTGCAGCAGCTTTTGCTTCGTCATTCAGTACAGCTTTCTCTGCTTCCTCCAATTTAGTTATGTAGGAGTTTAACCGTGTAAGCGCTACTGAATTTATTTCCTCTTGTTTAAATACAGGGGTGTCTTGTAACAAGCTATCAGACCTAGTTTTAAGTGTTAGAATCAGCGTATCAAACTGCGTACCTAACTCTGCATCCTTCTCTTTGATTTCATTGAGAATGGCGTCATATGGAATAGTAGAAAAACTTAAGTCCTTAATTTTCTTAAGTTCTGTATTCCAATTTTTCAATGCAGCATCTGCTTCTTTTTGCAACTCACTGCGAAGGTAAGTATCGAAAGAAGCTAATCGAGATGCTGTTGTATTATCAATTTCCTGTAGGCATGTTGGGCAGTGGTCACCTTCCTGTAGTGGAAATGTCTTATTTTGTTCTGCATTTTCAATGAATAGTTTGGCCGCGTTCCACATCGTAAGCCATTGTTCGGAACCTATATTCGATACTGGTAATTGAGAAAATGTTACAGAACTTAACTCAGCCGCAGCTAACTTGGTTTGTTCTTTTTTGCTGTATACAGCCTTATACTGTTCCACCGACTTTAGATTTAGTGTATCTACTAGATTTTGTAAGAACTTTTGAAGCGGCACAGCCCGAAGTCTTCTTTTTTGATATCGGTCTTTAAGTGTTTGAGGAGAATTATTAGTCAGTTCAATAACTTCTTTTCTCAATTCTTGTAATTCAGACAGTTCTTTTTGAGTAGCACACAATAAATCTACGTTCTCAGGTTTTAACTGTGAGCTTATGACTAGTTTGCTTGGTGTTGTTCCTATATTCATTTGCGGAAGAACATGGATGGGTATACAAGAGGTCTCTTCCTTTTTCGCCTTATCCGCGATGAAGCTACTCACTTTGAGCAACTCATCTAATAGCTTCAAAGCCGCTGGTTTGAAGTCCAAAGTATCAGTTTTAGACAGATAGTGAATTGATGATTGTGAGTCAAATACTCGAATAGATTTAAGACGAGGGTCTGGCTCCAATTGATTGTTCCATATCACCAATTCTGGTTTACCATTTGACTCTATTTGAATTTCTGCCGATGGTATTCCAATTTTGGCAGCGAAGACGTTATGTTTTAGAGCAGGAGCTTCCCCCCTTGTTAAGCAGGCATTCTTCAATATCTTGGCATAACTCGACTTCCCAGCTCCGTTGTTACCATAAATAACAGTTAACCCTTTCGGTGAAAACTCGATTTTTTTCTCCGCAGCAAGTGTTGATATGTTTAAAGCATTACCAACAGAAATAAGTTTGTTTTCTTCAGTTTCTGCATGATATCCAGTTGCTTTAGCTTGCTGAGTTAATATTTCGTAATCTGGACTTTTGTCTTCTAAACCAAACTCCATCTTTGCAAGTATGTAAGCAGTTTCGAGTTCTTGATGTGATAGTTCGCCTAAAACCAATGCTTGGTTTAGAGTGTACCTCCACCAATCAGGCTTTCCTTTACTGTTTATTAGGTCACAGATTTTTGTTGCAATTGGCATAGATACTTCCTTCGCTGATGTGAATATCCATGATATTGCATATTATTAATGAAAAACTGATTATAGCTCAAATCCTCATAATCCAACTGAGAACGCCTTCGACACATTGACTCCTCATAATCAAGTATTAGCTATGACAAGTTTCGGGGCACATTCGTGCCAGCCAAGATCAAACTGTCACGTCTCTGAATAGATTCATTTAAGCTGGCTGTCCCATCAGTACGGAGCTGAAAAGATGAGTGTTATATTTTTCAGCAAATTATATTGGATAGTGTTCTTCTTCATATGCTTAAACAAAAGAAGCTAGTTGTTTAATATCATTAATTTCGGGCGTACTGGGCAAAGGCGTATTCATCTAACTGCTTGTTGTAAAAGTACTAACTTCGGATTAATTTAAGTCAACATCCATAAAATTAAGGATTTAGTATGAAGGTTTACCTTGATGATGAACGGTCAACTCCGAAAGGATGGCATCGGGTTTACTGGCCTGAAGAAGCTATCGCCTTGCTACAGCAAGGAAAGGTGACTGAAGTCAGCCTAGATCATGATCTAGGAGATGATGCTCATGGTACTGGCTATGATGTGGTTTTGTGGATTGAAGAGGCGGTTGCAACACAAGGTTTTCAACCACCGGTTATACGGGTTCATAGCGCTAATTCATCAGCAAGACAGAAAATGGAATCTGGAATATCTAATATCAAACGGTTAAGTATGTTGGGTTGAATCTCGAGAGAAAAATACAAGCCATTTTCGTTTATCTATATGATTTGAATTATGTATATAGCTGAGTTTACATAAAAAACTGCTGCAACTTTCACCCCAAACGATACCAGCTGTATTTTGTATGTATCAGCAATCGTTTGCTCAACTTCTTGCAGTTCAATCTCTGTGCGCTTTTCTTGATATAACAAAATGCCATCAAGTACCTTTTTAGCGGTTCCTGATTTCCACTGTTCGTACAACTTTAGTCTTTCAAGAGAAGGGAAATCATCAACGTTATTTCTGCTTTTGATAGAAGCAGCTATCTGGTCTATAGTGTGTCTCTTTTTCAAAAGCATCGGTATTGCCCCAGTCAGTTAATTAATAGTCCGCTGATTCCAAGCCGCGTATTTTAGAAATCAGTTCATTAGTAACGCCCTTTCCAAGCTCTGAACGTAAGTAACGATCCGGATAATGTTGTAATAGCTCTTCAGAGCCGACATCACCACAGACGTACCATTGGGCGTTTAGACTGTGAGCATGGGCTAACATCTGACGGACTGAATTGTTGTCGTCCATATGCGTTCTGAAGGGCAATTCAGTCTCAGGGGCTAATTCATCGCCAGTAAACACACCATGTTCAATAAGATATTCTCGGTCGTAGCAGCTCCCCAAAGGGTAAAGTAATAGCCCTGATTCTAACGCTGCATCTCTTAGATTGCCGATAGCTTGAGAATCCGGTTCTACCATTTCTAAAAGTGTCTTTGTTCGAGTATTAAACCATTCTTTATACTTGGTATGTACACTTGCATTACGGTGAAAATATTCATTCGAATAGAACAAACTAAGCATGTCGAAATATAAAATCTTCATTGATACCCTCTAATTCACATCAGGCATAGTTGAAGTGGTGCTTCATGAAAAAATCCAGATAACACCCTCTTTCCAATGCTCTTTCTTCAATTTGCTGCCATAACATTGGTAAATAGGTTTTAAGAACCTCCGCATCCGATTGGTGGTATTCATCCACACAGTCTCCAGTTGCGGCTTTTAGCCACTCTGCGGGGGTTAAAATAGTGAGTCCTGGATGAAAATACTCAGGAATCGATGCGCGTATTGATTTTTCGCTACCGCTAGCAACATAAATCGTTACGCCTTCACCCGTCGCATAATAATGGCTAACACCAATGTAGAACATATCAACTCCTTAGAAGCATATTGCTTGATGAAATATCATCGCCGATTATAAAAACGCTGAAACTACACGTTCACGAAATCGTCCCAACCAAATTTCATCAAAAATATCGTCAGCCCCACGACCTGATGAGATAGATTTGGATTGAATTCCCCAATCTAACTGGCTATATCCTTTGATAATTTTTGCGGGCACAGATTCAACTTCACCGCATTGATTTGTTGCTTGTAACTCTGGGATATACTCTTCTTTACCAATTTTGGCAAAGAGACAGGTTTCAGGAATGTCATGCTCTATACGCTCCGCATATTCAATTAAATTCTGCTCTGCAAACGTATAAAGCCAGGCTTGCTGATTTGGACTATCGTTGACTCGCAATATCCGGCCAAGCACTTGTCTAAAGTAAAGTTCTGTTTTTACAGCGCTAATATGACAACACACTTGTAGACGGGGAATATCAGTACCTTCGCTTATCATACCGACACTCACAATCCATTGGGTCGTTCCTGTTTGATAAGCCTTAATTTCAGATTGAGGATCATCATGATGGTAGGTTACTAACGTTGCTGACTGACCAAATTTTTCAGTCAATATTTTTTGTACTTGTTTTGCATGTTTCACCGATGACGCAACAACAAGACCTCCTGCATTAAAAGACTCTTTCCGGATTTCATTAAGTTTCTGGCATCCTAAGCCGAGGACATACTCCATTGCTTGAGTATTATGAATTACATCCTGATACGACGTCTTTGATTGCTTAAGGAGCTCAAGAATAGAAGCAAATGATTTTTTCTCAGAACCTTCTAAAATCGTCAAATGTTCATTATCAACCAAAACTAATTTCGGCTTACGGCAGACATTGTCTGCTATAGCTTGGGCTAAACCATACTAATAATCACAAAATAGCTTGCCTTCCGGATCACTATATTCAGCCAAAACAATCGGAAATTTATCTGAACGCCAGGGTGTTCCCGACAGAGCTAACGTATAGGTAGCAACACCTTGTATACGAGCCAATATTTGTTGTCCCCAAATGTTGGCTCTGTCTAGCTCATCACCGGAACAATGGTGAATCTCATCAAACACGACAAGAACTCTATATTTTTCAATGGTTCGCCAAAAGTCATCGCCTAAATACTGGATTGACTGATAAGTAAGTGACTGACCTATTGAGCCTAGACTTCCGTTAAATGGACAATTGATGATTATCGAAAACGTAGCCCTCATGCCATCAGCTACAGCAACAGAAGGTGAAAAGCAAAGAATGAGATCAATCATCCCCTTATCGAGTAATGTCTTAGCCAGTGTGGCTGACATGATGCTTTTACCAGCTCCTGGTGTCGCCTGACAGAAGAAATGGTTAGAACCAGATTCGTATTTTTCCAACGCTTGAGCAACACATTCTGCTTGCCATTTCCTTAACATACTATGCTCTCTCATGTGACAACGAATTCAACATATTCGTAATTGCATTAATGTTGCCCATAAACAAAGCTGCTTTTTCGTTAGCGGCAACGTTCAGACGTTCAAGAAGCTGAAATTGTTCGGGATATTGTTCTTTTAACGTTTTGTACTTATCTATCTCACCCAAAGTAACTTCCAGTTCTCCCTTTAATCTGTTGCGCTCAACCGTTAATTCTGAGTAATCGTTACTATCTTGATTTGTAACTGGTACTGTTGGGCGACTCTTTCTTACACGTGATTTAGGTTTCCGAGGCTCAAAAGAGAGTGAGTTAAACTCGTCCGTTTTGAAGTATCGTTTTTCTCTACCAGAACCTTCACAGCGCAACCATCTGCTTTCTATGCACTTTAATAATTGTCGATAACAATCTACGAAGTTCATTGATGTCTTTAGGGCTTTCGGGGAACAAACGGGCAACATCCCGAGCCTCAACAACGGAAAACCCATCCATCCTTTTTCTATCAACAACTTATAAATATATGCGTTTATCTTTTGAGAACGTTTCATTTACTACTCGAACAATACAAAAACTAAGTATTGCTTAGTATACATAAATAAGTAAAACTAAGACAATCTTAGTATTGATGAGTAAAACAAGTATGAAACATAAGTGTCAACAGACAACCCAATCCCAAAGCGTCTCAAAGAAGCCCGTAAGAAAATGAAGATCTCCCAAAAGAACTGGGGATTAGTATCGGTATGGAATCTGGTACAGCGAGTGGCGCGAATGAACCAATATGAAAAGGGAGTGCACACTCCTGATGTTCGGACACTCAAACTGCTGGCTAAAGAGCTAGGAGTTCCTTTGAACTATTTTTTTTGTGAGGATGACTCAACTGCCGAGATAGCAACTGCGATTTTCAAAATTATCCGAAGAGCAAGAAATCAAGTAATTGAATTCATTAACAGTCTTCAAGAAAGAGATAAATAAATCTGAAGATAACCATTATGAATTGGTGCAATTGCGTGTTTTAGTAGGCTGAATATTTCTATAGTTTTACACCGTCCCATCAGCATAAAACTGGACAGAAATAAGTTAGAAAATTTTGTCTTTAAAAATTATCTAACAAAATTGCGCCTCCCCATTATG